>CAYNVN010000060.1:0-33712 GCA_964400655.1 uncultured Lentimicrobiaceae bacterium
ATGGTTATAAATTTAATAACAAAGTATCAGAAAGTTATATTTATCTTTTTTGTTTAGTACATTTGTTTTTACCGAAAATTATGTTTCAATTTGAAGATATTATTTACAATTACTTAATTGACTAAATACTAAAGTTATGAAAAGATTATTTACCTTGTTAATGATATTAACAACCTTAAATGTTTTTACTTCCGGTTGTAAAACAGGTCATCCAAATAAAAAACTGACTCCCGGTCAGGGATACGTTAATGTTACCGGAGGCAGGGTGTGGTACAAAGTGGTTGGCAGCGGCGATAAAACTCCGCTTTTGATTTTGCACGGAGGGCCGGGAGCCACCGGCTATTACCTCACCCCGCTTGAAGCCCTTGGTAAAGACAGGCCTGTGATATTTTTTGACCAGGTGGGATGCGGACGGTCGGGTAACAAACTCGACACGGCGCTGATGAATACGGAAAGCTTTGTAAATAGTGTTGAAGAGCTTAGAAAAGCACTGGGGCTGAACGAGTATTATCTTTACGGTCAATCGTGGGGAACCATGCTTGGGGTGGATTACTATTTAAAATATCCCAAAGGAATAAAAGCGATGATTTTAAGCAGTCCCGCCATCAGCGTTCCGTTGTGGTTAAAAGATGCCGACACGTTGATTGCCACCTTACCCGACAGCATTCAAAATGCCATTCGCGAAAACGAAAAGAGAGGAACTTATGATGCGCCGGAGTATCAGCAGGCAATGGATGTTTATTATAAAAATTTTGTTGCCCGAAAACTTCCCTGGTCGGCGGATATCGACAGAACTTTCAGATTTATCAACACCGAAATCTATAATTATATGGAAGGGCCCAGCGAATTTACGTTTACGGGAAACCTGAAAAACTACGACCGTACCGGCCGGTTACACGAAATTAAAGTTCCGACACTGTTTATTTGCGGTGAGTATGACGAAGCTCGTCCGCCCACCGTTAAATATTACGCAAGTCTGGTTCCCGGTTCAAAATTTGCCGTTATTAAAGATGCTGCCCACATGACCATGCAGGACAACCCAAAGGAAGACATCAGGGTGATCGGCGAGTTTTTAAACGAAGTGGACAGGGGGAGGTAGTTTTTTGGTTTTCTGCGGTTAACAAAGGTTTATCTTAACGAAATATCTTCAAATTTACGCAGTAAATATTTTACCGGATACCACGAAGCAATCATGCTGATTATTTGAACCGTAACGAAAACATAAACAAAATCAAGCGGTAACATCTTAACGGGGTAGGCATCGATAATAAATGCACCGTTGCCACCTCCAAGCGTGATAAATCCGTACTGTTGTTGTAAAAAGAGAATAATAAATCCCAGCGAAAGGCCGAGTAAGGTGCCGATAAAGCCGATCATCAGGCCTTCGTTAAAAAATATCCTGCTTACCAGTTTTTTATCGGCTCCCATACTTTTTAAAACGGCTATATCTTTCTTTTTTTCCACAATAAGTACCGATATTGAACCGATCATGTTAAATGAGGCCAAAACAAGAATAAAAACAAGGATTAAAAAAATAGCCGTTCTTTCCGATTTCATCACTTTAAACAGGGTGGCGTTTTGCTGATTCCGATTTTTAACATAAAATCCGTTTCCTGTTATTTTTTGAACCTCCGGTTGAATCCTGTTAACGTCGGTTTCCGGTTTCAGATAAACTTCCACTGCGGTAACTTCATCGCTGTAATCCATTAAGCTGCGGGCAAAACGCAGCGGTACAAAAACATATTTGTCGTCAATTTCCTGCTGTATGGAAAACACACCGGCCGGATGGATTACCCTGTTGTTGAATGCGCTTTCCATCGAAAACGAGGAGGCGTTTCCCCGTCGCGGGACGTAAACGGAAAGCAGCTGTTTAATATCGCGCAGGTTGATGCCCAAAAACCAGGCTACACCCGAACCGGTTACGGCAAAATTGGCATCGCCCTCCTGCAATACAAACTTGCCGTAGGTTACCAGGGTATCGATGGCCGAAACCTGTTTAAAGTTTTCAGAAACACCTTTTATTTTTCCGATGTATTGGCGGTTATTGTATTTAAGCAGCGCATCCTCTTCAACCACCTGAACAAGCTGGTACACGCCGTTAATGTTTAATAACTGTTCGTGTGGAAAACCGGAATAATGAAAGGTTTTACCCTGTTTTACCGTTATTTCAAGGTCGGGATTAAAGGTGTGATACATGGATTTTATCACATTTTCAAAACCGTTAAAAACCGACAGAACAATAATAAGTGCCATGGTGCCTACGGTAATGCCTGCTACCGAAATAAATGAGATGATATTGATAAGGTTATGCGATTTCTTCGAAATCAGATATCTTTTTGCTATAAAAAGAGGAAGTCGCATAATGATAATATCAAATTACAGTTCATAATAAAACCGGTGGATTATAAATCAAACGATTTATTGTTTCCACGCTTTGGCAATTACACCCGTTCCCGTTTTGTGTTTTAATTTCAGGTCGAAGTAGTTGAGTACAAGAACGAACGGCATCACCGCAAGGTAATAAAACGGAAGAATAATAAAAAAGATATAAGAGGCATTGAGCATGATAATGGGAAACTTCATGCTCAGTTTCCAGGCGATTTTTCCTGGTGTACCATACTGATAGGTAACCTCTGTTTTTCCGAAACCGGCCGACTTCATTTTGTCGGCAATTTCCTGTACTCCGTAGCCGTCGCGTACATGTTCGTCGATAAATGAGTGCTCGCCGTCTTCTCCTTCGTGGTCGTGGTCGTGGTGCGAATCGGAGCCGCCCTGATCGGAAGGGGTTGAAACAAGCAGCATTCCGCCGGGTTTTAGGGCTTTGTAAAAATTCTTAAATACCAGCACATCCTCTTCAATATGTTCCATTACATCCACGCTCAGAATCAGATCGTATTTTTCGGTTTCGTTTAATTTGGTCAGGTCGCCCTTTTCAAACAGCGTGTTGTTAAGTCCGATTTTATGAAAGAAATTGTTACAGTCGTCCACCTGCTCCTGTTTTACATCCACGCCTTTTATGTTCCAGTTGGCGTTGCGCGATGCCATGTAATAAACATATTGTCCGAAACCTGAGCCCGCATCCAGAATGGTACGCGTTCCGTTATTGGATTTTTCCCACTCTTTTAGAGCTTTGTGTACATGCCAGCTGCGTAACAGCAACACGTCAAGCAGCTTGTAGAACATTTTTCGCAGAAAAGGGGTTTTGTTAAAAACCACCCCAAGTTTTCGTTTTATCGGGTCGTATTTCATCTGTTAATCTCTTTCGGTTTTACTTGTCATCTTTTAGTAACTGATCGATTCGTTCAATGTAATCCAGCGAATCGTCGAGGTAAAAACGCAACTCTGGAATGGCGCGTAACTGGTGTCGAACCCGTTGTCCCAGCAGGCCTCTCACTTCGCGAGAGGCTTTGTTGATGGCGGCCAGCAACGGCTCTTTATCCTTTGCGGGGAAGAGGCTTAAATAAACCTTTGCAAGTGCCAGATCGGGCGTTACGTGCACTTTTGTTACCGTTACCATTACGCCTTGTGTAAGATGCGGGACTTCCCGTAAAAATATCTCTCCAAGATCGTGTTGAACAAGTTTTGATATGCGTTGTTGTCGTTTACTTTCCATGTTTCAAAGATATTATTTCTGAATAAGTCCCCGGCTTTCCAGAAGCGGTTCAACATTGGCATCACGCCCTCTAAATTCACGATACAAAAGCGCGGGGTCTTGCGTGCCGTCGGTTTCAAGAATATATTTTCTGAATTTCGCTGCGGTTTCTTTGTTAAAAATACCGGTTTCTTTAAAGTAGGCAAAAGCATCGTTATCCAGCACGGCAGCCCATAAATAGCTGTAGTATCCGGCATCGTAGCCACCGGTAATGTGCATAAAGTAGGTGCTACGGTAACGGGGTTCTATTTCGGGAATCAGGCCGATTTTTTGCATGGCTGCTTTTTCAAAATCCGTTACACTTACGTTGAGCGGTTTAGTTATGGTATGGTAGTCCATATCAAGATAGGAAGCGGCAAGATATTCCGTATTGATGAAACCCTGATTGAAAAAACGGCTGTTGTTAATCTTTTTGATGAGTTCGTCAGGAACGGGCTCGCCGGTTTTATAATTTTTAGCATACATTTTTAACACTTCGGGTTCGGTAGCCCAATGCTCCATCATTTGCGAGGGCAGCTCCACAAAATCGGAAGGGATGGTTGTTGACGGGTAAACATTTCTGGCAAAAAGAGCATCCATGGCATGTCCCAGCTCGTGGAACAGCGTTTCTACTTCGTCAAAGTTCAACAGCGACGGGGTATTGCTGCCCGGCTTGGTAAAATTATAAACCACCGTAATTACCGGCTTTACATCTTCGCCTTTTTGTGTTACAAAATGGGTGCGATATTCGCCCTGCCATGCACCGCTTTGTTTTGAAGTACGCGGAAAAAAGTCCATATAAAGCAAACCGATATGTGAGCCGTCGGCCTCTTTAACATCAAAAGCCTGCGCATCGGGATGGGGTTTGGGAATGTTGTTGACCGGGGTAAAAGTAATGCCGTATAATTTATTAAAAACCATAAAGGCACCGTCGCGTACATTTTCCAGCTTGAAATAGGGCCGTATCTCATTATCATCAAGGTCATATTTCTGTTTTCTGATTTTCTCGGCATAATACCACCAGTCACAGCTTGCCAGTTTGAAGTTTCCCCCTTCGTTATCAATTATGGTTTGCATCTCCCGGGCCTCTTTTTTGGCTACCGGTAATGCGGCATCCCAAACCTGACCCAGCAGCTTATACACATTGTCGGCATTTTTTGCCATACGGTTTTGTAAACGGTAATCGGCATAATGATTAAAACCGAAAAGTTTGGCTTTTTCTAACCGGAGATCAACAATTTTAGTCAGTACCTTTTTGTTGTCGTATTTGTTGTTGTGATTGGCTCTGTTCAGATAGGCGTTGTAAAGTTCCTGGCGAAGACTACGGTTTTCGGCAAACTGTAAAAACGGAATCATGCTCGGTTTTTGGGTTGTAAAAACCCATTTGCCTTCCAGGCTGTCGGCTTTGGCAGCCATGGCTGCTTCTTCAACAACCGACTTGGGTAAACCGGCAAGGTCTTTTTTATCATCAACCACCAATTTAAAATTGTTGGTTTCGGTTAAAACGTTTTGTTCAAAGGTAAGGCTGAGTACCGAAAGTTCGCTGTTGATTTTTTTCAGTTTATCCTGGTCTGCTTTTGAAAGGTTGGCACCGTTACGAACAAAAGCCCGGTAGGTGTTTTCAAGTAAAAACTCCTGTTCGGGAGTTAGTTGTATGTGATCTTTGTTGTCGTAAACAGCTTTTACTCTTTTAAAAAGTTCGGGATTCATGCTTATCTCGTCGCCGTGTTTTGAAAGTTTTGGCGACATTTCCATGGCCACTTTTTGCATTTCATCATTGGTGTTGGCACCAAGTTGTCCGTAAAAAACAGAAGAGATTTTAGAAAGCAACCGGCCCGAGTAAGCCATGGCTCCGATGGTGTTGTCAAAATCGGGCTTTTCGTGGTTGTTAATGATGGCATTAATCTCTTTATTGTGTTCCTGTATGGCTTTTTCAAAAGCAGGTGCATAATCGGAGGGTTTTATTTGACTGAACGGAGGAACCCCGAAAGGTGTATTCCATTCCTGAAGAAGCGGATTGGTCATCTTTTTTGTGTTATTGTTTGAACAGCTCTGAACGGTAAAAATCAACGTAAAAATAAAAACCGTATATAACAGATTTCTCATATCCTTGTTTTTAAATGAGGTGCAAAGATAGACAAAAGAGCAGGAAAGAAAGCGTTTTGGCTTTTAAAAGGTGTTGGGTTAAAGCCTGCTAAAAGCCGTATTGACAATTGAATTTGGAAAAAGCCCGAAAATTTATTACTTTTGATAGATATATTTCCTTTTAATATACATTCAATTAATATATTTGTTGGAGATAAAGCCGGCAATATGTACGGTAAAGAAATTTTTAGGGTTTAATCAGGTTATTTTAGGTGACTTTGAGTAACCATCCTGAGAAATGGTGAAATATAAAATAAATTGAACCTGAAATAAAATAGAGAAAATTTTAAATTACAAACAATATATGCAAAAGTATACACTATTATACGTTGATGATGAGGAGAGTAACCTGCGGATATTCAGGGACACCTTTCGGCGGGATTTCAATGTATTTACTGCTTTATCAGCCAAAGAAGGGATAGAAATTTTAGATAACAATAAAATAGATTTGGTTTTAAGTGACCAAAGGATGCCGGAGATGACAGGGGTTGAGTTTTTAAAATATTCTCTTGAACAACATCCGGGGCTTCATCGTATCTTGATAACCGGTTATTCCGATATGGACGCTATCGGAAAGGCAATTAATCATGCACATGTATTTCAATACGTACAAAAACCGTGGAACAAGGATAATCTTTTGGCAATAATCAATAACGCTTTGGGGTTATATAAACTGGAACAGGAAAACATTAAACAAAGAGAAGAGCTAATAAAGGCAAAAGAGAAGGCCGAGCAAAGCGACAGGCTTAAAACAGAATTCCTTCAAAATATGTCGCACGAGATACGTACACCAATGAATAGTATTTTAGGCTTTTCGGGTTTTCTTAACGATCCCAAGTTGTCTCCCGAAAAAAGAAGCTATTACGTTCAGATAATTCAAAACAGCGGCAAACAATTATTGCGGGCAATTGATGATATTCTTGAAATATCAAAACTTGTTACCAATCAGGTTACGGTTTACGAAAACACTTTTTGCCTGAATGATTTGTTGTTAAAACTTTATTCGGATTTTGAGGGGAAAGCCAAAGAACGTAATATCTCGTTGTTAATGAAGAAAAGCCTCTCCGATTCGGAAAGTACAATTATTACCGATGATATTAAGTTAAAACGGGCAATAAATAATTTATTGGAAAATGCGTTAAAATTTACCAACAAAGGTTTTGTTGAATTTGGTTACCGTTTAAAGTATTCCGAAGAGAACAACCCTCTGCTGGAAATTTATGTTAAAGATACCGGTGTTGGCATTAAGCCCGAAAATTGCCGAATTATTTTCGAGAGTTTTTCGCAGGAAAATAAAGAGTTGAGCGATCATGTTGGCGGGCTTGGGCTCGGACTTTCCATTGCAAAAGAAAATGTTAAGCTGATTGGAGGGAGAATAACCCTCGAATCTAAAAAAGGAAAAGGTTCTGTTTTTTATATCACAATCCCTTATAAACCGGCTGCTAAAAATAAGAAAACCAATATTTTTGATGCCGAAAATGATAATAAAAAAAATAAGAATACCATTCTTGTTGTGGAAGATGAAGAGCTGAATTATTTGTTCATTGAGATATTACTTAAAAGAATACATGCGGGTTTTAATGTGCTTCATGCGAAACATGGTGTTGAAGCAGTGGAAATTTGTAAGACTAATCAAAACGTCGACCTGGTTTTAATGGATCTTAAAATGCCGATAATGGACGGTTACGAAGCTGCCCAAAAAATAAGAAAGCTCAAACCTAACCTGCCGATAGTTGCACAAACAGCCTATACCACTGATAAAAAAAGAGAAAAAGCTTTTGATTCGGGCTGTGTGGACTATATTACCAAGCCGGTTGAAGAAAGTGTATTAAGGGATATTATTAACAAATATGTATTTAATAATTAACCCCTGTTGTTTATTATGAAAAAAGCAGTATTTCTTTTTTTATTGCTTCAATTGGCAACCGGATTATCGGTTCTGTTTGCACAAGCTACCAATTTTGAAGGCTATGAAATTCCCGAACAAAAAGAAATAATAAACGATACAGCCCTTTTTAACCGCTTAAACAGCTTAGAGAATGATTTTACCAAATTTAAAATGATTGATGAATTACTTGAAAAAGCCTATTACTCAAAAAAACTGTTGAATTATGTTTACTTACAATTAGACTTTGCCAAAAAAAAAGAATCCGGAAAACTCATGGCTCATTCGTATTATAATCTGGCACGAATGTATTACAACGCTGAAGAGTACGATACCAGTATTACCTATTACAAAAAGGCTGAATTTATCTACAAATCGCTTAATAACGATTCCGTTTTGTCGAATATTTATTATGAATTATCAAAAGCCTATTTTTTTGTAGAGCAAAGCGATATGATGGTTTATGAACTGAAAAAGGCGGTTGT
Organism: uncultured Lentimicrobiaceae bacterium; assembly: GCA_964400655.1. Taxonomy (GTDB): domain Bacteria; phylum Bacteroidota; class Bacteroidia; order Bacteroidales; family F082; genus B16-G9. Next base: position 8,147 of record CAYNVN010000060.1, read on the forward strand.
TTATGTTACCAAAGTGTCGAATACAATGAAGATGGCCAAGTATTTAAGAGGTATTGGTACGGGTTATTTATACCTTGGCCAATACGACAGCGCACTGAACTATCTTAATAAATCGCTTAAAATCAGCTTGAAAAATAATTTGAATAAAAACACAATTTTTACCTACTCCATTTTAGGATCGTACTATAATAAGATTAAAAAATATAAACTGGCCATTGAAAAACAATATTTGGCCTTTAAATATTTAAACGGACACGATTTTCCCCGTGCAAGGTTAATCGTATCAATGCGTATTGCAAAAGATTACATCAATTTAAATAAACCTGATAGTGCGCTTAAATATTGTAATTATTTGCTTAATCATAGTAAGCCCGGGCGGTTAAGAAATACAGCTTACATTATTGCCGCTAAAATTTATAACTATAAAAACGATTTTAACAAAGCATTGGCGTACATCGATTCTGCAAATATTTATATAAAAAAAATAAACAATTTAAACTTACGAGACAGGATGTACAATGTTTACGTCGATATATACACTAAAAAAAATGATATTGAAAAAGTTTTGTATTATAAAAACCTTCAAATTGCCAATTACGGGTTGATGATCAAAAAAAATAACATGAGCAGGCTGATGAATATTAATATTTTATCAACCGTTGATAAATTTGAAGAGAGCAATAAACTTTTGCAGGAACAAAAAAGAGAGAACGAAATAATGCTGGAAAACTCAAAAAAGCTCAATATACTGTTTGGTGTTATTTCTTTACTTGGTATTACGGTAGTTGTGGTTATCTTGTTATTTTTAAGACGCATTAAAGTAAAACAACAAATTATTAAAGAGCAAAATAAAAAGTTGCAAAATAAAAATGTTGAACTTGAAAAAACACTCAACCAGTTGCATAATGCACAATCAAAATTATTACAGTCTGAAAAAATGGCCTCGCTGGGTATGCTTTCGGCCGGTATTGCCCACGAAATTAACAATCCCATCAATTTTGTTTATGCGGGAATAAACAGTTTATTACGCGATTTTGAAGACATTAAGCCGGTAATCACAAAAATAAATGATCTTAAATATGATGATGAAAACCTGAAAGAAAAAGTTAAATCAATCGAAAAATTAAAAAAAGAAAATTATTTTGATGAAGCTTTTGGAGCCATTCCCGAAATATTGGAAGATATTAAACTCGGTGCCGACCGTACTGCCGAAATTGTTAAAGGGTTGCGTGTTTTTTCGGGATCCGATAAAAACGAATCGGAGTTAATCGACATCCATGAGGCAATTAATACCTCACTGATTTTGCTAAAAAATAAATATAAAAGAAGGATTAATATAATCCAAAATTACGGTAATAACATACCTCTGTTAAATTGTTTTCCGGTTAAAATAAACCAGGCATTTTTAAATATTATTTCAAATGCCATAGATGCCATTGAGGGAGAAGGGAAAATTTGGATTACAACGCGAAAAGAAAAGAACAATATTGTTGTTTCAATAAAAGATTCGGGTAAAGGTATCGACAAAAAGATTATCAATAAGCTTTTCGATCCGTTTTTTACCACCAAAGATGTGGGCAAAGGAACGGGTCTGGGGTTAGCAATTACTTACGGGATAATACAGGAGCACAATGGCTCTATAAAAGTTGTTTCCGAACCCGGAAAAGGTACCGAGTTCATTATAACGCTGCCCTTAACCGATAAAGATTAAAAAACAAAACCTGCAAACTTCCTTTACAAAAAAAGGGTTTGCAGGTTTGTAAACATCATTTCAATTTCAAATGGTCCAATTACCTGTCTCCCGATAACCGAACAACTATTTGTTAATGTTACGGATACCTTTGTTGTTATTAAAGTTCTTTTTTCCTTCGTCGAGGAATTTTACAAAAGCATCCACATCCAAATCGTAAGCCCGCGGGTTGGTAAGTACTTCACCGTCACCATTCATTAAAACATAAAAGGGTTGTGCGTTAACCCCGAATTTACTGATTTGAAAATCGGCATTCTTTTTACCGACGGTTTTTTTCATTTTGTTATCGTAATCCGATTTTATCCACTCCTCCTTCGGAAGTTTTGTTTTGTCATCCACATAAAGTGCAAGTACGACATAATCATCGCGAAGGCGTTTTAGCACAGCCGGGTCTGACCATACATTGGCCTCCATTTCGCGACAGTTAACGCATCCGTGGCCTGTAAAATCGATAAAAATGGGTTTGTTTTGCTCTTTGGAACATTTAACTGCCTGGTCGTAATCAAAGTATCCTTCAAGGCCGTGCGGCAGATGTAAAAATTCGTGATACTTGGGTGTTTCGCACAGCTCTTTGGGCGCACTGGCTGTTCCGCTTCCCGAATAGAGTTTCACGTTATCACGTACTACTTTGTTCAGGTCGAAATCGTGCGTTGCCTGTGGCGGAAGATAGCCCGAAAGGGCTTTTAACGGAGCACCGAACATACCCGGAATCATATAAACCACAAAGGTAAAGGTAATGATGGCCAGCGTAAGACGCGGAACCGATACATACGGAACATCCGAATCGTGGGCAAATTTGATTTTTCCCAACAGATAAAGCCCCATAAGGAAAAAGATAACAATCCAGAAAGCAATGTATATTTCTCTGTCGAGAATACCCCAGTGGTAGGTTTGGTCGGCAATGGAAAGGAATTTTAGTCCCAGTGCAAGCTCTAAAAATCCCAGTACCACTTTAACCGAATTAAGCCAGCCGCCCGAACGGGGAAGTCCTTTTAATAATGAGGGGAAGAAAGCAAACAATCCGAAAGGAATGGCAAAAGCCAACGAAAACCCAAACATTCCTACAATAGGCTTAATAACTGCACCTCCGGCCGAAGCCACCAAGATAGAACCGACAATGGGGCCGGTACAACTGAACGAAACCAATACCAGCGTTAATGCCATAAATACCGGGCCCAAAATTCCGCCTTTATCTGCTTTTTGATCACTTTTGTTGATCATCCAGTGGGGAAGCGTAATCTCGAACATACCGAAAAACGAAGCGGCAAAAAATATAAAAATAAGGAAAAACAATACATTTGGTAACCAGTGGGTACTAAGCCAGTTGGCAATATTGGGGCCTGCAATAACAGCCAGAATGGAACCAATGAAAGTGTAAATAATAATGATGCTGAAACTGTAAACCAGTGCTTCAAACCTGCCTTTGGCTTTTTGATCGCCCTCTTTCATAAAAAAGGATACGGTCATGGGTATCATTGGGAATACACAAGGGGTAAGGATGGCAAGAAGACCTCCGAGGAACGATATCAGGAAAAATCCCCATAACCCTTTTTTTGATCCGGTAATATCTTTGTCGTCGTCAGCCGCTTTAACGGCAGCTTCGTTTTGCGGCTCTTCTTGTGAACCGGCAATAACACGGTCGTTTTTGCCGTCGAAATGAAATTCAATGTCGTTATACAGAGCAACACATCCCGTTTCGTTACAGGTCATATAGGCAATTTCGCCAATAACCGGAATATCGTTATTGTTTGAGGTGAGCTCAATAGATTGTTTAAAAACGGCTTCATCCTCAAAAAATTTGATGTTCATTTCAAAAACATCATCATACTGTTCGATGGGTTTGGTAACCTCAACCGGTTTACCGATAAGTTTGTAGTTTTCGGATGTTTCAAAACTGAACTCGGTAGGTAAAGGGCCGTTTTCGGGAATGGTTAACGAGTAAAGATGATATCCTTTGTCAATATGAGCTTTAAAAAAGAGGTCATATTTTTTGGGTCCTGTCTTTTCTGCCGTAAATTTCCATTTTACCGGTTCCAGAATTTTGCTTTGGGGAGCCGCTGCTACAGCATTTCCGGAACCTTCCAGGTCGAAACTGAAATCCACATCGGAAGGGGGCAGGCATTTAGTGTCGTCGCAACACATAAATTCCAGTGAGCCCGTAAGGGTATTTGTACCCGAAGCAAGAACCTTTACTTTTTGTTTAAATTCGGCTTTGTTGGCATAAAACTTCAATTTCATTTCAAAGTTGGGGTCGTACTCTTCAATAACCGAAGAGGTGTCTTCCGTTACTTTTCCCACCAGTTCGATGTTGTCGTTTTTATCGAAATGAAAGGTTGTGGCCGGGGGCGACATGGGAATATCCTGTGAATATAGATGCCATTTATAGTCGATGGTGGCGCTGAAAGTCAACTCATACTCGTTGTCTGCTGTTTTTTTACTTGAAAAATCCCATTTTACCGGCTCCAAAATCTGAGCATTGGTTTTTAATGCAGGAAACAAAAAAAGCGTTCCCAGTAAAAAAAGCGTAATTAATCTCAATTTACTAAGTTTCATATTTATAAATATTATTTTCCGATTTCTTTTTTTAAATACAGTAGTAATAGACCTTGACAACCACAGGTTATTGAATGTTGCACATTTTTGCAGTTGCTTTAAACAAACAATAATAAGCAAATATTTTTAACGGACTTTAAAATTATAAATCGCAAACTACACTTGCCAATTAAAATCTGTTGTTTTGTAAAGGTCTTGTTGCATTGTTTTACCTTTGCATCATGTCAGTTAAACTATCTGCCAAAGATTTTTTGTCGTTGACCGATCATCTGCCGCTGGTGGATGTCCGTTCTCCTGCCGAGTACGAACATGCCCATATTCCCGGGGCGGTTAACATTCCGTTGTTTGATAACGAAGAACGGAAACAGGTTGGTATAAGGTACAAGCAGGGGGGAAAAGAGAATGCGGTATTGCTTGGGCTGGAATATGTAGGCCCTAAAATGGTTGATTTTGTTAAACAGGCTAAAAGATTGGCCCGTAACAAAAAAATATTGGTACACTGCTGGCGGGGAGGTATGCGCTCGGGCAGCATGGCATGGCTTTTTGAAACCGCCGGACTTGAGGTTACTGTTTTGGAAGGGGGTTATAAGGCTTATCGTCATTATATCAGGGAACAGTTTTCAAAACCGGTTAACATGATTGTACTGGGAGGTTACACCGGCAGCGGAAAGACCGCAGTGCTTAAGGAGTTGGAAAATCTTGGCGAGCAGTTTTTGGATATTGAGGGAATTGCCCATCATAAAGGATCGGTGTTTGGCCCGCTGGGACAAAAAAAGCAGCCCTCCAACGAACAGTTTGAAAACAATCTGGCCGATGTGTGGCGTAAATTCGATTTTTCAAAACCGGTTTGGGTTGAAGACGAGAGCAGGCAACTGGGGTCGTGTGGTATTCCCGATCCGTTGTTTACCCTAATGCGGCAGGCTCCCGTTATAAAAATTGTGATTCCAAAACCCGAAAGGGTTAAACGGCTTGTATATGAATATGGCGGATTCGACAAGAGGGTGCTGGCGGAACAGATAGAGAAAATTCGCGAACGTTTGGGCGGTCAGTTTGCCAACGAAGCCCTTAAAGCGTTGCATGACGGCAACCTGGAATTTGTTGCAAACCTGACGTTACGTTATTACGATAAGGCTTATGAGTATGGTATTTCAAAACGTGATACCGGAAAAGTTATAAGCCTGGAATTGCAAAAAGATAATCCCGAAGCCAATGCCCGCGCAGTTTTGGATTTTTATAAAAATAATATTGCCCGGCGGGAAAGCAACTGAAGTACTTGAAGTTTGGAGTGCCTAAAGTGAGCTAAAGTTTGGAGTACTTAGAGTAAAAATTCCAAAGAATGTCACTCTGAGCGGAGTCGAAGAGTGACACAGCAACCAGCAACCTGATTTAAACCTTTCAACCTTTCAACTTTTCAACTTTTGAACTTCTCAACTTCAAATTCAAAACTACGTCGTTCATTCAAATTACCTCGTCATTCCGACGACGACCTTTTCTTTCTTCGTCATTTCGACGACGCAGGAGGAGGACTGCCCTGCCGGCAGGCGGGAATCCCCTACTTTAATCGACCTGATTACTTTTTGTTAAAGGGGCAGGCTGGTTCTTGGGAGATTCCCGCCCGTACCGAACGGCACGTTCGGGCGGGCCTCAGTCGTTCCTCCTTCGGAATGACGGTGGGGCTTGCGGGTGGGGATAGGCCCGCCTGCTTAACATTCGGGCAGGCAAATCATAAATCATAAATCAAAAATTTGCAATCAAAAATCAAAAGTGACTGGGGTTTAGCGTTCAGCGTTTGGCGGGCTTCGGTAGTGCTTCCTTTCATTTTTCACTTTTCACTATCGGGAAGCAATCCCTCGTCCGACAGAAAAGGTTCACTTCGCGCCTTCGCGGTTCATCAAATTTTGAAATCTCAAACCTTGAATCACCAGTAACAAGCACCCAGCATCCAGCAACAAGTTAAACCTCATTCTCACTTCACATCCTCTTCCTCAACCTGAAGAATGGATTTTGAGTCGGTATCGTAAACATAGGCCACCACGTGACTGTTTTCGGGAACGCCGGTTAAAGTATAGTGGTATGTTTTGGTGTATTCTTTATCGGCCTGAACGGCTTCGTTAAAAATATCCTCACCCCAGGTACCGTTTACGGCACCCCTGAACATGTGCATAAAAACATAGTCTTTAATAATGTCGTCACCAATTTCGGGATTATTATTTTTTTGTGCCGACACAATGCTGTCTTCGGTAATTCCCACAAAGAGTTTGTGTTCGCCTTCAAGTTCAATTAAAAATTTTACATTAACCTCAATGGTACCTGTTTTGCCTGCAAACGAATTATTAATTTTAATTTCGGCAACAGGGTCTTTTGCCAGCTCTTCGGCAATTTTGGTTCCCCATTTATCTCTTACAACAAGATAATCGCCGGGTGCATTTGGTATTCTGTTTATCATTCCGCTGGGAAACTGATCAATTCCAAAATAGGTAAGCCAGTCGTTTCCTGCTTCTGTTCGATAATCATTTTCAAAGAGTCCCGGGTGCGGATCGGCAAAACTACCTGCATGAACGGCCATTAGTATAAGGTTTTCGCCATAAAGCTCTTTAAGCTCGTGTGCTACGAGGGTAGCCGTAGGGCAGTTAACACAGGTGTGCCCGGTATATTCTTCAAGCAAAACCCTTTTTCCGTTATCTTCGGTGTTGTTACTCTCCTTGTAAGGAGGAGAAACCTTTTCGCAGGCACTAAAAACAAACAGAACCACAACAAATATTGATAATATTTTGGTGAAATTTTTCATAGCAACAATTCCTTAAATTTTTTAGAAACTACTTGAAATGGTAACATAAAAACCGCTTGATGCCGGTACCTGACGGCAAACACCTCCTACACAAACCACTCCTTCGCGCTGCCGGCCATAGGTTATTGAAAACCGTGTGGTTTTAATGGAATATCCTCCGGCAACCGTATAAAAATGAAGTTGCTCATCCGATTCGGGATTGCCGTAGTTCCACTGGTCGGAAGCGGTAATAAACCAGTGGGGCGATATGGTATATTCCAGCAGAGCGGCCACCCAGTCGCCTTTATCCTGTTTGGTAAACAGGCCCTGCAGTTCCATTCTTAACGATTTTCTGGAAGTAAATTTATAGGTCATATCCAAAATTCCGATGTTGTTATAAATTACCGGGTCGCCGGTATGTCCCTGAATGGTGGCAATATCAAAAACCTGATTCAGATAGGTAGCGGTAGCATGAAATTTCCGGCTGAATTTTTTATGGATTTGTACCTGAATGTCGCGCATAAAAATATGGTCGCTAAACTCAAAAAAATCGGAAGTATAACCGAGTGTTCCCGGCAAACCGATTGCCGACGTATCGCCGGCAGGTTTACGAACAATATCGTTTATTTGCGAAAAGTTTACGGAAATATCGGTTCCGTATTTACCCCCCAGTTTGCTTTTGCGAGGAATTTTGTAATTAACCTGTATCTGAAAGCCTATTTCGCCGTTGGGTTGTGTGGCGTAAGGATACATGGATGCCAGCATATAGGTATGTGCTTCGGTAATGGGAGGGAGGAAATTTATATCTAAGGCATTGGCGGTTTCGGCTCTGTCGGATTTGTACGAGAAGTTATCAATCCGTTTAAACACTGCCAAAATACCCAGCCCTTTGGTTGAATATGAAGCGTTAAAAATAAACGCATCGCCCTCTTTGTAAATATAATTGTTTATGGCCGAAGGGTCGTTTATTTTGTGGGCATATTCGGAGCTGAAATTAAATTTACCAATTCCAACCGAAAAACGTGCGGCACCGGTACCCACATCGCGCGGAAGTTTATAGATGGGATCGTTATCGGCCTGATATTTACTAACAAAGCTACCTCCCAGCGAAAGTCTTAGTTTGGAATCGGCCATTGGCTTAATAAGGTCGTTAAACGATATTTCGGTATCAAATCCTTTTACGATACCCCTTCCGTTTTTCGTGTATTTGTTCCAAAAAAACCGCTGGGTTCCATATACTCCTTTTAAAATAATACCTCTAACGGGCTGATATTGTACCCTAATACCATTGAGTGAGTTATCATAACCCAGTGTCCACTCCTGATAGGTTCTTAATACCAGTCCGTTTCCAAACTGCTCATAAAAATTTCCTACCGTAAAGCTGAATTTTTCGGTGGTATAGGATGCCCACATATAAGGTATTCCGCTTCCTTCCAGCCGGGGATCAAATCCGGCAATGGGCGGTATGTAGGTTTCAAACCTGGCTCCGGCAGAGAAATTGCCCAGAGAGTAAATAATTTCGGCATAACCGTTAAGTGCAAAGTGTCTTCCGTTGATAAGCGAATCGGTAATTCCCATGGCATCGTCGGCATGATAGTACATTCCGTCGGTTTCGAAACTTCCGTGTACTTCCGATTTATTTATCATTTCACTAAACTGTGCATACGATGATGTGACAGCCGACAGAAAAAGAAAAACAAATAAAATCTTCTTCATAATCAATTATGTATTGGGAGTATTAATGTTTGGAGATGTCTTCGCCTTTGGCAACCTTTTCTACCAGCTCAAATATTTCGTCTTCCAGTCCTTCGTAATACGAGGTGTGCTGATAAACAATGTTTCCGTTTCCGTCGAGTAAAAAAGTGTGTGGAATCATATTTACACTCATGGCGCGTTTAAACTCCTGGTTCGGATCGAGTAAAACATCAAACTGCCAGTCCTTACCGTTTACAAAAGGCTTAACTTTTGCGGTGGAGCGGGCATCATCTATGGAAATGGCTACAATTTTCACTCCTGTTTCTTCCTGCCACTCTTCGTACAATTCATTATATGCGTCCAGCTCTTTTTTACAAGGTTTACACCATAAAGCCCAAAACGAAATCAAAACCGGTTTTCCGTCATTCGAGATGGTTTGGGTATTAATAATTTTTCCGTCAAGGGTTTTTATGTTTACCGAAGGGAGTTTTTTGCCTGCATCTGTTTGGGCCATTGATCCAAATCCAAGCAGCATAATAAATAATAGCGTTAATAAATTTTTCATTTGTTTTTATTTTGGTTAAAGTTACAGCCTTGTATCAGGGCCGGTTAATGATTATTAATTTTCAAATTCGCTGTAAATATATTGATTCTTTTGACAACACTATACAGTTTTAAGTTGCACTGCAAGGTTCGGGCCGAATATGCTAACGGAAAACAGAAATTAACGGGATAATACGAAAACAATAAAAATTGTAATGTATCGCAAAGGTTGTTTTTTACAGAGATAATAAATTAATGATTTGTTACAAGAGGGACTTAATTACGGCACATATACCTCCAGTAATTTTGCGTCGCCTTCGGGGGTTAGTTTTACCAGATCGATAACATTGGGAACAACAACCGCTTCTCCTTTTGTTAAAGAAAGATTACCGTTGTTCCAGCTTAAATTTACTTTTCCCTCAACGGCAATGTAGATAACAAAAGAGTCGAGCTCTTCATAATTTTTTTGTAAGGCATTTTTAAGAATAATGGAATTGGTTACAAAAAACGGGCTTTTTACCAGCAGGTTGGTTTTGTTTACCTCTTCTTTATAATCTGTTTTAAACTTTTTATAATGTTTAAAGTCGATGGCACCAAGGGCCAGTTCCGTGTGAAGTTCACGCATCATACCGGCAGCATCCACCCTGTCCCAGTCATATATACGAAACGTGGCATCGGAGGTTTGCTGGATTTCGGCAAGTAAAATACCGGGTCCCAGCGCATGTACCCTTCCAGGAGGAATATAAAACACATCGCCCTTTTTTACCGTTTCGTGGTTCATAATCTCTTTCAGGGTTTTGTTGTTAAGATGTTCCAAATATTTTTCTTTGGTCATCTCCTGATTAAAACCTGCAATAAGTTGCGCTCCTTTGTCGGCCTCCAAAACATACCACATTTCTGTTTTACCGCTTGGTATGTTGTTTTTGTGAGCAAATTCATCGTCGGGGTGAACCTGAATGGAGAGCCAGCTATTGGCATTTAAGAACTTTATTAACAGCGGAAATTCATTTCCGAAATCTTCATATACCTTATCACCCACAAGGTCGCCCATATATATTTCAACCAGTTCGTTCAGTTCGTTACCTTTTAAAAAGCCGTTTGAAACAACGGTTTGTTGATTATCGTACCCCGAAACAATCCATGCTTCTCCACAATTGGGCAGGTTGCCGTAATCGAGGCCCAGCGAAGTTCTGATTTTATCGCCTCCCCATATTTTATCTTTAAAGACGGGCGTAAATTTTAACGGGTATAAGTCATTCATAATTCAATTTTTTAAAAGGTAAAGATAGTATCAAAATAAAAAAGCCGGCTTATTTAAGCCGGCTTTTTAAGTATTAAATAACAAGTATTATTTTAATGAACACCTGTTCTTGTATCCCAGAACATCTGTTTTCCCCAGAAGTCGTCAACAATACCTTCTAACTGAGGATTGATGTTGGCGCTGTTCAGGTTTTGTTCCGAAACGGGATAAGGATAACGGAAAGGTCCGCGGTTGTGGTTTTCGGGTCCGTAAACAGAACCTGAAGCCGATGGCATTTCAGGGAAGTCTGTTCTACGTTGTTCGGCCCACAATTCCTGTCCTTGTTTGAACAATGAAATCCATTTTTGAGTATAGATTTTTTGCAGTTTCTCAGCATCTGTTCCTGACCATGCAACATCGTCCTGAGCAACATAAGTATCATACTGATCACTCATTCCTGTTTCATCGAAAGAAGCTTTGATACCTTCCATGTAAGCTGCTTGTGCCATAGCATCAACACCACCGCGAAGAGCAGACTCTGCAATAATGAATTGAGATTCAGCGTAACGCATGAACCAGGTATAACCGGCCGGATCGTCACGATACATGGTACCGATTCTTGAAATGGTATCAATACTGAAGGAGTTGTTGGGAGCACCTTCGGGAGCACCAATGTATTTACCGTCAGGAGTTGGTAAAGCAAAGGCGGCAATTCTCGGGTCATTAAGCGCTTTCAGCTTATTGATCAGGGTTTGAGCCATGGCGTGGTCGTCACGACTTTCGTGGTTTTCAGCCCAGGGCTCTTTGTAAGGAGCGGTACCTTCCCATTTTAATTTGGGTTCTTCATCACGACTTGCAAAAATCGGATGTCCTGTCGGGTCGGTAAGAACGGCCTGAAGTTCCGCACTTGCTTTGGCAAGATTAACGTTTGAAATTCTGATGGCAAGGCGTAAACGCAGTGAGTTACCAAATTTCTGCCATAATGAAGCATCGCCGTGATAAATAAAGTCACCGTCACCGATTTTGTTCTGTGCTGCCGGAATACCTGTTTTATTAAATAATGTATTGGCATATTCCAGTCTGCTGAACAGATCGTTATAAATGTCCTGTGCGTTATCATAAGCAGGAACCCAGTTATTATCTGATTCGGCAGATACTGCTTCGGTGTAAGGAATATTTCCCCACTGATCGGTAGCCATTTGCCACAAGAAAACAGAAAATACTTCGGAAACAGCTTCCATATTGGCGTTACCGGCTTCAACGGCTTTGTCCTTTAATTTGCGCAGGTCCATTTGAACACGGTAATAATCTCTCCACGCATTATCAACAACGTTGGAACGGTACTGATAACGTGCTTCATCAATATACTGAATCTTTGTAATGTGTCCTGCATAGCTAAGAAAGTTGTTCATACCCTGCCAGTCATCGAAAAACTGGTCACCGGTATAAATAATTGAGTTCCCTAAAATATTGGTCATAGGAACATCAACCGGGTTATTGGGATCAATGTTTTGCTGTTCCCAGTTCTTGGTACAGGATGTGGCTAAAAGCCCAATCAACAGTACCACTAATGTATAATTAAATAATCTTTTCATCTTTTCTATTTTTAAATTTTTAGGTTATCAATTAAAATCTAACAGAAAATTTGAAACCAATGGTACGCGATGCCGGTAACTGATATTGCTCAATTCCAACACCTGAGTTGCCGGTACCAAATCCCGTTTCAGGATCAATTTTAATATCGTTAGAAGAATCAACCCACAATAAAGCTACATTATGAGCATAGAGGGAAATATCGAATCCTTTAATAACTTTATTGTTTTCAAAAAATCTTTTGGGTAATGTATAACCTAAAGAAATTTCACGCAATTTGATGAAAGAACCATCAATAACGCTCCACTCGTGTAGTTTATATGCATTGTAATAAAAACTACTTGGTGCTACAATATCGGTATTGTTAGGATCATTCAGGTCGGTATTTAACGGTGAGCCGTCTTCGTGAACAAATGTTTCATCGGTCATGGCATTAACACCTGCGATGGCACCGGTTTCACGAACATTGTTGGCTGCTGTTTGTTCCAAAACACCTGCGTAGAGTCCGAACATTTTTGTTACACTGAAAATATCGCCGCCGTGTCTTCCGTCAACAAGGAAGCTAAGGTTTACTTTACCCCAGTTTGAAGTGTTACCCCAGCTAAAACGGTTGTTGATACCGCCTGTCCAGTCAGGAATTACACTTCCGATTTCCTGTAAAGTAGAAGTTCTTTCGGGTAAACCATGGCTGTTAACAATGATGTTTCCATTGTCGTCGCGTTTGAAAGCGTAACCTTTGATGACACCGTACTCTTCACCGGGACGAGCCTCAACAGATAATCCACCCCATGAGTGTCCAATTTGGTAAGCTTCCAAATCTCCATAAAGTTCGTTAACCATGTTGGTGTTTTTAGCCCAGTTGATGTTAACGCTCCATGAGAAGTTCTTTGATTTGAAAATATCAACGTAAGCGCTTAACTCAATACCACTGTTTTCCAATTCTCCGGCATTAATCCATCTTGAATTGAAACCTGTTGAGGTGGCAACGTCGATAGCCATAATCTGATTTCTGGTTTTTTCATCGTAATAGGTAAAGTCAACACCTACACGTCCGTTCCAGAATTTCAGGTCTAAACCAAGTTCCCAAGCGTTTTTCTCTTCGGGTTTCAGGAACGGGTTGTTGTTTTGTCTCAGATAATGATACAATGAAACACCTGAGAAAGGAGTAGCTGACTGATAATAGTTGTAGAGTGAATAAGGATCGGCATCACCCCCTACTTTAGCCCAGCTTGCGCGAAGTTTTGCAAAAGTTAAACCGTTGGGGTTTAAGTCAAGCAGGTTTGTTAATATAAATCCGGCATTAATTGAAGGATACCAATAGTTCCAGTCGTCCTTAGGAAGCGTTGAACTCCAGTCGCCACGAATGGTAGCACCTACAAAAAGAAAATCTTTATACGAGTAGTCAGCCTGTGCATAAACACTGTTTGTTGTACGTAACGATTTATACATATCGGTAACGGGTGTACCTTTGGCGTTTCCTATATCAAAGAAGTTAGGAACGGTAAGTTCGTTTGCTCCAAGATGGTTGAAGCCGAACGAATTATTACGATAGTTGACACCAGCCAAACCTGTTATACGGTGAACACCTTCTTTTCCAAACGATTTGTCTAAGTTTAAGTAAAGGTCAATGTTTGTTTCCTGGAAATCTCTTTTTTGTTCAAAGAAATTACCACCTTGATTTTTTGATTCGTTTGACATGTTCCAGACAACATGTTTACGGTTTTCAGTCCAGAAATCGGTACCGGCTCTTAATACAACATTCAACCAGTCGTTGATATCGTATTCAAAGTTAACGTTACCCATTAATCTGTTTCTGTTTCTGCTACTGGTGTTTTTATAAACGGTCCAGTAAGGGTTGTTATGGTAATAATATGACCATGTATAAGGTTTTCCGAAGGCATCCAGTTCCATCCAGTGGTCTTTCAACGACTGCATGTTAACCTGACGGCCAAACCATGAACCGATTGACTGCATTACGTTGTTTGGGTCGTAACCGTTACCGGGCAGGTTGCTGCTGTAGTTGTTGATGTAAGTAACGTTGGCGGAAGCCTTGAATTTGTCGGTCATTTTATAAGTACCTGTGAAATTCACAGAGTTTTTATATAAATCAGTGTTAGGAATAACACCCTGCTGATCGTTGTAGATATAAGAAATTCTTCCGGTTGCCTTGTCGTTTCCACCGGAAACGGCAATATTATGTGTTTGGTTAACACCGGTTGTGAAGAAATCTTTTACGTTATCGGGATGTGAAACCCAGGGTGTTGGTTCATAAACAGGATTACCCTGATCATCCAGTGTATAAGGACTGTCGAATTGAGGGAGTTTTAAACCAATGTCCAGACGTGAACCCCAGCTTTCGTCCCAGCCGTCGTTAACACCACCCCAGTTACCATCGTAGTATGAATATACATGCTCCTGGGTATATTGTTGATATGAATACTGGTCTTCAGTTAATCCATTTTCAGCAAGATAATTGCGATAAGCATATTCGCTACCGTAACCGGCCTGTCCATATTTGTTTTGATAATCGGGTAAAATGTAAACTTTATCCCAGCCAACATTGTAGCTGTAAGTAACACCGATACCTTTGTTATTGGCTTTACCTTTTTTGGTGGTAATAAGGATAACACCGTTCAAAGCACGGCTACCGTAAAGCGCAGCAGCAGAAGCACCTTTAAGTACCGTCATCGACTCGATGTTTTCAGGGTTAATATCCGAAATGGCATTACCGAAGTCGGCACCACCCCACTGCATATCTCCGTTACCGGAATCGTAGTTACTTATCGGTACACCGTCAACAACAAACAGAGGCTGGTTGTCGCTTCTTAATGAACTGTTACCACGAATGTTAATACGGGTAGAAGCACCTACGGCACCACTTGCGCTTGTGATTTGTACACCGGCAACCCTGCCTGAAAGTGCATTCAGTACATTATCGGTTTTTGCCTGAGTCAGTTGGTCGCCACTTACGTCTTGTACGGCGTAACCCAGTGTTTTCTTTTGACGGGAAACACCGAGAGCAGTTACAACTACCTCGTCCATTTGCATAACATCAGGCTCCATAGTAACGTTAATTTCGTTTTGGTTGCTTAATGCAATGTCAACGGTTTTCATCCCAACATAAGAAAACTGAAGTGTTTTATACTCCGGTTTTACCTCCAGGGAATACTTTCCATCCAAGTCGGTAATTGTACCAACTGTTGTTCCTTTCACGGCTACAGTAACTCCGGGGATGCCTTGGCCGTCCTCAGAACTTACTACAGTACCATGAATAGTCCTTGTTTGTGCGTTGGCCCAATTCATACCAACAAATAACAAGAACGTCAGCATAAGAGTAAATTTTCTCATAATGATGTTTTTGGTTAATGAATAATTAATTTAACATGTAATTCCATAATTCCTCTAAAAACAAGCGCAAGTTATAAAAAATCTTAAAATGTATGGATTTTTCATAAAAAAATATAAATCCTAATTTGCTTTGCCTTGCCACAAAAGGGTTTGCTGTTTTTAGCCTGTTAACTTACAGCGCTGCTTTTTTAATAAAAAAATGTTTTTTTAATAAAATTTATATCTGTTTATATATATCAATATCAGTATGATAAGACCAAGTGTTATTTCGGGTAAATTAATACGATTTAAAATGAAAGTGGAAAAACCGATGGTGAAAAAATAGGAGATGTAATAATAATAAGTACCCTGTTTTTTTCGATAAATGAGTAAAAAACCTGATAAAATAATGGCCAAATGAATCATTAAATCAACAAAAAGGGGTATGTACAGGTAGTTTCCGTTAAAGTTATTGTACTCAAGGTTACTTAAAAAGTCGTTGTTTACAAACGAATATATTACTACTGTAAAATAATATATAAAGCCTGTTATTCCGTAAACTATCAGTAAAAGGGCCGTACCTTTTAGTAAACCGGGTAATCTGTTTTCCCGATTTTCTTTTTTAACGATTGTAATATTTTTGCCGGTTTCCGTTTCCACTACTTCATCAATTTTAAGTTTGATGCGTAAATATAAACAAACATTGCCGTTAACAACACATCAAAATAGGGGAAAGGCATGCCGGTAAGGTAAATGGTAGCAACAATCAATAACAAAATTTGTGATATGGTGTAAAGGTGAAATCCGGCTTTTTTAAATTTCCACATCATAAGGGCACCCGTAAACGAGAAAGCAAACAAAATCCCCTGAAATAAAAAAAAGTTACGATCGGTATTTAAAAACAGTGACAGGTCGAGTTCCACCCCCATCATGTTAACGGTATCTTGTCCTTCAAAGGTCTCTTTTATAAAGTCAATCATACTGTAAACTACAAAGTTTGACAGCACCGACAATATTCCGTTTACCATTGAAAACACCAGAAATATCGACAACATCTGCGGCCGCTGTTGCAAATCCGTATCTTTTATTTCATCCATATTTTTATTTCTTCAAATAACAATAAACGAATTTCAAATTCATTAATAATTGCATTAACCTCTGATGGTTCAATCCGGTTTACCTACTACCTTTTCAACCTCATTTAAAATTTCGCACGACTTAACCACCTCTTTCATGGTGTTGTGGTCTTTGTACAGCGGCCTGTCGATATCCAGGAACTCAACATGACGGCGTACCACTTCGTAAGCTTTGGTTACTCCGGTTCCGAATTTATAGTCTCTGAAATCCAATGCCTGGGCAGCTGCCATAAATTCAATACCTAAAATACCGTAAGCATTATCGAGAATCTGGAAATTTTTAATGGCGGTATTCATTCCCATCGAAACAAAATCCTCCTGGTCGGCAGCTGCCGGAATCGACTGTACCGAAGCCGGAGCCGACAATATCCTTTGTTCCACTATTTGCATATCGGCGGTGTACTGGCTAAGCATCAGCCCCGAAAACATACCGGCACCTTTGGTTAAAAAGGGCGGTAATCCGGCACTAAGTGCGGGATTGTTAAGGCGGTTTAAGCGGCGTTCCGACAAAACGCTCACCATGGTAATGGCTGCTCCGGCCATATCCATGGGTAAAGCCACGGGTGTACCCTGAAAGTTGGCACCCGATAATGCCAGATCGTCTTCCGGAAAAAAGATCGGATTATCGCCCACGCCGTTCAGTTCAATTTCCACCTGCGACCGGGCATACGCCAGTGCATCGTGTGCGGCACCTATAACCTGTGGTGTAGAACGCATTGAATAGGCATCCTGCACCTTGTGTTTTACACGGCCCTCTTTCAGGTCGCCCCCCGCCACCAGTTTTTCAATAAACAGTGCCGAGCGAATGGCTCCTTTAAATCCGCGCACCTCATGCAGGCGGGCGGTATAAGGCCCCATGTTGGCTTTCAGGGCTTCCAGCGACATGGCTGCTGCAATTTCGGCCTGTTTAAGCCAGTTTTGGGCATCATACAAAAACAGGGCACTCATGGCGGTAAGCACATTGGAGCCGTTTATGGTTCCCAGCCCGTCGCGTGCCTGAAGGCCCGGAGGAACGATACCCGCTTTTTTCAACGCCTCTTTTCCCTCTAACAGTTCACCTTTGTAAAACGCTTTTCCCTCGCCCATCAGCAACAGGGCAATCTGTGCCATGGGAGCCAGGTCGCCCGAAGCTCCAACCGAACCTTTTTTACAAACGTACGGAGTTACCCCTTTGTTCAACATCTCCACAAAAAACAGTGTAATCTCAGGTCTTATTCCCGAGTTGCCGTGTGCATGAACATTTATTCTTCCCAGCATGGCCGCCCGAACATGGTCCAACGGCATGGCTTCGCCAATACCTGCGGCATGGTTATAAATAAGGTATTTTTGAAACTCACGTACCTGTTCGTCGGTAAGCACTACCTCCGAAAATTCACCAATACCGGTATTAACACCATACATTATTTCGCGGGCATCAATTTTGCGTTCCAGCATGGCGCGGCATGTTTTTATGCGTTCCAGCGCATCGGGATGCAGTTCAACTTTTTCGTTATTGCGGGCAACATTAACCACATCTTCAATGGTTAGCCCCGAACCGGAAATTATATAGGTCATGAAATTGTGTATTTAAAATGAAAAAAGCGAAATTAATTATTTTATAGCAATCATAACCTCCATATAAAAGAATAATTGTTTGGGCGTGCCCCTCCTTACGTCGGGTCGGGCTTTCCGCTGTACTCCCCGCTTTTTCGCCGCAGTCCGGCCCGCAAATCAAAAAGCGGGGCGGTGCCGCTGCAATCCCTCACGCGGGTACGTCGTTCATATTAAAAATAATATTACTTTTGCCGCTCCAAAAAAATACGAAAAACATGAAACCCGAAATAGAACTTGTAACCGTTGAGGAGGTTGAAAACCACATTAATAACGAAGTGGCTGCCATGGTATATTTTTACAACGACAATTGCGCACCGTGCCTTAGTTTACGTCCTAAAGTAATCGAACTTGTAAAAAACGATTTCCCTAAAATGAAACTGGCTTTTGTAAATACTTTAAAATACCCCGAACTGCCCGCACGTTTCAATGTTTTTTCAAATCCCACATTGATTACTTTTTTCGACGGTCGCGAATACAAACGCGAAAGCAAATATATCTCCATCCCGCAGCTGGCCGAAGCCATCTCGCGCCCCTATGATATGATTTTTGAAAATTAACCGGTAAAAAAACAGCAACTAACGGAAGCAATATTTCCGTTACATCAACCGGTGAATCTTCCACCACACAATAAATCCCGATATCAGTACGAAAAGCAGCATAAATCCTACCAGCGGAACAATTAAAACATAAAAAATGCCAAGCAGCGATTCGTAAATTCTGCCGGTATGTATTTCGAGGGCAAGGTTCCAAAGGCTGATGCGATAAGCATTGTGAATGTTTTCGGGCATTACCGAAAAGGGTTTGCCTTTGTTAATGTTCAGCGCTCCCTTATCATAATCAAAAGCAATCTCTTCATCATTAAAATCATCGGAGTAACCGGTAATAAGGTAATCACCGATGGGAGGTCCCGAAACCTCTTTTTTAACATACGGCTCTTTTTTAATGTGGTCGAATATTTTTCCTGTAACCGGATTCCAGACAAACAAACCCTCAAACGAACCCACCAGATACTCGTTGTTTCCCGTTTTCTTTAAAACGTTAACTCCCATAATGGAAGCGGGAGGTTGCACTTCGAAAGGTTTTAACTCCGACCGAAAGTTATCATCCGAATAATAAAAACCGGTGTAAGTTGCCAAAACAAACCTTTTGTTTTCGCGGTCATACAATACCCTTCGCAACTGATCAAACCACGGATTGGCGGTTGCCAGTTCGGTACCCGGAATTTTTCCTACCCGTGCATCGGCAATGGCAACCAGCAGCGGAGGACGTAAAAACATTCCCGTGGTGGTGGTAATAATAAGCAAAACAATGGTTGTCCATCCTATTTTGTTATGCCACTTTAAATTCCACAGGTTTATTTTTTTAATTCGGTTAACCGGTTTTCCGGCCCTGAATTTATACATTATCCGCTTGCGGTTAATAAACAGAATAAGTCCTGTAACGGTCAGAAAAATAAATACCAGTCCCACAAAATCAACCAGCAGTTTTCCTGCCTGTCCGTAAATTTCGCCGCTGTGGATAACCCATAAGGTTTTAAAAAGCCCTATTTTATTGTCGTAGCCAACCGGCGGCGGCAGGGTTCTGATTTTAAAATTACCGTTATGGTAAACCAAAAGATGCGAGCGGGTAAGCATATAAAGACTGTCGCCGAAATCAACCAAATCCACTACCCGTTTTTCACGGGTTGGCAATTTTATGTTTTCCCATGCCTTTTGTTTGTAATCGTAACGAAACAGGCCGAACAGGGTGCCGGCCCAAAGTCCCAGCTTTTCACTCGGCAAAACCCGGCATACCTTTCTGTTGTCAATACCTTCGGGAATACCCCTGTTAAAATCTTTGTAACCGTTAAAAGTTGAATCGGTTAACCAGATACCAATATTTCCGTAAATCAAAATACTATCGGGCGATAACCTTTCGGTACCCTTAACGGCTGCGTTGTTCCAGTTAACAATGTCGTATTCATCGGGCAAAACCGACCGCGATACATCCACTGACGATAACAGTTCGCGGTGGTTTAACACAATCCCCGAAAAAGCGAACATCAGTATGAACAGGGTTACAATTATCCCCAGCCACTTATGATATTTTTTAAAAAATAAAATCATTGTATCCTTATAATCCGACGCAAAAGTAGTATTTAATTTTCGAGCGGTTGGTACTTAAATCATGGTATTTTTTTAAAGCGGTTACAAAAATCAAATCGTTCCGTTGAACCTTTGTTTTTGCTTCCTTTAACCTGTTTTTGGAAAAAAACTACTTTTGGAATTTTTATGACAACAGAACTTTATTATAATCTGCTTTACGGCTGGATGGGACTGGCGGTAATTATTTTTCCGGTATTGTTAAAAATTACTGTTCCTTACGGAAGGCACACCACCAAAACATGGGGTCCGGTTTTACCCAATAAGTGGGGCTGGTTCATAATGGAAATACCGGTGCTTTTGTTGTTTTCGTGGTTCTTTTTTACCGGTAGTGCCGAAAAAACAATACCCGTCTTTATTTTCTACATCGCTTTTATGATTCACTACTTTAACCGTGTTTTTATTTTTCCTTTTCGCATGAAAGACAACGGCAAACAGATGCCCTGGTTAATTGTAATATTCGGCCTTTTTTTCAATTTTGCCAACAGTTTTTTTAACGGGTATTGGTTTGGAACCCTTTGCGACGGATTATATCCCGCCTCGTGGCTGAAAGATCCGCGATTTATTTCGGGAGCCGTTTTGTTTTTGGCCGGAATGTATATAAACATCACTTCCGACAATACGCTTTTAAATTTACGAAAAGGAGGAAAAAAAGGATATTTTATTCCTCAGGGGAAACTGTTCAATTACGTATCTTCTCCCAACCTTTTGGGTGAAATCATTGAATGGATCGGCTGGGCGCTGATGAGCTGGGCTTTGGCCCCGTTTTCGTTTGCTCTGTGGACAATGGCCAATCTTATTCCAAGGGCAATCGATCACCATCGCTGGTATCGTAAAACTTTTTCCGACTATCCGGAAAACAGAAAAGCAGTCATACCCTTTATCATTTAAACCAACCTTAAAAAAATTTGTAATAATATTCATTGTAATATTTCGTTTTAAAATCGTACTCTGCAAAACTTTAGATTATTTTAGCCAAAAATTTTAAATATGAACGACGGTCTTGTAATAATACCAACCTATAACGAAAAAGAAAATATAGAAAAGATTATACGTGCAGCGTTCAGCCAGCCAAAAGATTTTCATATACTGATAGTTGAGGATAACAGCCCCGACGGTACTGCCGATATTGTAAAAAACCTGATGAAAGAATTTGACGGCAAACTTCATATACTGGAAAGAAAAGGAAAACTGGGGTTGGGAACCGCCTATATTGCCGGATTTAAATGGGGTTTGAAAAACGGATATGATATTATTTTTGAAATGGATGCCGATTTTTCGCATAATCCCGATGATCTTGTAAGACTGCACAAAGCCATTGAAGATGGTGCCGATGCAGCCATTGGCTCGCGATACATTACAGGAGTTAATGTGGTTAACTGGCCCATGGGCAGGGTGTTGATGTCGTATTTCGCTTCCAAATACGTACGTATGATAACCGGTATGAATATTCAGGATACCACGGCGGGATTTGTTTGCTGGAGTCGGAAAGTATTGGAAACCATTGATCTTGATAAAATTAAATTTGTGGGTTATGCGTTTCAAATCGAAATGAAATATACCGCCATCAAACTGGGTTTTAATGTGGTGGAGGTTCCCATTATCTTTACCGATCGTACCGAAGGAGAATCGAAAATGAATAAAAGCATTTTTCGTGAAGCCATATTCGGAGTTATCGATTTAAGGTTGAGAAGTTTGTTCGGAAGAATAAAACCTGTAAAATCAGTCTGAAAAAATATGCCAAAAGGTTTTGTTATAAAAAACGCCACGCTTGTTAACGAGGGTAAAAAATTTATAGCTGCTGTTTTTGTTTCAAACGGTATTATTGAAAAAATCGACAAAACCAATTCCGCTCCAATTCCCGATGATTACGATGAAATTGATGCCGGCGGATTATATCTTCTGCCCGGTGTAATTGATGATCAGGTTCATTTTCGCGATCCCGGATTAACGTACAAAGCCGATATTTATACCGAAAGCAAGGCTGCTGTTGCCGGCGGGGTTACCTCGTTTATGGATATGCCCAACACGGTTCCCAATACCGTTACACAGGAAGTTCTGGAAGAAAAATATCGGGCGGCAGCCCAAAAGTCGCTGGCGAACTTCTCCTTTTACATGGGTGCCAACAACAACAATCTGGAGGAGGTTTTAAAAACCGACCCCACAAAAGTTTGTGGCATTAAGGTGTTTATGGGCTCTTCAACCGGAAACCTGCTGGTGGATGACGAAACTGCATTGGAAAATATTTTTCAATACGCGCCAACCCTGGTGGCTACCCATTGCGAAGACGATGCCACCATAGATGCCAATACCAAAGTATATAAAGAGCAATACGGTGATGATGCACCCACTCGTATTCACCCGATGATTCGCAGCGCCGAAGCCTGTTACCTCTCTTCGTCCAAAGCGGTTGAGCTGGCAAAAAAACACAACACACGGTTACATATTTTACACCTGTCCACCGCCAAAGAGATGGAGCTTTTTGACAACTCTATTCCTCTTGAAAAGAAAAAAATTACCGCCGAAGTTTGTATTCATCATCTTTGGTTTACCGATAAGGATTACGAAAAAAAAGGAAACTTCATCAAATGGAATCCGGCGGTAAAATCCGAATCCGACCGCACGGCCTTGTTTGAAGCGGTATTAAATGATACCATTGATGTAATTGCCACCGACCATGCACCGCATACCCTTGAAGAGAAAGAACGTTCGTTTTTTAAAGCTCCGTCGGGCGGACCGATGATTCAACATTCGTTACAGGCCATGCTTGAGTTTGTGCATCTAAGTAAAATATCTGTTGAAAAGGTGGTGGAAAAGATGAGTCATCATCCGGCCATTCTGTTTAATGTCAAAAATCGTGGTTTTATTCGCGAAGGTTACTTTGCCGACCTGGTTTTGGTTGACCTGCATGCCGAGCAAACCGTATCAAAGCAAAACATTTTGTATAAATGTGGCTGGTCGCCCATGGAAGGGGTTACGTTTCACTCAAAAGTTGATTCAACTTTTGTTAACGGCCACAGGGTTTATCACCGGGGCAGCTTTGATGAATCGAAAAATGGGGAGCGGTTACTGTTTGAGCGGTAAATAGCTAATCAACAATGTTTTCTAAATCTTTCCAGCCGATTAAACGGCCGCCGGGAAGCTCTAAGTTTTGATCTCCTGCGTAAATAACAAAACTGTTTGAGGCTTCTCCTTCAGATAATTTATTCCAGTAGATAATATTTTTAAAAAAATCACCGGAATAAGTTTTTGCTGCTTTTATTTCGACCGGAATAAGTTTGTCTCCGTTATCAAGAAGTAAATCTATTTCCTTTCCTGATTTATCTCTCCAAAAATATAACGAAGGTGTGGTACCGGCATTTAAATTGTGTTTAATAAATTCATTAATGATAAAGTTTTCAAAAAGGCTGCCATAGTTAAAGTGTAATGATAACTGTTCGCTGTTTTTTATTCCCAATAGTGAGCAGGCAAGTCCTGTATCGTAAAAATAAAGTTTAGGCATTTTTACCAGCCGTTTATTATAATTTTTAAAATGAGGTTGAAGAAAGAAAATAATATAACTGGCTTCAAGTATTGAAAGCCATGAATTAATTGTTATTCGGTTTACCCCTGTTACATTTGACAACTCGTTAATGTTTAATAGTTGTCCTGTACGTCCGGCACATATTTTCATAAACTTAATGAAAGCACTTTGATTAACAATATTTTTAATTAATCGCACATCTCTTTCAACATAAGTTTGAATGTAATAGGGATAGTAATCGACAGGTAAAATATTTTTATCATATAAACGCGGATACATTCCTTTATAAATCAGTTCATCCGGTTCATTAATATTAATGTTCGCATTATTTAGCTCCTTTATACTAAACGGCATAAGCTTTAATATCGCTACTCTTCCTGCAAGCGACTGAGATATTTTTTCCAATAGTAAAAAGTTTTGTGAGCCGGTTAAAATAAAAGCACCTGTTTTATTTGATTCATCTACAATCCCCTGTATATACGAAAAGATTTCGGGTAGCCTTTGAGCTTCGTCAATAATTAATCCTTTTTGACGGTTTTGTAAATATTTTCGCGGGTCTTCGGCAATAAGTTGTCTGATATCCGGATCTTCCAATGTAATATATTCATATTTCGGAAAAGCAGCTTTTACCAAAGTTGTTTTGCCCGATTGTCTTGGCCCCGTAACACTTACTACAGGATAAACACCTGCCAGCTTTAACAATTTTTCTTTGAGTATTCGTTCAATCATATTGCAAACATAATAAATAAACCGGACAAAAGTGATAGTTCACTATCAAATTTGTCCAATAGTAAGCGGTGATTTTTATTAAATAAACGGATTTAAGAGTCTATTTTTCTCTTTTTCTTTCAAAAAATGTTTTTATCAGGCTGCTGCATTCATCCTGCAAAACCCCTCCAATAACCTCTGTTGATGGGTGCAACAAATTGGAACCGGTTTTGGAATACCCTCGTTTTTCGTCATAAGCGCCAAAAACAATTTTCCCGATTTGGGTCCAGTACGATGCTCCGGCGCACATCACACAAGGCTCCAGCGTAACATAGAGGGTACATTCTTTTAAATACTTCCCACCTATAAAATTGGCTGCTGCCGTAAAAGCCTGCATCTCCGCATGGGCGGTAACATCGTTGAGTGTTTCGGTCAGATTATGAGCACGTGCAACAATTTGATTGTTACAAACAACAACAGCCCCAACCGGTACTTCATCTTTGTCAAATGCTTTTTGAGCCTCTTTCAGAGCTTCCTTCATAAAATGTTCATCGGAAAAAACGGAAAGGTTCATTTTGTAAGTTTTAAGAGACCAAAATAGTTAAAAGTTTGGAGTTCTCAACTATGGACGACCTGATTATCTTTTACTGCAGGGACAGGCTGGTACCTGTGAGATCCCTCAGTCGTACCTCCTTCGGGATGACGACGGGTTGTGCGGGAAGGGTAATAAATAAAAAAAGTGCCTAAAGTTTGGAGTAAATTCCAAATATTAAAAAACTAAATCCAAAACTACGTCGTTCATTGAAATTACCCCGTCATTCCGACGACTGCTACTCACGCGTCATTTCGAGGGAGGCACGACCGAGAAATCCCCCGCTATAAATGGCCAAACTCTATTTTGTTTTAGGGGCAGGCCGGTCCTTAGGAGCCCCCTCAGTCGTTCCTCCTTCGGGATGACGATGGGTTGTGCGGGAAGGGCAATAAGTAAAACGTATTG
>CAYNVN010000061.1:0-15774 GCA_964400655.1 uncultured Lentimicrobiaceae bacterium
CAAAGGAAAAAAGGCTGCCAGCGTGGTTGCCGTTGACGAAATAATGGGCATGGCTACTTCGCCCACAGCCTGCTTTGCGGCATCAAACAGCGGATAGCCTCTGTCAACAAATCGGTAAATATTTTCGGTGACCACAATGGCATTGTCCACCAGCATGCCGAGGGCAAGGATCAATGAAAAGAGCACAATCATGTTGATACGGTAGTCGAGCAGCCCCATAATCATAAACGAAAGGAACATGGACATTGGGATGGCAAATCCTACAAACAGTGAGTTACGGGTTCCCAAAAAGAAGTAGAGCACCAGCACCACAAACAAAATACCCATGATGATGCTGTTTTCGAGGTTGGTAAGCTGTTCCCTTACAATCTGGCTCTGATCGTTGGTGTAAGTGATAACGAGGTTGTCGGGGATAACTTTGGTTTTACGGGCATCATCCATAATTTCAAAAACCTGATCGATGGTAGAAAGCAGGTTTTCGCCTCCTTTTTTTACTACCTGCAGGGTAACCACCGGGTGCCGGTTCAATCGTGCGTAGCTGTCGGGGTCTTTAAACCCGAACTCCACTGTTCCGATATCTCTCAGATAAACAATGTTTCCTTTTTCCGCTTTTACAATAATGTCTTCAATCTGTTTGGGATCCTGAAATTCACCAATCACCCTTACCGAACGGTTAATCTTGCCGATTTTAACCACGCCGCCCGAAACCGACATGTTTTCAAACTTAATGGCATTTTCCACGTCCTTGTAACTCACTTTCATATCTGCCATTTTGTAAGGATCGAGGTTTACTTTCACCTCTTTTTCGCTTACCCCCGTAATGTTTACCTTCGATACTTCGTAAATGGTTTCAAACTCATCCTTCAGGTCTTCGGCAAAATCTTTCAGTTCGGTGGTATTAAAATCGCCCGACAGGTTTACATTGATAACGGGAAATTCGCTAACGTCGATATCGTTTACCACAGGGTCGGAAGGCAGGTCGTCGGGCAGGTCGCTTTTGGCTTTGTCAACGGCATCTTTAACATCCTGAAGGGCGTTTTTAATATCGATGTTGGTTTGAAACTCGATAAAAATGGAGGAGGCATCCTGTGCCGACGAAGAGGTCATCTTTTTTATTCCCTTTACCGATTCTATCTCTTTTTCAAGCGGGCGGGTCACCAGATTTTCCATATCCACCGGCGGATTTCCGGGATAGATGGTTTGAACCATCACCGTAGGGAACTGCACATCGGGGTACAACTCCTTGGGCATATAGATATACGAGTAAAGCCCGAAAACAATGGTAATGATGGTGAAAAGATAAACCGTGTTTTTGTTGTTCAGTGCCCAGGTGGAGAGCCCGAAGTTGCGGATTACCTTATCCTGTTTTATTTCGTTGTGGTTCATCGTTATTGTTTTAGCAGGTTTAATTACTTTGTACTAACCTTTACGCCGTCCGAAACATTGCTGTAACCGTCGGTAACAAGGGTGTCTCCCGGTTTCAATCCCGAAACAATTTCGGTTTGGTCTTTATACGAAAGGCCTGTTGTAACATATCTTTTAACAGCCCGCATGCTGCCCGACTCATCTTTTACCACGTAAACATATTTTCCTTTCAAATCTTCTCGAATAAGGTAAGAGGGCACCACAATGGCCTGTTCGGTTTCGTAATCTTTAATGATAAGGGTTGCCAGCATATTGGGCTTGATTTTAAAGTCGGGATTGTCAAGTTTGAATTCCACCGTAAACGTTCGGTTGGCCGGATTGATAACATTGCCGGTACGGGTTATGGCGGCTTTGATGTTCATACCGGGGAATGTGGGGAAAGTAACCGACACTTCGTCGCCCGTTTTAATAACCGGCAGATATTTTTCCGAAATTTTAGCTTTTACCAACAGCGGATTTAAACTAACCACATGTATCAGCTGCCTGCCGGGAGTAGCCATTTCGCCAACCTTTTGGTACACCTCGTCAACCACACCGTTTAAAGGCGATTTGATAAACGACAGGTTGTATTGCGATTGCAACGTTTTTAGCTTGCTTTGCAACGCTTCGTATTTATTACGTGCTTGCAGATACTGTAACTCCGAACCTATTTGCTTGTTCCAAAGTTCCGTTTGTTTTTTGTAGAGTGTTTCGGCCAGTTGCAGGCTGACTTTTACCTCGTTTATGCTTTTTTCGATAATCTCGGTATCGAGCCTTGCCAGCAGTTGACCCTTTTTAACTTTGTCGCCGTCTTCAACATAAATACGGGTTATCTGTCCGTTGGTTTGCGGGCTGATGTAGGCTTCGTTTTCGGCTTTAACCGTACCGGTAGCCATAAAAAAATGTTCGAACTTACGAGGTTTCAGCTGTAATACGTTTATCCGTATGGCTCCCTTGTTTTTATCTTCGGGAGAAAGGGTGCTGAGCCGGGTTTCGAGTTCGGCAATTTTTTTGTCCAGCTTTTTTATCTCGCTTTTGTATTGGTTTATTTGGTTCCTTATCTCATCCGGTTTATCACTATCGCCGGTTGAAGAACAGGAAAACAACAAAGCACTTATTAAAACGGTAAATAATATCTTTTTCATGGTTTTATAAATTATCTGAAGGTTAATTGCTTTTTATGATTCTCGAAATACTTACGCCCCTTGTCGGTAACAATACCGTAAACGTGATAGTAAAATATTCCCGTAAACACCTCGGGCGACATCATCTCTTCGATGGTAAAAAGTCCCGAGTATATCATCCCTTCGATACGCATCAAGGTGAGCCTGCTTATTACACTTACGTCGAGGTCGGCTCTGAAAAAGCCCTCTTTGATTCCTTTTTTTAGGTTTTGCTCCACCGATTCCAATATTTTTTGGCGTTTGATGGTGACGTAATTGTTGTAAATATCGGGGTAATATTTTTTAAGGTCGTAAATAAAGTTCGGTTTGTAATCCAGTATCATTTTGATCTGTATCTTATAATAAACCAGCAGCTCTTCAATGGCGTTTAGTGCCTGATCCGACAGTGCGGAAAAGTTTTGTTGTTTGGTTTCAATTTCAACGGCGATGGCCTCTTTTACCATTTGAGATTTGTCGCTAAAAAACTGATACAGGGTTTTTTTGG
The DNA here is from genome assembly GCA_964400655.1 of uncultured Lentimicrobiaceae bacterium. GTDB lineage: Bacteria > Bacteroidota > Bacteroidia > Bacteroidales > F082 > B16-G9. Next base: position 3,073 of record CAYNVN010000061.1, read on the forward strand.
ATATGCCCAGATGCCGTGCCGCATCGTCCATGGTAATGCTTTTTATGCCGTATGTTTTATAAAGTGTGCATACTTTTTTAACAATCTCTTTTCTTTCCATTTTTATTGATTTTGCATTTTTGTGAGGATGGCTTTAAATGCTTCGGCAGCTTTTAAAAAGTTCAGCGAAGCGGTAATATATTGGTTTTCGGCATTCAGGAATTGTGTGTGTGTGTTAAGAATATCGAGACTGGTGGCCATGCCGTTCACATACTTTTGCTGTGTTTTGTAATAGATTTTTTGAGCTACGTTGCGGTTTTTTTGTTTGTTCTGCAACACGAGCATGGTGTTCAGATAATCGTTTTTCAGCGTTTGATACTGAAGCTGAAGTTGTGTAATCAGCTGTTTTTCCATCAGGTTGACCTGATCGAAGGCAATGCGTGCCTGTTTAACCTTTGCATCCCTTTGGCCGCCCGACAATATGGGAATGTTCATGGTAACTCCCCAAAAGGCGGAGAAATACCATTTGCCGTCGGTATTAAAAAAGTCCCAAGTGTTGCGTTGGGCATTGGTTCGTGCATTCAGATTGGCGGTGATGGAAGGCAGGTAGGCCGACCGTGCAAGATCGATTTGCAAAGCAGATATCTCCTTTTGTTTAAACAGCGAAGCATAGTCGGGATTTGAATGATAATCGAAATTTTGCAACAGCAGTTGGCTGTTTTTTTGTTTTTCGATTAAAGTGTTTATGTTATCGGTTAAAATAATGGTGTCGTTGCTTTCCATACCAAGATAGAATTTCAGGAAAGCGGTGGCCACCCCAAGCTGATTGGTAAAAAAGGTGTGCGATGCTTTAAGGTTCTCAACCAGCAGCTCCAGCTGGTCCACGTCGGTATCTTCGGCCAGGCCCGCTTTGAATATCTCTTTTGTTTCGCGGTATAACTTTTGGGTTGTGTGCAGCGTGCTGTCAACAACGTGCAGGGCCTCTTCGGTGGCCAATACATTGTAATACGATTCGGCTACCTGTTTTTTCAATGCCACTTTGTTTTTAAAAAAATCAACGTTGGTTTTTTCAAAATAGGTTCGGGCTGCTTTAAGGCCGATAAGATACTCGCCCGAAAATATCAGTTGCGACAATACGCCGCCCACATTGGCATTGTATCGCGTACCAAACTGAATTTCCACATCTTTGCCCGGATTGCCCATAAACTCACCCGGCAAAAGGCTAACGGGGCGGGCTATATTGTCGGTATAGTCAACGGAGGCATTAATCTGGGGAAAGCCGTAAGCCATCTTCTCCCTGACCATCATCTTAGCCTTTTCCACATCTTTTTCCGAATTGAGCAAATTGTAATTGTGCTCCATGGCATAATCAACCGCCTGTTGTAACGTCATGGAAACGGTTTGTCCGGCGGTTTGGCTTTGTTGTGCCTGCAAAACCGGAAACAGTGCCATAAATACCAGCAACAATCCTGATGTATATAATTTCATTGCATTTAAGTTTTATTACCGTACAAAAGTAGCAACATTTATAACTCCGGAAACTATTTAAGTAAAAAAAGTTTCCATAGTATTCATAGGTATGCTTCTTGCGTTATTATGGCAGGCTTCTTATGGATTGTTTGAATTGCAGTTTTTTTTAACTTTAAGATTACAGAGTTGCACCAAATAAAAAAGGCTGCCCCTAAACGGAGCAGCCCACCCTAAAAACAGCTTATTATGCTCAATATTACATGAACAAAAAGGGACTTTCTTTATTAAAAATTAAATTTTTCCATCAAATCGACAACGCGGGTTGAATATCCCCACTCGTTATCGTACCACGACAGAACCTTAACGGTTTTACCCTGTACCATGGTAGCGCTGGCATCGTAAATGGACGAGTGCGAATTGTGGATTACATCAACCGAAACAATGGGGTCTTCGGTATATTCCAAAACACCTTTCATGGGGCCTTGGGCAGCCTCTTTCATGGCTGCATTGATTTCGTCAACCGATGCTTCGGTTTTAAGATTTACAACAAGGTCAACCAGCGAGCCGGTGGGGGTAGGAACCCTTACAGCCATACCGTCGAGTTTTCCGTTCAAATCGGGAATAACCTTACCTACCGCTTTGGCAGCACCTGTGGTGGTGGGGATTTGCGAAACGGCAGCAGAACGGGCTCTGCGAAGGTCGGAATGGGGTGCATCCAAAATACGCTGGTCGTTGGTGTACGAGTGGATGGTGGTCATCAATCCGTTTTCGATACCAAAGCGGTCGTTAAGCACCTTTGCAATGGGAGCCAGACAGTTGGTGGTACACGAAGCGTTGGAAACACACTCGTCTTCGTCGCGAAGTTCGTTATCGTTAACGCCCAACACAATCATGTTGTCGATTTCATCTTTGGCGGGAACGGTAAGGATAACTTTTTTGGCACCGTTTTTCAGGTGATCGCCGTAGCCGCCTTTGTTGCTTTCGCGTGAGCGGAAAATACCGGTGGCTTCAACCACTACGTCGGGTGTTTTTTGCCATTTAATCTCCAGCGGTGAGCGCTCGGCGGTTACCGGTATCTCAACACCGTTTACAATAATGGCGCTGTCGTTGTAAGAAACTTCACCGTTGAATTTACCTTGTGTCGAATCGTACTTTAATAAGTGTGCCAGTGTTTTGGTATCGGTTAAATCGTTAATACCAACAACTTCCATATGACCCCTTTCAAGGGCGATTTTAAATACATTGCGGCCGATTCTGCCAAAGCCGTTAATGCCTATTTTTATCTTTTCCATAATATTACTTTTTTATTTCCTGTAATAAATCAATCTAACTTTCAGCTATCTTTGTATGAAACTAACAAGTTGTGTATTTATTACTTTTGTTAAATACCCGGCAAAGATATATACAACTTGTCTGATTGACCTAAAAATAATACAATTATGGACAAAAAATTTGTTTCAAAGGCCCTTGAAGCCAATCTTGCCGAAACCCGTTACAAAGACATAAAAATACCACCTAAATATCAGGACTTCATAAAGTTATCGGTCAAATACTATGGCATAAACAAGCGTGCAAACGATTGCATAATTGAGTACCAACATCCCTTCTCGAATCGTAAATTTGTTATTGAACAGCTGCGCGAGATACTGCTTACCGATTACTGGTTTTATGTTGGGTTGAGCGATCCCGAAAAGGCCTTTTCCATTCCGCTGGAGCTTTTGCAAAACCTGTTAACCGAAGGTGAGAACCGCGAGCATCATATTATGATTATCAGAACCCTGTTGGAGTTTTCGCAGAAACTGATTAGAGAGGGACGCGATTTTTCAAAAACTTTCCGGTTTATTTACAGCACTTTTGAACAGGGTTTTAAAAACGATCCGCTGAGTTATATTGAGGCCTCCAAATATTTTAAACGATATCTGAAGGCATTCAACAGCGAGGAGACATTTAGCAATAAACGGCTTGAAATTACCAAATCCATTTTTATCGCTTCCATTGACTACTGGCGTGATACATCGCAAATTGAGAAATGGCTTGACGATAAAAAGAAGTTGCTTACGGTTGACCATAAAACCATTATCGACACCATTGGAGCTTCGTGGTTCGATACTATCCGGAAAAGGGCGGAATCAATTGATTCGTGGAATGAATTTGTTGACCGGATTCCCGATTACGATAACATTGCCGACCGGTTTAACGACACCACCGACCTGTTTCCCACATTCATCGAAAAGTTTTATTTCATTTTTTATCTGTTACAGATTCCGGGCATGCAAAACCATAAAGAGCGGCTTATTTGGCGGCTCAACAACATTTTGGTTCAAACCATGGAAGAGATCGACAAAACGGAGCTTACCTCTTTTATCGATCAGGTTTTTAACTACGCCCGCGACCTGAAAGCAACCCATACCTCTCCCGTGCTCGACACCATGCTTACCCTGGGTAAAAAGGTGATTGATATTGATGACTCGGAAAACAAAGAGCTGCTGGGTTATTTCGAGGATAAACTTATTGATTTCGGTTTTGAAACGCCCGGGATGGTTTATGTTGACGAAAACTGGCAGCTGGATGTCAACCCCAATCACATTAAAAACATCAGGGTATGGCTTGAGCTTATCGAGTATTCCCAGTCGGATATGGAGAAACTTCTTTCCACCCTGATTGTTAACCTGAAGCTCGGAGGCATATTTATCAGCGATACCGATCTGTTTCAGCGCGATATCACTAAAATACTCAACTCCAATGTGGCACCTTATTATAAAAAGGTAAAGCAGCTTACACGGATATTCCCCGTCTATTTTAACGAGATAGGTGCCGAAGGCGAAATCCGTCAGGTAACCACCACCATGGACGAAATCTCGCATCGCGAAGACAAGCTGGTTCATTTTTTAAGAAAACAGGTTCATACCGAAAGCAATAACACCCTAATTGAACTTGCCCGTAAGATTTTTCGGTTTTGGTACGATGGCGATTTAAAGGCGCTGAAAAACATACTGCCCGAAAATGTTTACACAACCATCGACAAAAAGAGTAAATGGTATGCACCCATCCATCAAATGGTGGTAACCCTTTGCGAGATGACCGGTAAAACTCCCGACGATTTGATAACCTCGGAGCTTAAAGATTTTGACAAGCTGCTGGAAAAACTGCCCGGTGATAATAACAAAGACAAGGAACGCCTGCGCGATATGGTGGCGCTGTACGCTTTTTTGAAGGAAAAATATTCGTTTGACACGGTTGACATCGTCAGGCTGTTAAAAAAGTACTCTTACCTCGAAGAGGAAAAGATCGACCGGCTTCGTAAGGCGTTGGATAAAAATGATTTTGAATCGTCGTTAAAGCTAATTTACAGCTTTATGAATCAGCTTAAGGAGATTATTTTCGATCCGAAACCAAGCAAGAGCTGGGAAAATATCTACCACAAACGGCATATCGCCATCGGAATTCCCTCCATGTACGGTGTGTACCGCGAACCCAAGTTCGAGGCAATGGGACTTACCTTCAGACTCGAAAAGGTGGCCACCCAGCTAATGGAAAAGGTGGTTCAAAACATCAACCTCGACTATATCTCGGCCAAAACACTGAAAAATATCCTTACCATTCTGGAGTATTTTACAGAAGGCCTTAACCTCGACGGTATCACCAACCAGAGTTTCGATTCGAACCTGCGAATGTTAAAGTACAGTTTAAGTTCCGACAGTTTTTCGTTTCATCAATACATCAATATTTTTCAATTCCTTGCCGAAGATGTTAAACGTACCATTATTAAATATTTTCTTAAAACGTACGATCTTCCTTTAAAGCTGGTGATACCCCGGATTTGCAACCCCGACGGCAAACTGGATAAAAAGAAAGAGACCGAGCTGATAAACAGAATGTCGGAAGAGTTTTACCGCGACATTCTGTCAGAGGCCTTTTTAATGCAGCCGCTGGATAATTTTGTTTCCAGAATTTTGGATTCGCTGCGAACCATGAACGACAATTTCGATCAGGAGATGATCAGGGAGATTATGTCGTATAACTCCGATTTGATTATGAGCCCGCTTGATAAGGAGGATGTTAATATTGATAACCAGGCCTTTCTCGGATCAAAAGCCTATCATCTTAAAAACCTGACCCTTAAAAATTATCCCATTCCTCAGGGATTTGTAATTACCACCGAGGTATTCCGGCGGCACAAGGCCATTGTTGAGCATAACGACCTGCGCAAAGAGATGCACGACATGATTAGAAAGCATATAAAGCACATTGAAAACCAAACGGGTTTTTGCCTTGGCAATCCCGAAAAACCGCTTTTGCTTTCGGTAAGGTCGGGAACGGCCATCTCCATGCCCGGTGCCATGGATACCTTTTTAAATGTGGGCATGAACGACGAAATTACCGAAAGTCTTGCCAAAGATCCCGTGCGCGCATGGGCTGCCTGGGATTCGTACCGGCGGTTTCTACAGAGCTGGGGCATGGCTTATGGCTTGGAGCGTGACGACTTTGATGAGATTATGTTGCTTTTTAAAGACAGGTACAAAACCAAACTGAAAACCGATTTTACCGCCGGTTTGATGCGCGAAATAGCTTTTGCTTATAAACAGAAATTGCAGGAAAGCAACATTGAATTTATCGAAGATATTTTTCAACAGTTAATCACCACCATCAATCTTGTGTTTTTATCATGGAATTCGGAGCGGGCAAAGGTTTACCGCGAACACCTGCAAATTGCCGGAGAGTGGGGAACGGCGGTGATTGTACAGAAAATGGTTTTCGGTAACCTGCGCGAAACTTCGGGCACAGGGGTTGTTTTTACCCAAAACCCGCAAATGCAGCGTCAGGGGGTTAATCTTTACGGCGATTACACCACCCGAAGTCAGGGTGAAGATATTGTAGCCGGACTGGTTAAACCCTTTCCGGTTAGTGCCGATCAGGTTCAAAACGGCGATGTAAGATTATCGCTGGAAAAAAACTATCCCCTGATTTATAAAAGGATTTATGAAATTGCCAACGATCTGGTAAATAATCACGGATACAGTCCGCAGGAAATAGAGTTCACATTTGAATCGGACAACCCCGAAGACCTTTATATTCTGCAAATACGCGATATGGATATGGCAAAAGCCCAGTCGGTAAAAGTATTTACCGTTAAGCCCGATGAAATGAAACTGGCGGGACGGGGCATAGGTATCGGCGGAGGTGCCATGAATGGCAGGGTGGCTTTTGATGATGAAGATATGGAAGAGATAAGGAGAAAATATAAAGGAGAGAATGTGATTCTTGTAAGGCCTGATACGGTTCCCGATGACATCGGAATGATTTTCGATACCAACGGTTTATTGACGGCCAGAGGAGGAGCTACCTCTCATGCGGCTGTTACCGCTACCCGGCTGGGGAAAACGGCCATCGTTAACTGCTCAAGACTGCAGGTGTTCGAGAACGAGAAATATTGCAGGTTAAACGACATGGTTTTTAAGGTGGGTGACAAAATTGCCATTGACGGCTCGCTGGGAAATGTATATCAGGGTAATTATTCCATCGAGAGTGAGATAGGGTATGAAAAATTCAAATTCTAACAATAAAAAAAGCCGGAGCATTGCTCCGGCTTTTTATTTTATTGTTCTTTTAAATACTACCAGAAATAGGAAAAACCAACACTGGTGTTTATCCATGTTTGCTGGTCTTCATCTTTTGTTTTGGCAGCCCAGTTATAACGTACATTCAGGTTAAGACCCCAGTTTGAGGTTTTTCCGAAAGGAATAATAATTCCCGCTTCGGGAGCCAAACCAAAATGCCACGCATCCTGCTCAATATAATAGATGCCCAGCATATTACGGGTTTCAATGTAATAGGTACCTAATCCCAGGCCGATGTACGGAATAAATTTATTACTGTTAAAGGTATAATGCCCTGTAACCATAATGGGCATGGCATTCATGTAATGACGACTGTAACCGTAAACCGTTGATTGTCCGTCGTTGCTTGTTTCGGTTTTCCAGCCATAATTTTCGTAAAACACATCCCATGCCCAACGTCCGCCAACCGTAAGGTTTTCGGTAACATAGCCTCTTCCTTCAAGGGCAAAGCCGCGAAGCGAATATTGTCCTACAAAATCACCGGTTTCGCCAACGCCAAACCCCATATCCCATTGAAAGTTCCAAATACCGCTTCCCTGTGAAAAGGCTGTTGAACCAAACAGTGATATAGTAAGTATCAGGAATATTTTTCTCATTATTTTCATTTTATCAATTTTTTAAAGTTCAACAATTATTTACCTTCTTTTAAATAAGGTGATAACTCAAACGCTTTGTCAATGTTACTCATGATGCGCTGTTCGATGTTATTACCCTGTAAAAGTCCGTTTATCATAGCATCCCAGTAAGCAGGAGCAACGGTATCGTTTTCCACTTCGATGGGATTCCACGGATCAACCATGGTAATCCTAAGTGTACCTGTTGTATAGGTAGAAACATACGGCGGATAGTAAGGGGGATAGTAGGGAGGATAATAACCCCATCCCGGAAAACCCCACCAATAATCCCAACCGGGATAATAAGGATACCAAACACTAACGGTGGTCGAGGTTACCGAAGAGGCATAAACAACCACATCGGGAACGTTGTTGGTGTCGGGATTTGTGATGCGCTGATAACCGTAGTCGCTCATATTACCCGCAATTTTCGAAATGATTTGATCCGTATAAGGGTTTTTTTCATAAGTGGTTGTGTCATCTTCAGCCTTAATCGGAAAAACCGTATCGGGTAAAAAATAGGTTTGAATACGACTAAAGTTAACGGTGTCAACATAATTGGTTGCCACAATGTCGGTTTCGCTGTCCGAAATATCGTCATTCGGATAACAGGAACTGAACAGTCCTATACCAAATAACGCCAAAACAGCCAAAGTCCATTGGATTTTGTTTTTCATAATGATCATCTTTAAAATTTATTGTTATTAATTTCTGTTTTTCAAGGTGCAAAGATATAAATTTAAATTAAATCTAAATAACAAAAGGTTGTTTACTTGAATATGTGTTTTGTTTGCAAATGGTATGCCATAAACGGTATTTACCGGGTTTTATTATTTAATCATTTATTACGGTTTAAAAGTAATTTTTGTTTTCGTAAACGATAATTGTTTTGTTTTATTTTATGCTGATAATATGACGTTTTGTCATAAAGCGGCTTGTGGCTATAAGCGTATATATAATATACTGAATAAGTGCGATATACATTGTTGCAAAGTGACACAATATGTCTGGTTACCGATAATTTTCTTCCCGTTTTTCATTTGGCATAATGATTGACAAAACTATGGCAGTCAGAAAAACTGACCATATAAATTTTGAATATAAACTTGAAACAAGAATAAAAAAGGAGGAAAATACAATGGGAAAAATTATTGGAATTGACTTAGGTACAACCAACTCTTGTGTCGCAGTTATGGAAGGTAACGAGCCTGTCGTTATTCCAAATAGCGAAGGACACCGTACCACACCATCTATCGTGGCATTTACCGAAAATGGTGAGAGAAAAGTTGGAGAGCCGGCCAAGCGTCAGGCTATCACCAACCCGAAACATACTATTTCGTCTATCAAGCGTTTTATGGGTAACTCGTTTAACGACGTTGAACAGGAGATTAAAAGGGTTCCTTACGAAGTGGTAAAAGGCGAAAACAACACACCGCGTGTTAAAATTGACGACCGTTTGTACACACCACAGGAAATTTCGGCCATGGTTCTTCAAAAGATGAAGAAAACCGCCGAAGATTATCTGGGACAAACCGTTACCGAAGCCGTAATTACGGTTCCGGCTTACTTTAACGATTCGCAACGTAAGGCAACCCAGGAAGCCGGTGAAATTGCCGGATTGAAAGTTCGCCGTATCATCAACGAGCCTACTGCAGCTGCTTTGGCTTACGGGCTTGACAGAAAACAGCAGGACGAGAAAATTGCCGTTTACGACCTTGGTGGCGGTACTTTTGATATCTCGATCCTTGAACTGGGCGATGGTGTTTTCGAGGTAAAATCTACCAACGGTAACACACACCTTGGTGGCGACGACTTTGACGAAAGAATCATCAACTGGTTAGCCGACGAGTTTCAGAAAGATGAAGGTATTGATTTGAGAAAAGACCCGATGGCTTTACAGCGTTTGAAAGAAGCTGCTGAAAAAGCAAAAATCGAGCTCTCTTCTGCCAGCGAAACCGAAATCAACCTGCCTTACATCATGCCGGTTGACGGTATTCCGAAACACCTTGTTCGTAAATTGACCCGTGCCAAATTTGAGCAACTGGTTGACGATTTGGTTCAGGCTACCATCGATCCCTGTAAAGCCGCTTTAAAAGATGCAGGTTTAACGGCTGCTGATATCGACGAGGTTATCCTTGTGGGAGGTTCAACACGTATTCCGGCCATCCAGAATATTGTTAAAGATTTCTTTGGCAAAGAGCCCCACAAAGGTGTTAACCCCGATGAGGTTGTTGCCATTGGAGCTTCAATCCAGGGTGGTGTATTAACCGGTGAGGTAAAAGATGTATTGTTGCTTGATGTTACACCCCTTTCGCTGGGTATTGAAACCCTTGGCGGGGTTATGACCAAGCTTATTGATGCTAACACAACCATCCCGACCAAGAAAACCGAAGTCTTCTCAACGGCTGCAGATAACCAGCCTTCGGTTGAGATACACGTTTTACAGGGCGAACGTCCGTTGGCAAAAGACAACAAAACCATCGGAAGGTTCCATCTTGACGGTTTGCCACCGGCACCGCGTGGAGTACCGCAAATTGAAGTAACATTCGATATCGACTCAAACGGTATTTTGCATGTGTCGGCTAAAGACAAAGCTACCGGTAAATCGCAAAGCATCCGTATTGAAGCTTCTTCGGGATTATCGGAAGAAGAGATCAAGAAGATGAAAAACGAAGCCGAAGCCAATGCCGAAGCCGATAAAAAAGCAAAAGAGAGAATTGATAAACTCAATGCTGCCGACGGCCTGATTTTCCAGACTGAAAAGCAGATGAAAGAGTTTGGCGATAAATTGCCGGCCGACAAAAAAGCCGAAATCGAAAGTGCTTTGGAAGAGTTACGCAATGCTCACAAATCGGAAGATTTGAATGCCATTGATGCCGCTATGGAAAAATTAAACAACCTGTGGCAGCAAGCCAGTCAGGAGATGTACCAAAGCGGTCAGCAGGGCGGACAAACACCTCCTGCCGGTGATGCCGGTAACAATGGTGGAAACGGCCCCTCAGGTGGCGACGACGAAGTTACCGATGTTGACTTTGAAGAGGTAAACGACAAGTAAGAGTTGGTTTATCAATTATATTAAAAACCCCTGACACAATTTGTGTCAGGGGTTTTTTTATTTTTGTCGAAAACATTTGTAATGATAAAAGTTATTATTCTTGCCGTATTTATTCTTGCCGTTGCGGTTTTGGCTATGGCGGTTTTTCTTTTTGTAAAAGGTAAAGAGTTTCCCAAAACCAAGATCGGTCATAATAAAAAAATGAAAGAAAAAGGTATTGAGTGTGCTTTTTCGCAAGATTACAAAGCCTATCATCAAAAAAACTGGAAAGGTCCCTATTAAAAACTTTTAACCATTAAGCGGTTAATAAGAATCTTGGCTGTTGATAGAATATTGTTTTGAAAGTACCTACTTTTATCCAAACAGAACAATGTTATATGGCAGCAAAAAAATCAGAGAAGGCAGAAAAAATTTTCGTATTGGATACATCGGTTATCCTGTATAATCACAACGCATTTTTAAGTTTTGAAGAGAATGATGTGGCCATACCCATAACCGTTTTAGAGGAACTCGATAATTTTAAAAAGGGCAACGATACCAAAAATTTTGAAGCCCGCGAGTTTATCAGATACCTTGATAAGATTTCCGGTAAATCGGCAATGACCAACTGGCGACGTATCAATGGTCCGGATAAGGGGCGGTTCAGGGTGGTAATGAACGAAAAAAGCAAACGCGATGCACGCAAGGTTTTTGGCGATAATAAGCCCGATCATCGGATTCTTAATGCTGCACTTAAATTAAAAGAAGATCACCCCGACAAAAAGGTGATTCTGGTAAGCAAAGATATTAACCTGCGACTCAAAGCAAAATCGTTAAACCTGAATGCCGAAGATTTTGAAACCGGAAAAATTCAAAACATCGATGAGCTATACACCGGTAAGTCGCAGATTAATAATGTAAAAAGTGCGGTTATCGACAAGCTGTACAACGAAGGTTTTTGCTCGCTTGACGAACTTGAAATAGAAAAACCCTACCCCAACCATTACTTTATATTAAAGAGTGAATCGGCATCGGCTTTGGCATTTTTCAATCCGGTTACCGGGCGCATTGAGCGGGTGAGTAAACAGCCGGTTTCGCGTATCATGCCGCGTAATGCCGAACAGGTGTTTGCCCTTCATGCGTTGCTTAACCCCGAAGTGAAACTGGTTACCCTTCAGGGGGTTGCCGGAACGGGAAAAACCCTGCTGGCTTTGGCGGGTGCCTGGGAGCAACGTCGTAATTTCAAGCAGATTTACCTTTCGCGCCCAATCGTGCCGCTTAGCAACAAAGACATAGGCTATCTGCCGGGCGATATCACTTCAAAGATAAATCCTTACATGGAACCGCTTTGGGATAACCTTAAATTCATTCAAAATCAATATGGTGAACAGGACAAAGAGTATAAACGCATTAGCGATGCCATTGAAAGCGAAAAACTATTGATTACCCCGTTAACCTATATTAGAGGACGCAGTATCTCTAATATTTTCTTTATTGTTGACGAGGCACAAAATCTTACCCCACACGAAATAAAAACCATTATCACCCGTGCCGGAGAAAATACCAAAATTGTTTTCACCGGAGATATTTATCAAATTGATACGCCTTATCTTGATTCGCAATCAAACGGACTTTCGGTACTGATCGACAGAATCAGCCATCAGGGTATTTATGCCCATGTGCAGCTCGAAAAAGGGGAGCGCTCGGAGCTGGCCAATCTGGCCAACGAGTTGTTGTAGGGTGGAGAGGTATTTGAAGTTTGGAGTGCCTAGAGTGCACTAGAGTTTGGAGTACTTAGAGTGCCTGGAGTTGAGCGTTCGGGAAAAACAAAAATCTTAAATCAAAGATTTGCAATCAAAAATTAAAAGTGCCTAAAGTGAGCTAAAGTTTGGAGTACTTGGAGTTAAACCTACGTCGTTCATTACCCCGTCACTCCGACGACAGTAGGAAGGAGGCCTGCCCTGCCGGCAGGCGGGAATCCCCTCCT
>CAYNVN010000062.1:0-37566 GCA_964400655.1 uncultured Lentimicrobiaceae bacterium
CGGGGTGAACAATTTGTCAACTCCCTGAAAATGCCGTGTATAAAGCTCTCTGAATACCAGGTCGGTTATTCCCTGAAAAGGGGCCATTTGTATGTTGATGCGGTTTGTCAAAATCGGGTTGTAAAAAAAAGAAGCTCATCCGTAATGTTTATGATGAGCTCCTAATTTTTGATTTTAAAATTCAAGGTCTTGAGGTGTACTCGGGAAAGGGATTACATCTCTGATGTTACCCATTCCCGTAAGGAAAAGGATTAACCTTTCAAAACCCAGTCCGAAACCGGCATGAGGTACCGAACCGAATTTACGGGTTTCCAGATACCACCACATCGACTCTTCGGGGATGTTCATCTCTTTCATCCGTGTATATAATTTGTCGTAATCTTCTTCGCGCTGCGAGCCGCCAATTATTTCGCCGATTTGCGGAAACAACACATCCATGGCCCTTACCGTTTTTCCATCGTCGTTTTGTTTCATGTAAAAGGCTTTGATATCCTTTGGATAATCGGTTAGGATAACGGGTGTTTTAAAGTGCTTTTCAACAAGGTAACGTTCGTGTTCCGATTGCAGGTCGGCTCCCCAGCCTTCGATAACAAACTGGAATTTTTTCTTTTTGTTTGGTTTTGAGTTTCGTAAAATATCGATGGCTTCGGTATATGAAATTCGTGCAAAAGGATTTTCCAAAACAAACTTCAGCTTTTCAATCAATTCCATGGAGCGCTGGTCGGCTTTTTTGTTTTTTTCTTCGTCCTGCAGCCGTTTGCTGAGAAATTCAAGATCATCCATGCAGTTATCAAGAGCATATCCAATAACATATTTCAGCATCTCTTCCGCAAGGTCCATATCATCATTGATGTCGTAAAAGGCCATTTCGGGTTCAATCATCCAAAACTCGGCAAGGTGGCGGGTTGTGTTGGAATTTTCGGCGCGAAAGGTGGGGCCGAAAGTATAAACTTTGCCCAGTGCCAATGCTGCCAGTTCGGCTTCAAGCTGACCGGAAACCGTGAGGTTGGCGGCTTTGCCGAAAAAATCTTCTTTAAAGTTAAGGTTTCCCTCTTCATCTTTTGGAAGGTTATCGAGGTTTAAGGTGGTAACCTGAAACATTTCGCCGGCACCTTCGGCATCGGAACCGGTAATGATGGGGGTGTGAATGTTGAAAAAGCCCCGATCGTTAAAAAATTTATGGATGGCAAAAATCATGGCATGACGTACCCGCGCAATGGCACTAAAGGTATTGGTACGAAATCGCAGATGCGCCTTTTCGCGAAGGAACTCAAGCGAATGTTTTTTAGGTTGCAACGGGTATTCGGCAGGGTCGGCCTTACCAAGCACCTCAATTTGACTGGCATGAACTTCAACTTTTTGGCCGCTTCCCAGCGATTCAACCAGTTTACCTGTTACCGATAATGCGGCTCCCGTATGAACGTTTTCAAGAATTTTTTCAAACTCCCGGTTCATTTCCACAACGATTTGAACATTTTTTATGGTTGAGCCGTCGTTCATTGCAATAAATGCCACATTTTTACTTGCCCGTTTGGTACGAACCCAGCCCATCACTTTAACTTCCGCGCCAAAATCTTCGCGTTGCAGTATGTCTTTTATCTCTGTCCTTTTCACTTTTCCTGATTTTTAGATTTGTTTTTTAATTTCTTCCCAGTCGTTTTCCGATAATTTTGCTCCGTAACGGGCAATTACTTTTGCTGCCAGCAGAGAACCGATTTTACCCGATCTTTCGTGGGGGAAATTATTTACATATCCATAAAGAAAACCGGAAGCGTACAGGTCGCCTGCGCCGGTAGTGTCAACCACTTCTGTTTTTTCAACGCCTACCGAAACAACTTTATCGTTTTGTTTGATCATGGAACCTTTGCTTCCCACTTTTACGATGGCAACTTTGGTTAGATCGGCCAATTCGTTAAGAGCCTCTTCCGGCTCTTTACCCGTAAAAGCTTTGGCCTCTTCTTCGTTGGCAAAAACAATATCAACATATTGTTCAACCATTTTTTTAAGGAAATCCAGATTGTCTTCCACCACATTGTAACTTGCAAGGTCTAACGAAATTTCCAGTCCTTCGTTTTTAGCTGTTTTTAAAATGTTTTCAAGCAGTTGGTGGTTTTGAACCAGATAACCTTCCACATGAAGAATGTCGTATCCTTTAAACTGTTCGGGTTTTAAATCATCAGCCGACAGCTCAATGGCAGCGCCCAAAAATGTTCCGAAAGTTCTTTCGCCATCGGGAGAAATCATGGCATTTGCCAATCCCGAAGGGGTTTTTGAAATATTCAGCAAAGGTTTAATGCCGCTTTTTTTCAAATCTTCAATAAAAAAGTTTCCTATTTCATCCTCGCCTACGGTTCCGATAAAAGCTGTTTCAACACCAAGATTTGCCAGTCCGTGGATGGTATTGGCAGCCGAACCGCCGGAAGCCATCTCTTTATCAAGGTTTTTACTCTTTTCCTGAATCTTTGCCGAGGTTTCGGCATCAACCAATTGCATGCTTCCTTTGGGAAGACCCAGTTCGTCCAGCAAATCGTCGCCGGTTAATTTATTCAATGCATCTACCAGTGCATTTCCAATTCCAAGTACTTTAGCCATAATTAAAAATTTTGGCAAAAGTAATAAAAATCAAAGGGTAAGAAAGGTTATTTACGGATTAGAATTTTTGAGATGTTCCACCGGTTTCCGTTATACCATTTTACAAAATAAATTCCCGAAGTAAGTGTCGGTAATTTGATGGTTTGATTGCACCTGCCGCTACATTTGGAAAATGTTTTTGAAAATATGGTTTTGCCCTGTAAATTAATCACTGATAATGAAAGATTGCTGCCATTGCCCCTGTATGATAAAGTAAACTTACCCCAATTGGGATTTGGATATATTATGTCTGCGTTTTTGTTGTTTTCATCAATTGCCTCGGGGTTACCAAACAAAATATCAATGTATCCGGTTGAAGTACATGAGTTAATGATTCCCACCACCGAAAAGCGGCGGATGCCGAGAGGATAGTTTTCGAAGAAAATTTTAATGGTTTGTGTTGTGTCGCCTGTATTCCATAAATAACTGTTAAACCCTTCTCCTGCATCCAAAGTAATTGTATCGCCCGGAATAATTGTATCGTTGTTACCAAGGTCTATATCGTTACCTGCACCGTAAACTTTGGTAAATAAGGTGTCGTATCCGGGACACGACTCATCGTTAATATAATAATAAACCACTTCCTGTTTGCCCGTTCCTGCAATGGACGGCTTAAACAGGTTGCCTACCACTCCGGAGCCGAGAAACTGCCCTCCTTCGGGAGTTCCGAATAAAGAGTCGGGAAGGTCGTTTTGACAATATGCTGGTAAAAGGCCCCATGCAAACACTTCGGGAACGAGTTTGGTGTTTACCACTGCCGAATCGGTGTTTAAACAACCGTCGGCCGAAATCCCTTTCAGTAAAAAGTGTGTGGTATCAACAATATAAAACAACAGGGTGTCGCCTGTTTGTTGTTCGTCTCCCATAAACCATGTATAGGTTTTGGCACCGGTACCTACAAGTTCTATTTCGGTATAAGTACAAACCGCCGTATCGGGATAAATTATGTTCACATCGGGTAAAGGCAACACCTCCAGTGCTACTGTATCGCTTGTACTACACCCGTAACCGGTTGTGTCTTTAACAACAAACGAGGTATCTACAGCAGAAACGGTTTTAAAAAATGTTGTGTCGGTAATGATATTGCCGGCCAAATCTTCCCACCAGATGGTTCCGTCGCCGGTTGCCTTAAAGGTTACACTGTCGCCAAGGCAGGCTGAAGTGTCGTTGGGAGGTAACAAAACCGGATCGGGCCATACATTTATTAAGGTGTCGTCTTCGGTTTTACAGGCATAGGTGTCAACAATTTCTACCGTTACGGTTTGTGTTTGTGTTGGAATAAAAATCAACACTCCCATATCGGTTGTGTCTGTTTGGTTGTTATAGTGCCAAATATATTTATCGTAATATGAAACGGGCGATACCAAAATACGGGCTAATTCGCCGCTGCAGGCCGATTGGGCAGTGGTGATTGAAGCGACGGGAAGCGGAAGGATGTTAACCCATAGGCTGTCGTAGTTATATGCACCTAACGAATCAACCGCATATAAAATGTACATTGTTGTATCGGGCGGGGAAACGGTTATGGACTGAACCGTATCAATTAGGTTTGCGGTGTCGTTTTCGTACCAACGGTAAGTTTCCATATTATCGGGTCCGGTAAGGGTAACTTGCGAACCAAAACAGACGGATGTATCGGGGCCGATGGAAAATTCCATATGGATGACATTGTAAATTATCGAATCGGACGACTCGCAATCATTATATGTTGTTGCCACAAGTACATATTGGGTGGTATCCACAGGACAAACTTCAATATTTTGCAGGGTGTCAAAAAGTGTATCGGCACGATACCAGTGATAAGAAGCGAAGCCGTCGGGGCCAAACAGGGAGTCGCATTCTCCAAGGTTGATGGTGGTATCGGCACCAAGACTCCAATCTGGAACAGGTAAAACATTTACAACAATGGTGTCGGAAGCAATATAACCGAACGAGTCCATAACTTCAAGTACATATTCCGTAGTGTCTTCGGGACAAACCGTAGTGCTTTGAAGCGTATCGAAAATGGTGTCGCTTCGGTACCAGTGGTAGTAGGCCATACCGTCAGGTCCTGTTAATGTAACACAGTCTCCCTGGCAGATGGTGGTATCGGGTCCCAGCGAAAAGGAATAGGTATGAATAAAGATATTGATGCTGTCGGATGCGCAAAAATCGAGGTTGTTTTCGATGGTAAGCCAAACCAGCGTATCGGTATCGGGGCATATATCAATGCTTTGCGTGGTGTCGCCCGTGCTCCAGCTATAAGAATATTCTCCGTCAGGTCCTGTAAGCGTAATACATTCGCCGGCTAAAATGGTTGTGTCGTTTCCAAGGTTAACCGATAATACGTCACAAAAACCTTCGTCATAACCCGGGTTCCAGCCTTCGTGATTCAGACCGCATAAAACATCTCTTAAACTGTCTTTTGTGTGGCCGCAGTCCGATAAAATCACATAGTCCATGGCCACAAGGGCATCATATTGATTGCCTGAAACCGCGGCAATGGTTGTAAACGAGTCGGCAAGGTATTCCATGGGGTAATAATATCTGCCATCCCACGAAAGGTTTATCAGTCCCGAATCCTGATTAACACCCGTAACCGAATAATCATCGGTTCCGTAAACATTAATACTGCTGATTATTTTGTCGGCAACCACCTTAAGCGTTAACGAATAAAACCGCCGGTCGGCAGGAACATTGCCGCTAAAAGTAATGGTAAGCCGGTTGCCCGAAAGGTTACTATTGACGGTAACGGCTTGTTTAACGGCGAGGTAGTCCAGAATTTCGTCGTCTGATGCGATTAAAATATTATCCAATCCCAATTCACCGTAATCATAATAGATTTGGGTTAACTCGGAAGAAAATGCCGATGTAAAATTAACATGCCATCCCCACGGAACCCAGCGGTTGGAGCCTTGTTGGTAGTAGCTGTATAATTCGTCGGCTTTATTTTTATAGCCATAACCCGAAAATATGCGGTTAATTTTTTTAATTGAGAGCCAGTCGATGGTTGGGTCATTAAGGTTTATTCCTGCTTCGTCGGCATTTAGTCCGTCAGCCATTCCCTGTCCAAAAAATCCGTTATAGTTATTGTTTTGGCAAGGAACATAATAGGCTTCTCCCTGATTGGGTTGTACAAACACCTTAATATATAATGAGTCGTTTACTTTTCGTTTTGCATAGCTTTGGGTACGTTGAATATCGTAATCGGCATGACCGGTTACGGGGTCGGATACACCATGGTTTTCCACACCCCAGTTGTGTTCCCATAATTCTTTAATCTGGGGCCATGTAAGATAGTCGGGCACATGGTAAGGGCCGGGTTCCAGCAGGTCAACATTCAGTCCGTTGAAAATATACATTGCGGTTGACATTTTAAAGGTAATTGAATTACCACATCCGTCGGTATAATAGAGTCCGCCTGTTGAGCCGTTTCCTTCAAAAAGAGGATAGGCGGTGTTGTAAATGTCAACATGTGAATCATCCTCCTGAAAACTCATGGCAAAAGCCTTGTTGTATTTTAACGGGGTTTTGGTAACGGTAACCGAATCGGGGTTATTGTAAAAGAGAACAACAACCGAATCGACTTTAACCGGTTGGGGTGATTGTGCCGGCATATTTTCCGCCATGAAAACCGTCATTAGCAGAAGCAATATCCCGTGATATGTTAAATAACGTATCATTTGTTAATTCTTCTGTAACGATAATCATAAACGGGAGGATAGTCTTTTCTGCTTTTTGATCTGTTTTTTGATTCGCGTTGATTTTTATAGTATTCCCTGTTATATTCAAAATATTTGTTTGATTTTATTCCGATACGCCACCCGAGAGTTATTTCGTGTGAACCACCTGATCGGGCATTAATACCGCCAACAGGGATTTCATATGAGTAATTAAATACCATTCCTTTGATAAGGTTTCCTCCCAGGTTTATGCCCAATGCCCCGCCTTTTCTAAAAAGGAGTCCGCTCCAGAAACGTTTTAGATATATTAACATGGCCGAGATTTCAAAATTCACGGGGTCGTTGGTGGTTTTTCTGAATACACCGTATGCCTGTATATCCCACTGTCGGGCAAGAGAAAAGATGTTGGAAATATGAAAAAGAAATTCTTGTTTTTGGTTAAAGGTTACGCCCTGGCTGTTTTCAACTTCCTGCCTTGATGTAAACAGGGTGGGTATTGATAAACCCACGTTAAACCTTTTCCAATTGTAGTTAATACCAAATCCGGCATTAAATTTGGCTGCAGTAATTTTTGAGCTGTTTTGAAAAAGCGGATCGTTAGGATCAACACCAACTGCATTGGCATAATTTACCGCATTTTGATAAAAACTTCCCCAAACGCCAAAAAATATAAACTGTTCATTTTGAACTTTTAGTTTATAAGTGTAGCTCAGGCTTGCTTTAAATTTTGAGAAGATGTCGGTATTATCCATATACATATCGCCACCCAGCCACATCTGGTATTTGTAAATATTGCCAAAGCCGTTGAATCTAAATGTACGGGGATGACCTTCGATACCTGTTAAATCGGTTCGGTAGTTCATAAACAACTCCGAATATCCGGTAACCCCCGCCATTGAAGGAGATAATGCGTAGGGGTTGAACAGATACTGTGTGGTTACGGGAAACTGTTGGGTATATCCGGTAGCTGCGATAAATATCAACAAAATAATAATATGTATTTTGATTTCTTTCATTTTATCTAATAATGGTTACCGGTCCTTTAACAATATTGCCGTTTGCATCTTCAATTATATAATAATAGGTAGCCTGAGGCAGCGGGTTACCTTTATAATAACCGTTCCAGTCGTTTTGATAATTATCCGAAGAATAAACTTCGTTACCAAGCCTGTTATAAACCGTAACTTTAACCGGATGTGTTATTCCGGTGGTATTTATAACCCACGTATCATTATAGCCGTCGTTGTTGGGGGTAAAAAGGCTCATAACTTTTCCGGTTACCGGGCCCGGACCCGGGCCGGGGGCGGAGCCTTCTTCGGCAAAAAAAGTTTTGTTACTGGTACACCCCTCCTTATATCCAACAATGGAGTAAGAACCTTCCTGGGATATCTGGTAACTAATCCCGTTGTAAACACCGTTCCAAATGGTTGAGTCAAATGCTCCAACATTTTGTACATTTACAATAACAACTCCGTTAGGCGCAAATTTTATGGTGTCGTTATAACCGATTGTTACATTGTCATCTGTTATTAAGACAGGTTCGGTAGGTTGTGATATGTTTACGCTTTTTGAAATGGAGTCTTTACAACCGAATGAGCTGCTTGCAACCAGTTTTACATAGTAATTTCCTGCATTTTGATAATAATGCGATGTTTCGTTATAGCTGCCAGTGGTTCCGTCTCCAAAATCCCAGTCCCATTGAACCAATTGGCCAATATTTACTTTAGATGAATCGTGGAACAGTGTTGTGGTACCAACGCAGGTATTGTTGTAACCAAAATCTACAACCGGGTTATCGGCTACCGGAACTACGTTATAGGCTACATCCATATTTCCCGAATTATAGACGACCCGCATACCCACCAATATATCGCCCATTCTTACAAACACATGTTTAATGGTATCGCCTGTTGCATCGTCATATTCTCCGCTTTCAGTTAAATCCCATTGTACGGCAACCACCGAATCGTTGGTGGTAATGTTGGCTATCAGAGTGGCGGTATCACCAAAACAGGCGGTATCCCAGGTAAAATCAACCAGGCTTTCAAATAAAACCTGTGCAACAAAATTTTTTCTTATTGAACATTGATGTACCTGATAATCTTTGGTAATGTCAACATAATAGGATACATCATCTTCATCGGGGGCAGGTACTATAATGGAAGAATCGGTGTTTCCGGTATTCCATAGGTAAGTAACGTCATCTGCAGTGCTAACCCAAAGGGTGTCGGTTGATTCGGGAGCGATGGAAACCGTGTCGGACTGT
Organism: uncultured Lentimicrobiaceae bacterium; assembly: GCA_964400655.1. Lineage (GTDB taxonomy): Bacteria > Bacteroidota > Bacteroidia > Bacteroidales > F082 > B16-G9. Next base: position 8,560 of record CAYNVN010000062.1, read on the forward strand.
GAAGCAATGATTACGGGTGTATCGAAAACAATAACCTCTGTGGTGTCACGCGATGTTTTGCCGTCGGTAGTAACAACTTCCACCCAATACTGTGTTGTAACATCGGGTGAAACTAAAATGGATTGTGTTGTTGAGTCGTTTGACCAAAGGTACGATTGCATACCGTCGGGAGCAGTAAGGGTTGCCGTATCTCCCTGACAGATGGTGTCGTTGGGAACGTCAAAAATATAATCGCAAAAATCAAGATTTACCGAAGTACAAATACCACACAGTTCATCCTGGTATTTTTGAACACTGTCGGCATCTGAAACCATTTTTATATAGTCAGAGGCAATTAAACAATGTGCCGAATCGCTGTTTTGAATGGCAAGATTGATTGCATTTCGGGTTGTTTCGTAAATCGACGGAGGATTTCCGCCATCCCAAACTAAATTTATCAGTGCCGTACTGTTTTCGTATTTATAATTGGACTGTGCAGCACCCGTAACATTCATTCCGGTAATTGTTTCGTCGTTGGTTACCAATATGGTTAAAGTATAGTAACGATAATTGTCGGGGAGGTTATCTGCCGAAAATGTAATTTCAAGTGTATTCCCATTGAGGTTTTGATTTACAGTAATAAGTTTTGTTAAGTTTAGATATTCAAAAACCTCTTTGGCAGAGGCAACCCAAATGTTGTCGGATCCGTTTTTACCATAAGTGGCTGCAACCTGATTCATCTGGTTTTTAAACTCATCAAAAGTGATTTCACCATATTTGTCAAACCCCGAACAATAAAAAGTTCCAACCATATGATTGCCGCTTTGGCTTAAAAGCGCCAGCTGACTTATTTCGTTAAACAGATTATTGGTAATATGACTGCGTTTCAGCTCAAAATTATAAAAGGAGGTATAGGATGTAGCATTAAAGGGTGAGGGAACAGCCGAACTGTTGTTTGAATAAATGGCCAGATTGCCGGCATTTTTTGCAAATGATATCTGACTGAATTGATCATCGGGGACAACATAAATGTCAGGATTAAAGGAGGGTTGATTAAAAAACTCGTTAAACCGGAATTTTGAATAACTGATGCCACGGTTGACTTCGTAATAGTCGTCGGATGACGGGGGATAAGTCATGCCCTGATTGGCAACATCAAAAAAGGCCGCCCAAAGTGTTTGAATATTTGACCAGGTCAGTTTGTCGGGGTCGGTATCATGCACATCTTCGCCATTGCTGTTGAACGAAAAAATATTGGTGCCCATTTTGAAATGAATGGGGTTGTTAATTACTCCTGATGTATAAAATAATCCCGGGTTACCGTTAAACCCCCTGAAATAATCGTAAACTTTGGTAAAAATATCAGCATCGGAATTATCCATTTGCAGGATAACGGCAAAATCTTTATTGTATCTTAAAGTTGTTTTTTCAATGTTTAACGAGTTGGACGGGTCGTTGGCAAAATCGATGGTAATTTTAATATTTTCAAGTGGTTCTGTCTGGGCATAAGTGTTTTCTGTTACAAATATTAAACCGGTAACAACATAAAAACAGAAAACAAAAAGCCGTAATGATTTGTGCATTCGTTGTTTTATTATAAACTTATTTTTTAGCAAGTAAATATAGAATGTTTAAGCTAATTAGCAAAAACAATTATGAACCTATTTATTATAAAAAAGCTGCCGGTTAATTCCGGCAGCTTTTCACAACTAAATACTGTAATAATAAAGCGACTAAATGTTTTAATGCTGAACAATAATTTTCTTTGTTGTTCTTTCAGATGGTGAAGTTACCACCATAAAGTAAATGCCGGTTGGTAAACTTTGGGTAGAAATTTTAACCTGATTGGTTCCTCCCGGATTAACAATGGTGTTCATCACTTTGTTATTGAAACGATCGTACATTTCAACGGTATAGTTTTCGGTATTATTACTTTTCATTTCAAGCGTAACAAAATTGTTGGCAGGGTTAGGATATGCAGTCATCATCGGTGCGGCAAAAATGGTAAAGTTTGCATTGCTTTTATCGTAAAGATTGGGGTCGAGTGTGCTGTACACTTTAACCTTGTAATTGGTGCCTGCAACCTGTGTTGACGGGATATCCCAAATATAGGTGGAGCCGACAACATCCAGAGCAATGGTATCGTGAACGCTATTTCCTTTTAACAGAACTACGTTTACAGGTTCCGGTACGTCATCAATCCATGAAATCCAGTAGCTTGAACCGGCAACCCATTGTTCTCCTCCGTTTGGTTGTTGAACTTCGATATAGGTACCTGCTGATGCGGAAATCTTAAAATAGGTATTGCTTCTGTCGTTCAGATTGGGGTCGATGGTGCTGCTTACCCTGATTTTGTAGTTTGTGCCAACCAATGTTGTATCGGAAATATCCCATACCCATGTTGAGCCAACAACGTTTGTTGCCAGTGTGGCATAAACGCTGCTTCCTTTTAATAGTTCAATGTTGGCAGCTTCGGGCATATCATCAATCCATGAGATAAGATGGGAGGTGCCTCTGGCCCATGTTTCGCCACCGTTTGGTTGAAGCACTTCCACATAGGTTCCTGCAGAGTTGGTAATACTGAAACCGGCATCACTTCTGTCGTATAACGAAGGGTCTTTTGAGCTTATTACTTTAATTCTGTAGCTGCTGTGTGCCGGAACGGTATCGCTGATGGTCCAGTAAAAGGTTGATCCGACAACATCTTGTGCCAGTGTGTCGATATCACTTCCACGGTAAAGAACAATATCCACAGGTTCGGGTAAATCATCGTTCCACGAAATCAGGTGGGTAGTATTTTTTGCCCAGCTTTCGCTTCCGTTTGGCTGGATAACTTCAATGAAAGAACCTGCCGATTTGGTAATTCTGAATCCATGATTACTTCTGTCGTATAACGAAGGGTCTTTTGAGCTTATTACTTTAATTCTGTAGTCGTTGTGTGCCGGAACGGTATCGCTGATGGTCCAGTAAAAGGTTGATCCGACAACATCTTGTGCCAGTGTGTCAACATCACTTCCACGGTAAAGAACAATATCCACAGGTTCGGGTAAATCATCATTCCACGAAATCAAATGGGTGGTTCCCTGTGCCCACCTTTCTCCGCCGTTTGGCTGATAAACTTCAATGAAACTACCCTCCGACTTGGTAAGGGAGAACCGGTTACTTCTGTCATATAATGTGGGATCAATGGCGCTTTCTACACGAATCCTGTAATTATTGCCTGCAGGGAAACTGCTTGGTACTGTCCATAATAATGTGGTGCCCAGCGTAGTTCCTAAAGTTCCCGAAAATGTATTTCCGTTATAAAGGCTAACTACAACAGGGGTGTTAGGATCTGTAATGTCATCATTCCATGAAATAAGGTGAGTGGTTCCCTGTGCCCATTTCTCTCCTCCGGCAGGCTGGTAAACTTCAATAAATGTTCCGTTGGATTTGCTAATTTTAAAAGATGAACTATAAACCGGTGGTGTGGTTGATTGCGGGTTGGCCGACCATAATTTTATTTTCCATCCGTTTTGACTATAACCTGTGGTTAAACCGTAAGGTATTGTCCAGGAAATTGTTGAACCGTATGTTGAACCTATACTTGCAACCATTGAACTACCATGGTATATGGCTACATAAATTTGATCTGATAAATTGTCATCCCACGAAATAAGGTATGTTTGCCCTTCAGCCCAGTTTTCGCCGCCTGTTGGCTGATTTATGGTTATAAAACCATTTGCAGGATATTCAATGGAAAAGTTGTGCGAACTCATATCGGAATAAGTACCCGACTGACTTTCAATTTTAATTCGGTATTGAGTACCTGCTGTATATCCTGTTGTGTTCCAGTAATAAGTGGTTCCGGTAACATTTGTTGCAATGGTGGTGAAAGTTGCTCCACCATCAAGGCTTACCAATACGTTTACAGGAGTAACAATGTTGTCATTCCACGATATAACATGAGTTTCACCGCCCGACCATACAACGTTAGGCCCTGTTGGCTGAATAAGCGTAATAAACGGCTGCTGGGCCATAACTGCATTTGAACTGGTAAAAAGCCAGAAAAAAAGGAGCGCAGTTCCTAAAGTGTAAATAATTTTTTTCATCGCTTTTGTATTTAATTGTTGTTGCTTGTTTAAATGTTATTATCCGTTACTTTTACTTTAATAAAATAATTTTGTTACAAATTATCCCGATTAAAACGGACATAGTTCGCAAATATATAAATTGTTTTATAAAATACCAAATCTTTTTATGTTATTTATCTCTCTGAAAACATGATAGAAAATATGATTGTGAGGCATACTAAGTTTTTTAATCCTGTTTTGCTTTTCATTCGTTAAATAATTTTAAATATTTGTGAAGTGAAAAACAGGCTAATGGTTTTAATAAATAGCAAGAAAAGAAACGTTAATGCACGGTAAAGCAATAAGATAATACTTGAAAGTTGTGTTAAAATTAAAGGGGGGTATAAATGTTTATTAAAATATTAAACAGATTTAAAATACGTATTAATAAAAAAACAGATAGAAATGACCGGTATTTTAACATAAAACACGCTAACATATTGATAAACATTAATATTTAATGTTTTTTTATTTTAACCTAAAATATATATCAGGCTTTGGAAAATGGTTGTTATTTTGAATTAAATACTTTAAAATATAATTAATATGTTATTATTAAATATCGATACAAAACTTGTATGAAAAATATCCGTGTTTTGTTTTAATGTTGAATAATTAATTTTTTGGTAATTCGTTTGTTCAGTTGTATTATCGAAACAAAATATATCCCCGAAGGTAATCCGAAAGTATCAAAAATAAACTTTTGATTTAAACCGTCAGGTTTGCCTTTTTTCCTTTCAATGATTTTCCCGTTGATATCCAACAAACCGACAATAATCGTATCGGCAGGGTATTCAGGTTTAATGTTTACAACAACTTGTTTGTCGGCAGGGTTTGGGTTGATTGTTATGTTTTTATCAAAAGATTCATTTTCTTCAACACTTACAATCATTGAAGAGTAGGCTGCATGAACATGGTAGCCGTAATAGGTTTCCTGTTTTGTGTTATAATCATAAGCCACTTCAATAACATCGTCTTTGTTTTGTGTCCAAACGCCTTCCCAGAAGTAATAATTGCTTTCCAGAGCATTTCCGTATTCGTCGTAAGTGTATTGTTTCATGGAATAATCTGTCCAGTCGTTATCGGCCCATATTTTTTTCAATTCGTTTTCAACGGCACCGTATGCACCATAACTGTAATTGATCTTTTCGGAGTTAACCCAAAGCGAGTCTTCCCATGTCATCATGGTTGATGTTTCAACATAGTCGAGGTTGTTGTATTCGTAATTGTATTTAAACAGATTTTTCCATAACGAATCGTTCCATGTTTGATAAAGGTAAAGTGTTTTTTTATTCGACGAATTGTAGTTGCTGCTGTCCTTTGAAACATTAAACCACTCTCCGCTGTTCCATGTTTGCGAAATCATTGAGGTTTGGTTATGGTTTGAATCGTAATTATAAACAAACTGTTTGTCGTTAACCCAAACGTCGTTTTTCCATAATTCCTTAATTAAGTACGTCAGGTCACCTGCGTCGTTGTACACATATACCGTTTTTGAATTATTGACCCAGTTTCCGTTTGTCCATAATTCCTTAACAAAAGATACCACCTTTCCCGAAGTGTTGTACGAGTAGCTGTCTCTTTCGCTGCTTTCCCAGTTTCCGTTTGTCCAAACATCTTTTATTTTGGTAATCAAATAGTTTTCGGCCGAATATATAAATGTGGTTCTGTCGGAATATTCCCAGTTGTTATTTACCCAGGTTTTCCAGATTTCAAAAATTTTATTGCCAAAACCGTCATATGTATTTTCTTTAAGGGTATGGTTTACCCAGCTGCCGTTTTCCGTTTTTTCGTGTAGCGTAGTCAACCGTTCTGCTTTATCCGAGTAGGTATAAGTGTATCGTTGCGGATCGTTGAGAAAGGAATAAACACAGGCCGTGTCGATTACAAAAACAATGTCGTTATCCTTAATATTGTTTGTGTTTTTAGTATGTGGCGGATATTTTTCGTTTATAGAATTTTCTTTTGCCTTCGTGTTAATGCCGGACCCCTGACCGTTAACAGGAGCAATGTTGATTAATAATAAAGCAATGGGAATCAATACAGATAACCGTTTCATAATATTTGTGGTTTTAAGTTCAATAACACGGAATAGTGATGTAAAGGTAAATAAAAGTTTTACTTTCAATAAATAGGTAACCGTAAAAATTAAGAAAATTTTTTTGGAAAAAATTTGCAAAAAATAAAAATAGTGTATCTTTGCACCCTCAATAATTGAGACAAACTCCTCCATAGCTCAGTTGGTTAGAGCATCTGACTGTTAATCAGAGGGTCCGAGGTTCAAGTCCTCGTGGGGGAGCAAAAAACCACTCTTGTTAAAGGGTGGTTTTTTTATTGTCACAATTCGGGGTTAATTCATCAGGGAACATTTTATAAGGGGTTATAAAAAAACAACCGGAAAACTATTCTTTGCAGAACAATTTTCCGGTTCACTTGCTGCCTAACCGTAGTTTGGCAGTTTGTGGCAGGTTACGTTATTGCAGCTGCTTACTTGGGTGTTGGCTCCGTAGAGCTTTGCCTTTTCAGCCGGTGTCGGTTTTGCATCGGCTTACGCCTTTGCCGGATTTGCATCCCTCCTTCACCCATGTGCCGACCTTTTTTGAGTTTGCCGTGCTAGCTGGTCTTTGCAGACTTAGCAACGTTGGCTTCTCATCCGGAATCGGGCTTGCGCCGTTTTCCGCTTTGCCTCCCCGAAAGTTGGCTTTTTGCAGTTAACGTTTACCTTCGCTTGCGCTTGGGTTCCGTTTGCTGCTTTGGTCAGCCAGGCGCTTTATCCTCACCTGCTGATGCAAACATACAACATATAAAGTACATAAGTCAAATATTTATAACCCTTTAAACTTAACTTTGTTTTAACAATTGATGTTAACAATTGTTGATAAACCGGTGAAAAATCGTGACTGTTTAAACAAATGGTAAATTGCAACTAAATCAGAATATTAACTTAAAAAGATGTTGCAAACATTGAAATATTCATTACTTTTGCACCGTTTTTTACAAACCATCTCAAACATAAAAAAATGGCGGAGTCACTGGTGAGCATTTTTTCTGGACGCTCAAGTCGTTATCTGGCTGAAAGAATAGCCAATAGCTTTGGTGTTGAATTGGGGAAATCGATTGTAACGGAATTTTCCGACGGAGAGTTTCAAACCTCTTTTGAAGAGAATATCCGCGGCAGAGATGTTTTTATTATTCAGTCAACTTTTCCGCCCACCGATAATATCATGGAACTGTTGATGATGGTAGATGCCGCCAGAAGAGCTTCGGCCAGAAAGATTATTGCCGTTTTACCCTATTTCGGATATGCCCGTCAGGACAGAAAAGATAAACCGAGGGTGTCGATTGCTTCGAAGTTAATTGCCAATTTGTTGGTTACAACAGGGGTAACACGGGTAATTACGTTGGATTTACATGCCGATCAAATTCAGGGGTTTTTTGATATTCCCGTTGACCATATGTATGCCTCCAACATTTTTGTTCCCTATCTGCGAAGCCTTAATTTACCCGATATGATGATGGCATCACCCGATACGGGCGGTACACGCAGGGCGGCATCGTACGCCAAATCGTTAAATACCGGATTTGCCATTTGCTACAAGCAACGAAACAAACCCAATGTAATTGAACAAATGCAGCTGATTGGGGATGTTAAAGGAAAAGATGTTGTATTACTGGATGATATTATTGATACTGCCGGTACCATTACCAAAGCAGCCGAATTGATAATGGCACACGGAGCAAACAGTGTGCGGGCATTTTGTACACACCCGATTTTTTCGGGAAATGCTTACGAACGTATTTCCAAATCACCCTTTGAAGAAGTTGTGGTTACCGATACCATTCCCTTAAAACAGGATTGTTCCAAAATTACGGTTCTGTCAACGGCCGAATTGTTTGCCGAAGTAATTAAAAGAGTTCAAAACTTCGAGTCCATAAGCTCGTTGTTTAATAAATAATCAATTTAAATTTAATTTTATGAAAACAGTATCATTGAGCGGTGCGCTCAGAGCGCACGTAGGGAAAAAAGATGCTAAGCTAAACAGAAAGGAAGGAAACATTCCTTGTGTTATTTACGGAGGTGAAAAACAAATTCACTTTACACTTCCCGAACTTAAATTAGACAAAATTCTTTTTACTCCCGAGGTTTTTGTTCTTAACATTACCATTGACGGTAAAGAGTACAAAACCATTTTACAGGATATTCAGTATCATCCTGTAACCGATAAAGTATTACATGCCGATTTCCTTGAAATCAAAGAGGGTAAACCGGTAATTGTAGGCCTTCCCGTTAAATTTGAAGGTGTCGCTCCCGGCGTAATCAAAGGGGGTAAGCTGCAGGTTAAATATCGTAAATTACGTGTTAAAGGTAATATTAACGATATGCCTGAACATATTGTACTTGATGTTTCAAAGCTCGATATTGGCAACTCCATTAAAGTTAGAGATATTGATTTGGACAACCTTGAGGTGGTTGAAACACTTAATGCGGTTGTGGTTCAGGTTAAAATGTCGCGTGGTGCAAAAGCCGAACTTGCCGAAGGTGAAGAAGAGGCCGAAGAAGAATAAACAATTGTTAATTTACGGAAAAAGGGACCGGGCTTTGCGCTTTGTCCCTTTTCTTTTGTTCCTTTGAAAAATGAAATATCTCATTGCGGGTTTGGGTAACATTGGTGCCGAATATAGCAATACCCGTCATAACATAGGGTTTAAAATTGCCGACGCACTGGCTGCCGATTTAAACGGTACTTTTAAAGTTGACCGTCTGGCATCGGTATGTTCCGTTAAATATAAAGCACGGACACTGGTTTTGATTAAACCGACAACCTATATGAATTTAAGCGGTAAAGCGGTTAAATACTGGCTCGAAAAAGAGAAAATCGGGCTGGATCGCCTGTTGGTTGTGCTCGACGACATTGCATTGCCCTATGGGCGTATCAGGCTCAGGGCCAAGGGTAGCGATGCCGGCCACAACGGGTTAAGTAATATAATTCAAACTTTAGGAACCAATCAGTTTGCCAGATTGAGGTTTGGTGTGGGAAACGATTTTCAAAGGGGGTATCAGGTTGACTATGTGCTGGGCGAATGGACTAAAGAGCAGGAGAAAGAGTTGCCATTTAAAATTAACGATGCCGTTGAAGCGGTAAAAAGTTTTACCACCATCGGCCTTGCACGAACCATGAATGCTTTTAACAACAAGTAACAATTATTTGTAAATTCCCGGATTAAGCAAGTGTACCGGTTAGCCGGCATTCTCTTTTTTAACAACCTTTTCCGTTAACGTATCAAACAGCGAAGAATCGATGTTTTTATTTAAAACATCTTTGATTTTTTCTTTTGCTTTCGATTTAACCTCAGGGGTAATCGAATCGGCCACACTTCCAAGGGCATAACTTAAAAAAGCCGCATCATCCGTAAATCCTAAAACCGGAATTATATCGGCGATAAGGTCGGCCGGTAAAATAAAATACCCCAGAGCAGCCGTAATAATCAGCTTGTTTCGCAACGGAACGTTTTTGTCCGACAGCAAATAAAACAAAAGCATAACATAAAACAGCACTTCAACCCCGATTTTTAAACCAACCTTGCTGATTTTTTCAAAAAGGTTGGTTTCGGAATAGAGTTCAACATATTTTCGTAAGGTTGAAAAGTTTCCCTGCTTTTTATATTCGTTTTGCCACTGATACATACTTTTATAAAAGGTTTGTGTGACAAAGATACTAATAAATTAACAGTTGAAAAATATTACCGTTTACCGGATAATATGTAATTTTGAATAAAGCAATTGGTTATGTGCGGCAGGTTTCAGCTTTCGGTAAAGGCAAAAGAGATAACGGAACGGTTTAATGTTAAACTGTTTGACGATTTGTATTCGCCTCGTTTTAATTGTGCTCCGTCGCAAAATTTACCGGTAATTACCAATGCCGAACCTGAAACGGTTGTTTTTTATCAATGGGGGCTGATTCCTTATTGGTCGAAAAATCGTAACATCGGTTTTAAACTGATTAATGCCAGAGCGGAAACCATCGACAGAAAACCGGCTTTTAAACAGGCCTTTATGCGGAGAAGGTGCCTGATTCCGGCCAATGGTTTTTTTGAATGGCGTAAAAACGATAAAGTACCATTCAGGATTTTCCTTAAAAACGAACAACTGTTTGCCATGGCCGGCATTTGGGATACATGGAAAGATAATGAGGGAAAGGATATTCATACTTTTTCAATCATTACCACCGAGGCGAACAACAAAATGAAAGAGATTCATTGGAGGATGCCGGTTATTTTAAGCAAACAGAACGAAAGGGAGTGGTTGCACGAAACCAACCTCTATCGTTTAAAAAAATTATTAACACCTCCTGATGATAATATGATTGAACTGTATCCGGTTTCAGATAAAATAAATTCACCAAACAACAACGGTAAAGAGCTTATTTATCCGGTAAATACAGAAAATCAGGGACTTTTGTTTTAGTTTTATTGAAAGAAATATTTTGCCGGATTATTGTTGTTTCTGTACCCATTCCATTTCGTGTAATTCATTTTTTTGGATTAGGTGGCCGGGGTTTTTAATTTTTGCCATGTCGAGTTTAAAAACGGCGGTAACCATTTTTATTTTTCGTAAAGCGGTAACCATTTCGTTAAGTTGTTGCGCGTCGTAATTATTTTCGAGAATAATAAAATAGTCGATTTGCTTAAATTCGGGTAACAGTTTGTTTGAATGGTGATGGTTTCCAATCAGGTAGAGCTTTATTTTCAATTCTTCGCTAAAGCAGTAAAACCAAGGATATTTACGGGTCTTTCCGCCGCTGCTGTTAAACGCAAAATCTTCGTATTTTGTGAAACGAATATGCAGAGCCATATTAATATGATGGGCAAGCCGGTAATCGGAACCGGTTGAAACAATTCCCAAAATATTATACTCATCGGCATAATTAATTTCCGTATCTATTTTATTTATCACAATGATGTTTTAAACATCATCAAAAATAGAACAAAATATATCTTCAACAAATCAAATCAGGAAGGAATCGGAAGCTTTAATTTATTCCATGCTTTTTCGGCTGCCAGTTTTTCGGCTCCTTTTATCGAAAAATCTTTGGCGGTTGCAACGGATTTGCCGTCAACCATTACTTCAACAATGTACTGTTTATCGTGTTTATCTTTTATTTCATCCAGTAAATTAAAAAGCAGTTGATGTTTTTCTTTTTGCGACCACTCAATCAGTTTACTTTTATAATTGATGTCGGCATTAATAAGATTATCAATGTCGAAATGAACCGTAACAATACGGTTGATAATTATTTTTTTAGAGAATTTATAACCTTTATCAAGATAGAGGGCACCGATAAATGCTTCAAAAGCATCGCCGGCAGCCGATTTACCATGATTGTTTTTGGTTTCGGAAATAAGGATAAGTTTTGAAAGGCCCAGTTTGTGCGACAGCTTGTTTAACGAGGAGCGGCTTACAATTTTTGATCGCATTTCGGTAAGAAAACCCTCGTTTTCGTAAGGGAACCGTTTAAACAAAAACTCGGCAACCACGGCACCCAGCACGGCATCGCCGAGATATTCGAGCCGTTCGTTATTAATTCGCAGCCCGTTAATTTTGTTGAGCGACACCGATTTGTGGCGCAACGCCAGTTTATATAAAAAAATATTTCCGGGATAAAACCCGAAAATATTTTTAATTGAAAGTCTTAAATCTTTTTCTCCCGAAAACCGGGTTTTTAAAAAATCTTTCAGAAACAAAACGAATGGTGTTTACCGAACAAATTTTTTAAAGATAATGGATGCGTTATGTCCGCCAAAGCCGAATGTGTTACTAAGGGCCGCATTAACGGTGCGTTTAACCGCTTTGTTGCCGAAAGTAAAATTGAGTTTACCGTCGATTTTCGGGTCGAGGTTAAACTGGTTAATGGTAGGCGGAATCATATCGTGTTTTACCGCAAGCAAAGCGGCAATTGCTTCAACAGCACCGGCACCTCCCAAAAGGTGTCCTGTCATTGATTTGGTTGAATTGATGTTGATGTTATAAGCATGTTCGCCAAAAAGTTTAATAATGGCAAGCGGTTCTACAACATCACCTACAGGAGTAGAGGTTCCGTGTGTATTGATGTGGTCAATATCTTCGAGCTTCAGGCCCGAATCTTCAACGGCTGCTTTCATACACAGGTAGGCACCGTATCCTTCGGGATGCGGGGCTGTCATGTGGTGGGCATCGCCCGAAAGACCGGCTCCTGCAACTTCGCCATAAATTTTCGCTCCTCTGGCCAAAGCATGTTCCAGCTCTTCAAAAATAAGACCGGCACCACCTTCGGCCATAACAAATCCGTCTCGGTCAACATCAAACGGACGGGATGCCGTTTTCGGATCGTCGTTACGTGTTGAGATGGCGTGCATGGCATTAAAACCGCCTACACCTACCGGTGTAACGGCAGCTTCGGAACCTCCCACAACAAATGCACTGGCTTTGCCGAGCCGGATATAATTAAAAGCATCCGATAAAGCATTTGCCGAAGAGGCACAAGCGGAAACGGTAGCAAAGTTAGGACCTCTGAAGCCGTATTTAATGGAAATCTGACCGGCAGCAATGTCTGCGATCATTTTAGGAATAAAGAAAGGGTTAAACCGGGGGGTGCCGTCTCCTCTGGCAAAGCCCGATACTTCTTGCTGAAAAGTGTCGAGCCCGCCGATACCGGCAGCCCAGATAACACCTACACGATCGCCGTCGATACCTGCATCGTTTAAGCCGGCATCTTTTATTGCTTCCGAAGCGGCAACGAAACCAAATTTTGCATAGCGATCCAGTTTGCGGGCCTCTTTGCGGTCAAAAAAGTCTTTTTCGTCAAAACCTTTTACCTCGCAGGCAAATTTGGTTTTAAAATCCGTCGCGTCAAAATTTGTGATATCAGCGGCACCGCTTACCCCGTTAAGTAAACTCTCCCAATATTCGGGAGCAGTATTACCTATAGGGGTAATTGCACCGATACCGGTAACAACTACCCTCTTTAATTCCATAAAACTAAATTGATTATCTACAGATGATTTTCAATGTAAGTAATAGCGTCGCCTACAGTTTCAATTTTTTCTGCTTCTTCATCAGGAATGGAAAGATTGAACTCTTTTTCAAATTCCATGATTAATTCAACAGTATCAAGTGAATCAGCGCCTAAATCGTTGGTGAAGCTTGCTTCATTGGTTACTTCACTCTCTTCTACGCCAAGCTTATCAACGATAATGCTTACAACTTTTGAATGTACGTCTGACATATTGTTTATTTTTTAAGGTTAAAACTGCTGCAAAGTAATGTATTAATGGTTTAAAAAACAAAAAAAATTAAAAATTTCAGGTTCATTTCATACCTTATATAATAAGGTGTGGATTTTTTTTTGTTTTATTTCCGTTTTCAATTGTTAATCAATGCGGATAAGGCTAATTTTGTAGCTGAAACAGAAATATTCATAATGAAAAAAGTTGTTCTTTTCGCATCGGGAAACGGTACCAATGTAGAGCGTATTGCCGAATACTTTGCAGAGTCTTCCCGGGTGGAGATTTCCATGGTGTTTACCAATAACCCCAGGGCGGGGGTGTTAAAACGGGCTTTAAAAGCGGGCCTGCCTTCGCTGGTTTTTTCGCGCGACGATTTTTACCGTACTTCAAAAATTATTGACCGTTTAAAAGAGATCAATCCCGATTTGATTGTTTTGGCAGGTTTTCTTTGGCTGGTTCCCGATGAACTGATTAAAGCATTTCCCCGCAAAATTATTAATATTCATCCGGCTTTGTTGCCCAAATACGGCGGTAAAGGTATGTACGGCGGTTATGTGCACCAGGCGGTTATTGGAAACGGGGAAAAAGAGTCGGGGATTACCATCCATTACGTGAATGAAAAATATGATGACGGACAAATCATCTTTCAGTCATCATTTAAATTGTCAGAAAACGAAACCCCGCAATCGCTGGCTGAAAAGATACACCGGCAGGAATATGAACACTTCCCGAAAGTAATAGAGCGCCTGTTGTTGTAGATGTCGGCTCTGTTTTTGCAGATTCATTTTGTTTTTTAAAAGTTTTTATATTTTACAACAAGCCGTTTGTTTTTGCCTCTGTTGTATCTGATTTCTGATTATTTAACACATTTATAGTGTTTTATTGAAAAAATAAGCGTTCCTTTGCCGCCTGAATTTTTTCTGTCGTAATTTATGGGGTAAATTGACGTGGTAAAAATTCCAAAACGGTGGCAATTTTGCCCGCATCAATTTAATAACATATTATGACTTTTGAAGAAATTAATATCCAACGTGATATTCTTAAGGCCATTGATGAGTTGGGATTTGTGAATCCTACACCCATTCAGGCCGAAACCATCCCGCATTTATTGGAAAACACCGATCAGGACCTGTTGGCTTTTGCCCAAACGGGAACGGGAAAAACCGCAGCCTTCGGACTGCCTGTTATTCAGCAAATCGATACCGACAGCAATCAAACCCAAAGCATCATACTTGCCCCCACGCGTGAACTTTGTATGCAAATTGCCCGGGATATGGAAACCTATTCCAAATATTCCAAAAAGCTCAATGTCGTTGCCGTTTATGGCGGTGCAAGCATCGAAACGCAAATGAAAGCACTGGGCAGAGGAGCCCATGTGGTGGTGGGTACCCCGGGAAGAACCCTCGATCTTATCAAGCGCAGGAAACTTAAACTCCATAATGTTAGATGGCTGATACTGGACGAGGCCGACGAAATGTTAAACATGGGGTTTAAAGAAGAGCTGGATAAGATTTTGTCGGAAACACCCGAAAACAAACAAACGCTGCTGTTTTCGGCAACCATGCCAAAGGAGGTGGCCCGCATTGCCCGCGAATATATGCACAACCCCAAAGAGATAAGGGTGGGCGAAAAAAATGCCGGTGCCGAAAATGTTGAACATATTTACTATGTGGTTCGTGCCAACGATAAATATGCCGCACTAAAACGCATTGCCGATATCAATCCCGATATTTACGGTATTGTTTTTTGTCGTACCCGTCGCGATACCAAAGAAATTGCCGATAAACTGATAGAAGACGGATACAATGCCGATGCGCTGCATGGCGACCTGTCGCAGTCGCAACGCGATATGGTGATGCAGCGTTTCAGAAGCGGAAATCTGCAAATTCTGGTGGCAACCGATGTGGCAGCACGCGGCCTGGATGTTAATGATCTTACCCATATTATCAATTTCAATTTGCCCGACGATCCGGAAGTTTATGTCCATCGCAGCGGCAGAACCGGAAGGGCCGGAAAAAAAGGACTGTCGCTTACCATTGCTCATTCGCGCGAACTTTCAAAGATCAGAACGCTGGAAAAGATGGTGAAAAAACCCTTTAAAAAAGAACGGGTTCCGGGCGGCGTTGAAATTGTTGAAAAACGATTGATTAACCTGATTGATAAAATTCATAATACGGATGTGGATGAATCGAAGATTGCTCCCTATCTGGATGATATTTTTGCGAAACTTGAAGATTTGTCGAGGGAAGATTTGATAAAGAAATTTGTGGCGGTGGAGTTTACCCGTTTTTTGGAGTACTATAAAGGTGCCAAAGACATCAATATCGACGCTTCCGAATCCAAACGCGACAGAGGTGAGCGGGGTGAACGAAAACGCAGGGAGCGTGGTTCGGGAAACATGAGAATGTCGCGTTTTTATATTAACCTGGGAACAAAATCAAACATCAATCCTGCCTCGTTAATAGGTATTATTAATGATGTTACTGAAAATCGCGATATTGCCATAGGCAGGATTGAACTGATGAAAAAATTCTCGTTTTTTGAAGTGGACAGTCATTACGAAAAGGAGATCATCAGTTCGTTTCAGGATGTGGGCTATAAAGGACAGAGCATCATTGTTGAACTTTCAAACCCCAAACCCGAGGCCGGTGAAGATCGTTACGAAAAACGTCACAGCTTTGAAAAAAGAGACCGTAAGCGCGGTGCCCGGTCGTCGTCCAAAAGAAAAGAGCGAAATTCCGATAAAGGGAGAAGAGGCAGGAGAAGATAAGGAGGGGTTATTTTAAAAACCCGCTTTCGTCCAGTTCTTCGGCATCCATCTGTTTAAGAATGTCCAGCGTAAGCCGGGCCTCCTCTTCATCAACAACACTTATGGCACTGCCCACATGAACAAGTACATAATCGCCCTTCCGGGCTTCGGGAACCATGGCAAGGCTAACCTCTTTTACCACTCCGTCGAAGGATACTTTTGCAATTCTGAAAATATCATCGGCATTATTTTCGATGCTGATAATTTTTCCGGGTACGGCTAAACACATTGGCTTTTGTTTTTTTATTTTATCACTTTAAAACGAATCTTACAGCAGTTAATCATCCACGGTTATTGTCTTTATCCTTAACTCTTTTCCCTGAATGATATCTTTCATAATTCCGGAACATCCCGGGCATGAATCATAAAGGTTTTCCACCTCAAATACCAATCCGCAGGTTGTACATTTTGCCCTGCCTGCAATTTGCACTATTGTTTTTTTAGCATCTTCAAGCATGGTTCCTTTTACGGCAACAGGCCATGCAAATTCCAGCGCGTCCGGTTCAACACCCGAAAGTTTTCCTATCTCCAGTTCAATGTTCAGAATTTTACCGGCACCGGCGTTTTTTGCTTTTGATTCCGCCAAATCAACAATACCGACTGCTATGGATAACTCGTGCATTTATTAATTTATTTTTTACAAAATTAGTGTAAATAATATCGCAAAGTTACAAAATTGACCTATTTTTGTTAATTAATAAACAGTTAATTTGTGAAAGGTCAACCGGTAAATACATATCATATACATTTTGAAGGCATTGTACAGGGCGTAGGTTTTAGGCCGTTTGTTTTCAGGTATGCAAAAAAACACCGGCTTAACGGCTGGGTTAATAACACCAACGACGGAGTACACATTCATATAAATGGTGATGAAAAACAGGCAAATTCTTTCTTTTGTGAATTAAAAAACAATTTGCCTCCTCTTGCCGTTATTACCCGTTCGTTTATGGAAAAAACGGCAAATATTCCGTATCACGATTTTGAAATTGCCGAAAGCAAAAGCCGGGTAAAACCCAGGCTGTTGCTTACCCCCGATGTGGCCATGTGTAACGATTGCCGCAATGAATTGCACAATGGTTCCGACCGTAGGTTTCGTTATCCGTTTATCACCTGTACCAACTGCGGACCCCGTTATTCAATTATAAACGGTTTGCCTTACGACAGGCCAAATACAACCATGGCAAAGTTTAAAATGTGTAAGGCTTGCGATAAAGAGTATAACAACCCGTTGGAACGCCGCCATTTTTCTCAAACCAACTCATGCCCCCGTTGTGCTGTTGAGATGCAACTTTACGAAAACGGTACGTTAACATCAAATTTTACCGACCTTGATTATATTGTTGAACAATGGCACCGTGGTAAAATAATTGCCATTAAAGGAATAGGCGGCTATTTGTTAACCTGCGATGCCGCCAATGCCGGAACCGTTGCCCTTTTACGAAAGCGTAAACACCGTCCGGTCAAACCGTTTGCTTTGATGTATCCCGATACGGAAAGCATTAATAAAGATGTTTTTTTGAGCAGAGAAGAGGAGATGGAATTAAAAAGCATCCATGCACCCATTGTTCTGTTGAGGGTAAAAGATAATCCGCAGTTGCTTAATGCCGATTCGTTAAATGAAATCAGCCACGGACTTTTGCGCCTTGGAATTATGTTGCCCTATACCCCTTTGTACGACCTTTTGCTTACAAAATTCAGAAAACCGGTTATTGCCACCAGCGGAAATATCACCGATTCAACCATAATTTATCGTGATGATAAAGCCGTTTCGGAGCTTTCAAAAATTGCCGATATTATTTTACTCAACAACCGCGATATAGTTGTTCCGCAAGACGACGGAGTGGTACAGTTCGGTAAAATCAGTCAACAAAAAGTTACCCTTCGCAGGTCGAGAGGGAAAGCTCCTGCCTACATCAATCCTCAAATAAAGGTTCCCCGTAAAACAGTTATTGCCACCGGTTCAATGCTAAAAAGCGTTTTCGGTTTGTTAAACCAACAAAATATGTACATCAGCCAATACCTTGGCAATACCGAAAGTTACGATGCCCGGCTAAATTATGAACAAACCTTTCGCCATTTTGAAAAACTTTTTTCTCTGCAACCCGATGCCGTTATAGTTGATAAACATCCCGACTACTTTTCGACCCGTTTCGGAGAGATGCTGGCAAAAAAATACCGGGCGCAACTTTTTGAAATACAACATCACAAGGCGCATTTTTATTCGGTTCTCGGCGAAAACAACCTGCTGAACACCGCCGGAAAAATTTTAGGTGTAATATGGGATGGCACCGGACTGGGCGATGACGGCAATATTTGGGGTGGCGAGTTTTTTATTTATGAAAACGGTAAAATGGCACGAGAGCATTTTGCCGGATCGTTTGATTTTATTCTTTCCGACAAGATGGTAAGGGAACCGAGAATAGCCCTGCTTTCGATGGTACGAAAAATTGACGGTGCCAAACAGTTGCTTAAACCCAAATTTACCGATACCGAATGGCAGATTTATAACAAACTGTTGCAAAAGCCCGATAACCTGCGAAGCTCAAGTATGGGCCGGATGTTCGATGCGGCGGCTTCGTTACTGTTTGGGTTCGATATTCACTCGTTTGAGGCGGAGGCTTCGATGAAACTCGAAAGCAAAGCATCACAATACTTTTATAATCATAAGCACTCAGCCCGGATGAGTTATCTCGAAGATTTTATTCCCGATAATCTTTATACGTTTTTAATGCAGAAGATGATTGCCGATATTCGTCATCAAACCGATGCCGGTTTAATTGCGGCAAAGTTTCATGTTTCGCTGGTGGATTATATCATCAAATGGGCAAACTGCCAAAAGTTAAACAAAGTTGCTTTTAGCGGCGGAGTGTTTCAAAATGCTTTGTTGGTTGATATCATTCACCAAAAGATGCGTAATGATTTCGATCTCTTTTTTCAAAAGGAGTTCTCTCCCAACGACGAGGGAATTCCTTTCGGACAATTGATGTATTATATTGACAATAATAAAAATAACCTATGAAATATCTTACCGAATATAGAAATCCCGAACTGGCTAAAAAAGTATTGGCCGAAATAGAAAAAACGGTAACCCGTCCATGGAAAATCATGGAGGTTTGCGGCGGGCAAACCCACAGTCTTGTTAAAAACGGTATTCTTACGGTTTTACCTGACAATATAACCATGCTTCACGGACCGGGTTGTCCGGTTTGCGTTACCCCGTTACATCTTATCGATAAAGCGGTTTATCTTGCCCTCGAAAAGGAGGTTATTCTTTGTAGTTTCGGCGATATGGTAAGGGTTCCGGGTTCGCAAAAAAGTTTGCTGGAAGCCAAAGCCGCCGGTGCCGATGTGAGAATACTCTACTCCCCCCTGGAAGCGGTTAACCTTGCCAGGCAAAATCCCCAAAAGCAGGTTGTGTTTTTTGCAGTGGGTTTTGAAACCACCGGCCCTGCCAATGCCCTTTCGGTTATACAAGCCGAAAA
This sequence comes from uncultured Lentimicrobiaceae bacterium, assembly GCA_964400655.1. Classification (GTDB taxonomy): domain Bacteria; phylum Bacteroidota; class Bacteroidia; order Bacteroidales; family F082; genus B16-G9. The sequence goes on from CAYNVN010000062.1 coordinate 28,206, forward strand.
ATCAGGACTTGACAACTATTCCATATTAACTTCTCATGTTTTGGTACCTCCGGCCATCAGCGCATTAATGGAAGACCCCGAAGCACAAATTGATGCTTTTCTGGCTGCCGGCCATGTGTGTTCCATAATGGGTTATTGGGAGTATCTGCCTCTGGCAGAAAAATATAACATCCCCATTGTTGTTACCGGTTTTGAACCGCTCGATCTGCTTCTCGGTATTCTGGCTGCCGTTAAGCAGCTGGAAGAGGGAAAACATGTGGTGGAAAACCAGTATAAACGGATGGTGCGTAAAGAAGGTAATAGAGAAGCTCAAAAAATAGTTACCGAAGTTTTTGAACAGGGAGACCAGATGTGGCGCGGCATTGGAACCATACCGGGAAGCGGCTGGAAATTAAAAGAGAAGTATAAACGTTTTGATGCCGACAGAAAATTTGCCATTGACCTGAAACCTGCCGGTGAAAATGCCGAATGTATTGCAGGTGATATTATGAAAGGGATAAAAAAACCCTATCAGTGTCCGCAGTTTGGTAAAGGCTGTACGCCTCAAAATCCGCTGGGTGCACCCATGGTAAGTTCCGAAGGGGCCTGCGCGGCTTATTTCAACTTTTCAAATATGATTGAAGAGATGAAAATATCTTAATTGAAAATAATTTTTGTTCTGTTTTTTTCGTCTCTATTATTTCGATAACAACACCAGTGATACCGTGAAACGGCATGTTTTATTTTTCGTTAAAATGCTTGTAAATAACCTCTTCTATTTCTTCTATTTTATAAGGTTTCGAAATATAATCGTTCATGCCGCTTTTAAGACACAGGTCGATATCATCTTTAAGGGCGTTGGCGGTCATGGCAATTATCATGGTTTTGTTTCCGGCTTCTCTTATTTTTTTGGTAGCAACAATACCATCCATTTTGGGCATTACAACATCCATAAAAATCAAATCGTAATTGTTACTCAAAGCTTTTTCCAATGCCTCCTCCCCGTCTTTTGCCGTATCGATGTTTTTAATAAATCGTGAAATTATGGTTGTGGCCACCTTAATGTTAATTACATTATCATCAACCACAAGGGCTTTAATGTCGAGGATTTTATGTTGTTTTTGCATATGATGTATTTTATTATTCTTGGTTGTTTGCCCCGTAACATCTTCGATAACATTCATCAACGACTGATACTTAACCGGTTTTGTTAAAGTGGCGACAAATAGCCGGCGAAGGTCATCTTCTTCAATATTGGTGGCGGCAAGCGATGAGAGTAAGATCAGCTTTGTGTCCTTAATTTCTCTTTCCTCTTTAATCATGCGGGCAAGCATAATCCCGTCGATATTGGGCATGTGATAGTCGAGCAGGGCAATTTGAAACGGGTTTCCCTCTTTTTTTGCTTTCAACAGGGCATCAATAACATTTTCGGGTTGATCGAATACCAGCTTATCATATCCTCCAAATTCCAGATACTTACTTAATATTTTTACATTGGTTTGGTTATCATCCACAGCAAGAATCCGGGTATCTCTGGCAACCGCTTTAGTAACCGGCTTTTTATTAACACCATCCGATTTATACCTCCCCACAATTATATTAAAATAAAAAGTGGCCCCTTTCCCCTCTTCACTTTCTACCCCGATGGTTCCACCCATCTGTTCAACAAGTTTTTTGGATATGGCCAGCCCCAGTCCTGTTCCGCCAAATTTACGGGTAGTAGAAGTGTCGGCCTGCGAAAATGATTTAAACAACTTTTTTTGGTTCTCCTTTGAAATTCCGATTCCGGTATCCCTTACTTCAAACCGGATATTTGCACTTTGTTCGTTTATTTCAAGTGCTTTAACGCCAATACACACCTCACCTTTATGGGTAAATTTAACGGCATTGTTGGCAAGGTTTAAAATAATCTGCTGAATACGAACAGGGTCACCCATCAGATATTGCGGCACATTCGGGTCGATATAGGTAATCAGTTCAATGCCTTTTTTCTCGGTTTTAATGATTAAAATATTGGCAACATTTGAAATGATATCCTCAAGACTTAATTTAATGGTTTCCAGCTCAATTTTACCTGCTTCTATTTTACTGAAGTCCAGAATATCGTTAATGATTTGCAACAGCGATTCGGAAGAGCTCATTATTATGTTGAGGTACTCACGCTGTTCGTCGGTTAAAGGCGTAATTTTTAAAATATCGGCCATGCCCACAATACCGTTCAGCGGGGTTCGTATTTCATGGCTCATATTGGCAAGAAACTGACTTTTGGCTTTTGTGGCAGCTTCGGCTTTTACCAAAGCAACTTTAAGCTTTTCTTCGGTTTCCTTAAGCTTTCGGTTCGACTCTTCAAGCAGTTTCTGTATTACAGCCCATTGCGAAGAAGCTCCGCGTAACCGTTTCAATTCGGCCTCAAGTTCCTTAATTCGTTTCTCACAATCCATAATACTAAAGGTCAGGGTAAATTAAATCGAGTCCGCAACGGAGCTCTTTCAAATATTCTATGGCGGCTGCCACATCTTTGCTGCTGATTATTGCTCCGTGCTGGGGCAAAATCCCTTTGATATCATAATCGGACAGCTTGCGGGCAAATCCGTTGGTGGCAATTGACGAACTCATGTAATCGAGGTGGAACAGGTTCAGTTTCAGTTTATGATATTCAAAATCCTGAACAATAAACTTAAATTCAATATCAATGGCAGCCCAAACATCGCCCGAAAACAGGAATCCGCTAACAGGGTCGTAAGTGGCAATGGCTCCCGGAAAATGCAAAAAATGAGCATCAATAAACTGTAATTCGTTACCGCTTTTGAATTTTAATTTATGATCATTTTCGTCTCCGGTAGCGTAAAAATTATAATCCGAAATACCATAATGAGGAAGCAACACATTGGTACGTGCCGATGTGATCACTTTAAAATTCCGAAATCCGGAAACCCAATCGGAAACCGAGCCGGCAACATCAGGGTCCTGATGACAAAAAACACCACCCGTAACTTTGTCAATATAACCCAGTTTCTCAATCCGATTGTACAACTCCCGGTAAAAGGCTTTATTTCCCGGATCAATTACTATTGCTTCATCACCGTCAACTATCAAATAAATGTTGGTTCTAAAAGCATCGGGAACGGCCATACCCAGCCAATAAACTTTATGTTCCCCTTTTTCAAAAAGCAAAACGGGAATATTAAAATTTTGCTCCGATTGGCGATTAAGAATGTTATCCAACATGATTTTAGAATATAAGATTTTGTTCAAATGTAATAAAAATATCATTTGGGTTTATTAACCCTCCCGTATCTTATGCTATACCAATATATCCGTAAAACCGTTAAAACAAAAAAATGGTATTGCTATTATGTTTACTTTTGCCGCCCTTTTAAATGTCTGATTTTTAATTTAAAGAATTTCCCATAGATGATTACTGTTTCTGATTTACGCATTCAATTTGGTAAAAGAATATTGTTCCAGGAGGTAAATTTAACTTTTACGGCCGGCAATTGCTACGGCATTATCGGCGCAAACGGAGCCGGAAAATCAACCCTGCTAAAAGTGATTTCAGGTGAGATGGAATCCACTGCCGGACATGTTTCTTTCGGTCCCGGCGAAAGCCTTTCGGTACTAAGCCAGGATCACTTTGCCTTCGACGAATTTACCGTGCTCGATACCGTGTTAAAGGGGCATACGGAGCTTTGGGATATCATGCAGCAAAAAGATGCTCTTTATGCCAAACCCGATTTTTCGGATGAAGACGGATTAAAAACCGCTGAGCTGGAAACCCGGTTTGCCGAAATGAACGGATGGAATGCCGAAAGCGATGCCGCTACCCTGTTGAGCAACCTCGGCATTAAAGAGGAGTTCCATTATACGCTTATGAAAGATATGAGCGGAAAACAAAAGGTAAGGGTATTGCTGGCACAGGCACTGTTCGGAAACCCCGACAACCTGCTGCTGGATGAACCTACCAACGACCTCGACCTTGAAACGGTGGTATGGCTCGAAAACTATCTGGCAAATTACGAAAACACCGTACTTGTGGTATCGCACGACAGACACTTCCTCGATGCCGTCAGTACACACACGGTTGATATTGATTACGGAAAAGCAACCATGTTTGCCGGAAACTACAGCTTTTGGTATCAAAGCAGCCAGTTGGCGTTGCGTCAGCAATCGAAACAAAATAAAAAAGCCGCCGAAAAACGTAAAGAACTTCAGGAGTTTATTGCCCGTTTTAGTGCCAACGCTTCCAAGTCGAAACAAACCACCAGCCGGAAAAAGATGCTTGAAAAACTCAATGTGGAAGATATTAAACCCTCCACCCGAAAATATCCGGGCATCATCTTTACCCCCGAACGCCCTGCAGGAGATAAAATACTTGATGTTACCGGACTGAGTGCCGTTGCCGATGACGGAACCCTGTTGTTTAAAGATGTGGAGTTTACCACCGGCAGGAACGACAAAATTATTTTCCTCTCGAAAGACCCGCGTGCCATGACGGCGCTGTTCGAAATAATTACGGGCAATAAAAAACCCGATAGCGGTGAGTATCAATGGGGACAAACCATTACCACCGCTTACCTGCCCATCGATAATTCCGGATTTTTTAACAGTAATTTAAGTTTGTTCGACTGGCTGGCACAGTTTTCCACCGACACCACCGAGCTATACATAAAAGGCTATCTCGGCAAAATGCTGTTTACGGGTGAAGAGTCAAACAAAAAGGTAAATGTGCTTTCGGGTGGCGAAAAAATGCGGTGCATGATTGCCAAAATGATGCTCACCAACGCCAATGCCCTGATACTTGACACGCCTACCAATCACCTCGACCTGGAATCTATTCAGGCATTTAACAATAACCTGATAAAATATCCCGGCAACGTTTTTATGTCGTCGCACGACCACCAGTTTATCCAAACCGTTTGTAACCGCATTATCGAACTCACCCCCAAAGGCATCATCGATAAAATGATGAGCTACGACGATTACATTACCGATGAGAAACTAAAAGAACAACGGGAAAAAATGTATCGATAACCCCGGATTGACACCAACCGAAAGGAACCGGCTTCACCAAACTAAAAATCTTATCTTTGACACGAAAATCTACCATTATAAAAATGTTAGCCGAAAAACAGAAGGTATTGAGTTTGATTCCGCAAAAACCGCCCATGTCCATGGTTGACGGTTTAATGGAGTCGGACAACGAAAAAACCATATCCGCCTTAACCGTCAGTGAGGACAACCTGTTTGTGGAAAACAACTTGTTTAAAGAACCCGGTCTGATTGAAAACATTGCCCAAACGGCTGCCCTCCGGTCGGGTTACGAAGCCGAAAGAAAAGGAATGAAGCCTCCGGTTGGTTTTATCGGTTCGGTAAAAAAGATGAAAATTTACAATCTGCCCGAAGCGGGACAAACGCTCAATACAAAACTTACCGTTTTATTGGAGATGGAAAACATATCGGTTGTAAAAGGTGAGATTTCGGTTAACGGAAAGCTGATTGCCGAAGGTGAAATGAATATTTTTTTGCAGCAAAAACCATAAATTATGAAAGCAAAAGAAGTTCCGCAAGACGACGAAAACATTTTGGAAGGTAAATTTAAAGACCCCATTTATACATTGGACGAAAACGGGAATTATACCACATCGTACAGCGTTGGGTGGGATGTTAAAAATGCCGTAATCAAAAATGCCTGGGGTGTTATTAACGAAAAAACGGAAGAGGCCGGAAAAAAAGTGATTAACGGCGAAGCAAGCCCCATTTTGTATTACATGGAAAAAAGCATTATGGACACCTCGTTGCTGGCAAAATATACCGGCTACTGGAAATGGACTGTAAAAAAGCATCTTAAACCAAAAGGTTTTAAAAAGCTTGATGACAAAGGGTTAAAAAAATATGCCGATATTTTTGACCTTACCGTGGAAGAGTTGAAAGATATTGAAAGGATAAAGAACGACATACAAAAAGATGAATATAGAGATGAACTTTGAACACCGGCAACTGGCGCATTGCGAAAACGGTGTTGTTTCAAATTTACTGCGTTACTACGGAATTGATTTAAGCGAACCGGTGATTTTCGGTATCGGTTCGGGAATGTTTTTTTCGCACATGCCTTTTTTAAAGGTGGATAATATTCCGGTTACTTCGTTCAGACCATTGCCCGGTATTATTTTTAAACGGGTTTCTAAACGGCTGGGATTTCATTTTGAAAAACACAAATACAGTAATCCGCACAAAGCCATGGACGCTTTGGATAAAAATCTGGAACGCGAAATCCCTACCGGCATGCTGGTAGGTGTTTATCACTTAACCTACTTCCCAACCCGGTACCGCTTTCACTTTAATGCACATAACATTGTGGTTTACGGAAAACAGGGCGATAACTACCTTATTTCCGACCCCATTATGGAAAAGAAAACCACCCTTACCCGTAAAGAGCTGATGCGTGTTCGCTATGCCAAAGGTACTTTTGCCCCCAAAGGACATATGTACTGGCTGAAAAATATTCCGGAAAGTTTTGATGTAAAAGGAGCGGTAATAAAAGGCATCAAACATACCTGTAAAGATATGACCTCCATACCGGTACCCATGTTCGGAGCCAAAGGCATAAAGTTCCTTTCAACAAAGTTCAGAAAATATCCCGAAAAGCTCGGAGCAAAAAAAGCGTCGCTTTTTACGGGGCAAATAGTAAGGGCACAAGAGGAAATCGGAACCGGTGGTGCAGGATTCAGGTATATGTATGCAGCGTTTTTGCAGGAAGCGGCCGGCATTGTGGATAAACCCGAGCTTAAACAGATGTCGTACGAAATGACGGAGATTGGCGACCGGTGGCGCGAGTTTGCCGTAATTGCCGGAAGAATTGTAAAAAATCGTACCCAGGAAGGTGAAGACTATAACAGCGGCGCAGATATTTTGTTGGAAATATCAAAAAGAGAACAGGAATTTTTTACCAGACTAAAAAAAGTGGTCTCATAGATTTAACGAAAGCGAGATAAAGTGAACCGGACGGCCGTTATAAACATCAGCAACCTCACAAAAACCTACCGAAATGCAGGTAAACCGGCTGTTGACGAATTAAACCTGAATATCGGCCGGGGAGAAATTTTTGGCCTGCTGGGCCCCAACGGTGCCGGAAAAACAACCACCATTTCAATACTTTGTACGCATCTGCAGCCCACAAGCGGTACCGTTTTAATTAATGGAAAGGATATTTTTAAGCACCGTACCGAAATCCGCAGTGAAATCGGTTTTGTTCCTCAGGATATTGCCCTTTACGAGCAACTTACGGCAAAAGAGAACCTGTTGTTTTTCGGCAACATGTTCGGGATGAAAGGTAAAGAGCTGAAAAATAAGATTGATTACTGGCTTGATGCTTTCGGGTTGCAAGAAAAGGCGGCAAAAAGAATTAAAACTTTTTCGGGAGGTATGAAACGCAGGGTTAACCTTATTGCAGCACTGTTGCATGATCCTGAAATTCTTTTTTTGGATGAACCGACGGTGGGCATTGATGTTCAATCGAAAAATGTGATTATCGATTATCTGAAAGAGATTAATAAAAATGGGACAACCATAATATACACTTCGCACCATATGGATGAAGCCGAACACTTTTGCAGCCGGATCGCCATTATTGATTATGGGAAAATCATTGCCAAAGGCAAACCCGATAAATTAATTGAAGATTGTAACGGATGTGAAAAGCTGGAAGATATATTTTTGAAACTGACGGGAAGAAAGTTGAGGGACTGAGGGGGGCTGGTTACTGGTTGCTGGTTGCTGGTTGCTGGTAATTCAAGGTTTGAAGGTTTAAAGTTTGAAAGTTTGGAGGTTCAAGGAACCGCAAAGACACGAAGACGCAAATAGAAAAAACTTAGCGTATCTGCGCCTTAGCGGTGAAAAAAAAGAAGATGATTTTAAAATTAACAGCATCGATAAAAAAAGAGTTTTTGTTGCTTATCCGCGACAGGGCCGGGCTTGCCATGTTGTTTATCATGCCGGTGGCGTTGGTGCTGATTATGACCATGCTTCAGGACAGCTCGTTCAAAATGCTGGAAGAAAAGAAACTGCCGGTTATCATTCTCAATCATGATAATGATGTTTTTGGAAACAATGTAGTAAAAGGTTTAAGCAAATCGGATTTTTTTGAAATCACAAAGTACGCCGGAAACGATACCGAAGGTTTAAAAAACGAGGTTGCTGCCGGAAATTACCTGATAGGCATTGTAATAAAAAAAGATGCAACACTTTCCATTCGCAAAAACCTGAACAAAGATATTTACCACCAGTTTCCTAAAGAGATAACCGAAGCTGTTACACTGGATACCATTGGTGCCGGAGAAACTGCCAAAGTAGATGTGTTTTTCGACCCTGTGCTAAAAAGTTCTTTTAAACTATCCATCCTGAGTGCATTGCGTGAGTTTTCCTCAGGTGTGGAAGCTCAAATTATTTACGACACTTACGCCTCTCTGTTTCAGGAGTTGCTGGGAATTGAAATGAAAAACCCCGGCAAACAAAAAAAGCTGGTGGAGTTTAACGAGCAGTATGCTTCCAACCTTAAACAGGCCACCGTTCCCAACTCGGTTCAGCACAATGTTCCGGCCTGGACACTGTTTGCCATGTTTTTTATTGTTATCCCGCTGGCGGGAAACATCATCAGCGAGCGAACAAGCGGTGTATCGTTACGATTGAAAACCATGCCGGGTTCGGTGTTGCCTTCTCTGTTGGGTAAAGTTTCCGTTTACTTTGTTATCGGAATATTGCAGGCTTTTCTAATGCTGCTTATCGGGGTTTACCTGTTGCCTTATCTTGACCTTCCCAAACTCGACATCGGCCACCAGTGGCTGGCTATTTTGTTATTAACCATGGTAGTATCGGCTGCTGCTTCGGGCTATGGTATTCTTATCGGCACCCTGTTCTCCTCGCAGGAGCAGGCCTCTATTTTCGGAGCCATATCGGTGGTTATTATGGCGGCCGTTGGCGGTATCTGGGTTCCAACCTTTATGATGACCAACCTGATGCAGGTTATCAGCAAAATCTCGCCACTAAACTGGGGACTTACAGGCTATTACGATATTTTATTGCGTAATGCGGGGATAAAAGATATTCTGCCGCAGCTATTTCTTTTAACGGGGTTTTTCAGCGCTGCCGTCACGGGAGCATATATTTATGAAAAAAGCAAATAGAAGGGCACCGTTTCAAACATCACAAAAGGTTATTATAATGACCAATGGTTATGCTTAACGGTCATTACAACAACCCTGAAAAAAAAGAAGCACCCCTTTTCAGAGGTGCCTCCGGTTATCACTATGAAAAAATTACATGTTATTTTTCTGTCGGGTTGTTCATTACCCACTCATTATAAGCTCCTTCGTAAACCCTTACATCG
>CAYNVN010000063.1:0-1625 GCA_964400655.1 uncultured Lentimicrobiaceae bacterium
ATAACCAGCAAAAGCTCACTGAATATGGACAGGTGGCAGGTTTATCCCACGGTTAATATGTCCATTGAGCAAGAGGACTTTACCATGATAACCCCGGAAGATGACCCCGGTTTGGGTGTTTACTACTATCTGAACGATACCTCGCTTAAAATAGATATTGAGCATCTGGAAGGTAAAACATATTACCATCTACATGTGGAAAATCTTCCTCCGGTTCGTTCCGAAAAGTTTAGTGAAAATCTTGCCGACCGGACACCGGTAGTAAGATTTGCCCCCGTTTCCTTCTCGGTTGGTGGTTTTACGGGAAGCTACAAAAGCTGGGTTGATTACGGTAATTTTATTTGCGATCTTAACGAAGGACGTGCAGTATTACCCAAACAAACGGAACAAATGGTTAAAGCGCTTTCGGCACGATTAAAAGATGACAGGGTAGTAATGGATTCGCTGTATAAGTTTATGCAGGATAAGGTGCGCTATGTAAGCGTACAAAAAGGACTGGGCGGGTGGCAGCCTTTTGAAGCCAAAATGGTTGATAAACTCTCTTATGGCGATTGTAAAGCACTCACCAATTATATGAAAAGCTTGCTATTGGCGGCAAACATCGATGCTAAATATACTTTGGTAAGGGCCGGGCAAAATGCTTCCGATGTGGTTGTCGATTTTCCTTCCAATCAGTTTAATCACGCCATTTTGTGTGTTCCGTTAAACGGCGATACGGTTTGGCTTGAATGTACAAGTCAGCATATTCCTTCAGGATATCTGGGGAGTTTTACCGATGACCGCTATGTTTTGGTGGTGGAAAAAGATGGTTCGAAGATTGTACGTACTCCTACTGAAGATGAAAATATCAATACGAAGATTCGTGTTACGGAGGTAACATTAAACACCGACGGTAATTGCGTTGTTGATGTTAACACACATAATCGTGGAATCTTTTATGATAAAAATTATAAGCTTTATAGCGATACTCATGCCCGTCAAAAAAAGGCTTTGTTGGACAGACTCCGTTTTTCAACCGTCAGCCTTAAGGATTTTACCGTTTCGGAATCTTTTGATCCGGTTCCAGAAATATTGTACCGTATTCAGGTCGAAATACCCCATTATGCAACGCATAGCGGCAACCGGTTGTTTTTTGCTCCCTTTCTCTTTTCAAAAGAAGAGAATTATAAATTTAAACAGAAAGAACGCCAGAATGCCATTTCGGTTCGCAGAAACGTCAGTTATAACGATACCGTTGTTTTTCATCTTCCCGAAGGATATATAGCCGGTAAATTAACACCGCTTAAAAGTTGTTCTTCCAAATTTGGAACCTATACGGCTGCTTTCAGAATCGAAAATAATGATTTGATATACACCAGGCGCTTTGTAATGTATAAAGGTACCTTTCCGGCTTCCGAATATCACGAGTTTGTCGCGTTTTTCAATAAAGTACGTAAATACGATCAAACTAAGGTGGTGTTAATGAAGGCAGGGAAGTAACCGGCAATTTATATTTCAATTACTCCCGAAAGGGGACAGGAAGCGAAACAGACAGGGCGAGGGGGCATATATCCTGTTTTTTGTTAATTTTGGGAACCTTATTCAAGAATTTTCAATTTCTTCATCATTTAAAATATTCTTTATGA
>CAYNVN010000064.1:0-11078 GCA_964400655.1 uncultured Lentimicrobiaceae bacterium
CTTGCTGTAAAAACGATTGTGTGAGGTATTGTCATCCTTCGACTCCCTGCCCTGCCGGCAGGCGGGCGCTCAGGATGACAAAGCGCGTGAGAATGTCACTCTTCGACTCCCTGCTCTGCTGGCAGGCGGGCGCTCAGAGTGACACGGGCAGTAACCAGCAACCTGATTCAAACCTCTAAACTTCTGAACTTTTAAACTTTTAAACTTCTGAACTTGAAACTTCTCAACCTTTCCGGACTCCCCCGATAACTATCGGGATGTTCGACCGAAAAGGTTCACTTCGCGTCTCTGCGTCTTAGCGGTTCCTCAAACTTTCAAACCTTAAACTTCCAAACTTTGAACCGACCAGCAACAAGCATCAAGCAGCCAGCAACCAGGCAAACCTCTGAACTTTTGAACCTCTAAACTTCTAAACTTTGAATTTTCAAACCTTGAACTTACCAGCAACGAGCAACCAGCATCAAGCATCAAGCAACGAGCAACCAAACAACCCCAAAATCTTTCCCTCTTCCCCAAATTCCTTAAGTCAATTATATTTACTACTTTTGGAAGTATCTTAATAAAGCTTTTGATTACTAATGCGGTTTGTGCTACTCAATATCAGAACAAGACCTTTTATCTGTTCAATAATAATCCTGTTGGCATTAACGCCCGGCATGTTAAAGGGACAAACCGATTACAAGCAAATTGAGCAACAACTGATAACCATGTCGGACGATACGGCAAAAGTTAACAAACTGTTGGTCTTGGGTGAGTATTATTGCAGCAGGGAAAATGACAAAGCATTGATGTTTTTGCAGGAAGCCTATTCCATTTCTTTGTCAACCGGATATACGGCCGGAACGGGCAAAAGTCTTATGTGGATCGGGCGGGTATATTATTACGAATCAAATTTCAGGTTGGCCGGCAGTTATCTTGATAAGGCAAAAAAACCATTATTAACCATTGGTGATCCCCATGCGCTGGCCTATTTATATTTTGCCAAAGCTGCCAACCTAAAGGTACAGGGCGATTATGTAAATGCCATCAGGATGTTTAAAAAGTCAATTGAATATTCCAAACAAATCAACAACAAAAAGCTGATGGCCACCTGCTACATGGGCATTGGCGGAATTTTGCTTGACAGAAAGGATTCGGACAGGGCGTTGAGCTATTATAAAGATGCTCTGGCGTTGAACAAAGAGATAAACAACAAGGTAAACATAGCCAATGTTTACAGCAGCATGGCATATTATTATAATTCGGTGGGTATGCCCGACTCAGCACTCTATTATTTTAACGAGGCTTTAAAAATAAGAACCGACCTGAAAATAGACCGCCACATCGCCTCCTCCGAGAAGTCCATTGGCAAAATACTTATTGAAACGGGGCGATACGCTGAAGCAGAACAACACTTAATACATGCGCTTAATATTTTTAAAAAGCTGGATGAACGTACCGGTATTGTTGTAACCAACCTTTCGCTGATAAGTGCCGGGGCAGGTCAGGGTAAACCCGAAGCTTTCGATCTTGTTAACCCGACACTTCGCATGGCAATCGATATCGACAATCCGAATTTACTGAGTTTCGTTTATAAAAAACTATCGGTTATATATGCCGCAAATAATGATTATCAAAAGGCATTTGAATATCAGCAAGAGCACATTAGGATAAAAGACAGCCTGTTTACTTCAGGAAAAGAGCGGATGCTGGCGGAGGTTGAAACAAGATTCCAAACCGAAAAAAAAGATGAACAAATAAAGTTTTTAACCGAGAAAAACAAAATACAACGTAAAAACAATATTTTGCTGGGGATTTTGATTGTGTTTTTCGGGGCGGGGGTAGTGCTGCTTTTCTTTTTATTCAGAATGAAATCGGTGGCCTTTAAACGTCAGCAGCAGTTACGTGAGCAGGAAAAAATTATTTACAGACAGGAGAAACAGCTTATTGAGCAGGAGAAAAAACTGCTAACGGAACAACTGGAATCGAAGAACCGCGAGCTGGCATCAAAAGCACTGGAAATGATACGTTACAACGATGCCATATCGGGGATTATCGAAAAACTCGAAAAAATGAGTTATTCGCTAAAAAGCAATACGGAAGCTCAACAAGCCATCAACAGCATCATTAAAGAGATTGATTCAAACACCAAACAAAACATTTGGGATGAGTTTGAAAAAGTTTTCAAAAACATTCATTCGGGATTTTACAAAAAGCTGCTGGAAATTTGTCCCGATATCTCAGCTTCCGAAATTAAAATTGCCGCCCTGTTAAAGCTCAACCTTTCAACCAAGGAGATTGCTGCCATAACCTATAAGTCGGAGGGTGGAATTAAAACCACACGCTACCGTTTACGTCAAAAGCTTAACCTCTCTTCCGACGAAAAGCTGGTTCCGTTTTTAATGCAGCTGTAGCGGTAAAAGAGGATATCTGCTAACCGGATTTTTATAGCACGTTGTTATAATAAAGGTTAAGGACTCTTTAATAGCTGGAACGAATTTATAATTGCCTGGGTTTCTTCGGTTTTTTCCTGTATTTTCTCGATGGGTACCAATGTGGATAGAACATAACCCTTGTTGTTATTGGTGGTATAAAATGCAGAAAACGATTCGGCAATACCATTTAAGTATCCATTGTAAATGGCTATTTTACCTTTTATGTTGGTTTCGGTTGTATAATCTTTTAACGATGAACATTCAAAGCCTTCAGGTAACCGGTTTTCTTCAAAATCGCTTACCAGATCAAAAACATGGATGCTTTTATCGATATCGAATGCGTCAAGTTCAACGATGATGTTATTATCGGAACTGATGAACTTATAAACAAGCATTCCGTTTTCTTCAAAATGGGTACTGTTCCACCGATCGGGTATATTGATTTTGAAACCGTATTTTTTGTTAACATACCATTGCCCGTTTACCTGTTGCAAGGCAAATAAAATAATAAATATCAAAACTATTTTTTTACAGTCAAATGTTTTATTTAACATAAATTATTTTTTAGTTATGTAAAGATATACAGCTGCTATATTGCATACAAATGGTCATCCGAAACCGCCCCCTGTTATTTATTATTTGTAGCCGGGTAATGATTAACCGGTACGGGTTTTGTTAAAACTCCGCAATAAGAAATCATTCCAACACCGTAAATGTTGTTATTTATAACTTTGCATTACTACCCTTTACCGGCCCCGCCCTGTTGTCGGTATTTCCGCATGTATTTAATAACTTTTTCGGCTCTATACCACACAATAAAAAAATATTTGCTTACTTTTAACATGTATTGCAAGAAGGAAGTTTGTTCGGTATTACACGTTTTCATTTAAAAAGATTAATGATTAATTATCAGAAAGTTGTTTTAGTGCTGCTTTTGGAGTTTTTATTAACGGTAACCGGTATGGCACAGCGTCGTCCGATTATCTTTACCAAACCTTTTGTTGAAGATAATCAGTCGGAGTTTAGGCACTTTACAACCGACGACGGGTTAAGCAATGACCGTATCACCGACCTGTTACAGGACAAACGCGGATATATATGGATTGCTACACTTGACGGACTTAACAAATACGACGGAAAATCTTTTCATATTTTCAAACCCGATTCTTCAAACCCGGGTAATCGTAAACTATCGGTGTTTACTTCGCTTACACAGTCGGCCGGCGGCAAGGTTTATACAGGAACCGAAAAAGGACTGTTTTGGTACGACCGCAAAAACAACCAGTTGAAAAAGGTAAATATGATATACGATACCGTTAGTTTCTCTGATGCCAATGTTCGTGATGTTTTGTATCATCGCGACACTTTATGGGTTCTTTTAAGGATGGGGAAATTACTTATGTTCAACCTGAAAACCAATATGGTAGATACCGTTTACAAACTTCCGCTTACCGATCAGCCCTACTACTATTATCACAGCCTGTATATGGATAAAGCGAACAATTTGTGGTTTTCCGACCGAAATATCTATCCAATGCGGTTGAGTCCCAAACGCGATAAATTGATTCGTTATATTAGTTCGCGGACGGATTACAGTAAAAAGCGCGAATCGGATGCTTCGGGATATCTGGAGGATTCGCAAAATCGATTTTGGGTTTCAGGCCTGGACGGTGTTTATCAGATGAACCGGAAAACAGGTGTTTTTAGCAAGTTCATCAGACCCTCAACCTGGTGTATTGCCGAAGATAAAAAGGGTATAATCTGGTTTGGAACGGGAATGGGGCTGTTAAAATACGATCCGCTAAAAAACGAAATGATTTCATATTCGCATAAAAAGGATAATCCGGCTTCAATTTCGTCAAATAATGTTTATCAGATACTTTTTGATAAAGCCGGCAATATCTGGCTGGCAACGGGTAAAGGACTAAATGTTATATCTGTTCCAAAATATCCGTTTAATAAATTTGTTCACCTTGCAGGCATTGTGAACAGCCCGGCAGGAAATTCGGTAAGTGCCGTTGCCGAAGACAAAAACGGCAACCTTTGGATTGGTTACGATAAAGAAGGTATGGATTATTTTAACAGAAAATCAGGCATATTTACTCATTATAAACACGATAAGAACAATCCCAATTCACTGGCAGGAAATAAAGTATCAGACCTCTGTTTCGATTCTGAAGGAAAACTATGGATTGGGCTTTGGCAGGGAATAGGGTTTAATATTTACAATCCGGAAACAGGTAAATTTACCCTGATAACATACGACAAAAAAAGTTTCGCAAAAGACTGGTATAACGACTTTATTGAAGCGGGTAATGATAAAATGTATATCGGTTTTTGGGGAGGCGAAGGGCTTACCAGATTTGACAAAAACAGCCTGAAGTTTGAAAAATTTTATGGTCACGGTACTTTCGACAGGGCTTGTTGCCGTTTGATAACACGTTTGGAAAAAGATGACCGAAACAACATCTGGTTTGGAACAACCGATTGTGGTTTATATCGTGTGAATCATGTTACAGATGAAACCGCTTCTTATTATGCTTCCGACAGTTCCGGTTTGATGTCGGATGAAATAAAAGACCTGTTGTTCAGTAACGGCGATTTGTGGGTTTTGAACGATTATCTTCAAAAATACGATGCCGCAAAAGATACCTTTATCACCTATGGAAAAAACGTTTTTTTATCGTATAGCTTAAAGGCGATGCTACGGGATGACAATGGAAATTTCTGGATATCGACGGGAAGTAACGGGTTGCTGGTTTTTGATACCGAAAAAGATTCATTATTAACAGGCTATTGTAAATACGACGGGTTACAATCCAATAAATTTAACGATGCCCGTTATAAGTTATCAACCGGCGAATTATTTTTCGGCGGACAAAAAGGTTTTAATTTGTTTAACCCCGCAGAGGTTAAATGTACAACAAAACTTCCCGAAATATTTTTCGGCAGATTCCTGGTATCAGGTAAAGTTCGTTATTACGAAACCACCGGAATCAATACCATTTATCTCCAACCCAAAGAAAATACCTTTACCATCGACCTGCTAAACGATGATATGATTAACCCCGAACAGTACAATTACGAAGTAAAATTAACAGGTTATGATATGGACTGGGTAAAGGTTAGTCCTAAAACACGCGAAATACGATATACGGCCGTGCCATTTGGCAGCTATCAACTGTTATACCGAATTACCGACAGTAAGGGGAATTCAACAGTTAATCCTGTATCCGTTAAAATAATAATTGCCACTCCGTTTACTCACACCTTATGGTTTTATGCTTTGGTTTTTATAGTCGTGGCTACATTAGTAACCGCATTTTATAAAATTCATTACGATAAACTAAAAACAAAACATCACAATCTCGATCTTAAAGAGAGACTTTTCAGACTACAGGTTAACCCGCATTTTTTATTTAACTCGTTAATTGCCATTCAAAATTATATTTTGAATCATAAAGCCAAAGACGCAGGATTGTATCTGTCAAACTTTGCACGGTTTTTTCGCATTATGCTCGAAAGCAGTCAAACCGAATCCATTCCTCTGGAAACGGAAATTAATATGGTTACACTTTACATGGGTTTACAGCAAATAAGGTATCCGGGTAAGTTTGAATTTAAATTTGAAGTTGACGAAGCATTGCCTGTCGATTTAACACATATTCCCGCCATGATTGTGCAGCCCATTCTCGAAAATGCCATTGAACACGGATTCAGAGGCATCGATAAAAAAGGATTGCTTACCATTCGTTTTCGGTTAATAAAAAATTACATCCGTTTTGAAGTGGAAGATAACGGTGTTGGTGTAACGGCTTCCAAAAAGTTTACAATGCCTCACAAAAACAAACATAATTCTTCAGCCATAGCCATTATTAAAGAAAGGGCCCTGGTTTTGAGTAAAAAATATAAATTTCCCATGTTGTTTGAAATTGAAGAGATTGTTAATAACAATCGGGTGGAAGGTACCATAGTGAGGATGAATCTCCCGTTAATAACGGGAAAATTTATAAAGCATTAAATAAAAAGTATGGCAATGAAAACGCTTATTGTTGACGATGAACCCAATGCAAGGCAAGTGATCAGAAACATTCTTGAAGCCTACATTGATAATGTTGAGGTTGTGGGTGAGGCTGAAAATGTTAAAGAGGCAACAGAGCAAATCAACAAGCTCAAACCCAAACTGGTGTTGCTTGATATTCACCTGCCCGACGGAACGGGTTTTGATGTTGTAAAAGCCTTTAAACAGGTACCCTTTAAATTCATCATAATTACTGCCTACGAACAATATGCCATTAAAGCCATAAAATTAAGTGCCATCGATTATATTTTGAAACCCATCAATACACAGGAACTTATTGATGCGATCGAAAAAGTGAGCGATCCGGTAAACGAGAAGACAGCCTTGTTAAAGCTTGATTCGTACTTGCGTAACAGTCAAAGCATTCCGTCGGAGCGCCGCATTGTTTTTAATACTGCCGATGCGGTTCATGCCATTCGGATAAACGACATTATTCGTTGCGAATCGGATAAAAATTATTCAACCATTTATTTAAATAACGGTCGAAAGCTCATTGTGTCAAAAACATTGAAAGAGGTTGATGAGATGCTTTCGGAATATGGTTTTTTCAGGGTTCATCAGTCGCACCTGGTCAACCTTCATTATTTTGAGCGATATGACAAACAGGGGTTGTCGGGAAACGTAGTTTTAAGCACCGGCGATAAAGTACCGGTTTCGTCGCGACGTAAAGAGGGACTGATGCAGGTTATTATGAAAATGTAGATTTAATGGCATTACTTATCTATCTTTGCAGCCCTAAAAAAGGGATGTTAAAAGAGGATGAAACTAACCGCCAATATATCAAAACGTAATTTTTATTCACTGCTTTGGCATGCAGCGTTTCTGGCACTGTCGCGTCCGTTTATGGATGTTGATACGGTAATTCCCGCCATGATGGTAGATGCAGGTGGCAGTGCCGTACAAATTGGCGTTTTAACGGCCATTATGATGGGCGGCTCCAGCTTTACCCAAATAATATTTGCCCCTTTTATCAGTAATTATACATTTAAAAAGAAATTTCTTTTAACAGGCATCAATGCCCGTATTCTGGCGTTGTTCGGAATGGGTATTATGCTCTTTTACTCATCCCGTATAAGCCCTGCCAACGTGGTTTGGCTGATTTTTTTACTGATAACGGTTTTTTCGCTGAGCGGAGCATTTGCCAACATAAGTTATACCGATATTTTCGGGAAATCGGTTTTACCGGAGTCGCGCAAACCGTTTTTTTCGCTGAAACAGGTTATCAACGGTTCGCTGCTGTTCATTTCGGCTTTATTGGCTAAAAAGGCGCTGGGTATTGCCGATTATCCGTACAACTACGGCTATATGTTTTTTGTAGCTTTTGGCGCTCTGTTTTTGGCTTCGCTGGGTTTTTGGAATTTAAAAGAGGTGGTTCCTTCAAAACTTAAGGTGAGCAGTCCGGGGCACTTTTTGTCGCTTATTAAAGCTGAGCTGAAAACCAACCGTCGTTTAAAATATTTCCTCGGCTTTATCAATACCATGGGCATCAGCATTTCGTTGTTGCCGTTTATTATTTTGTACGGAAAAGAGGTTTTGCATACCGAAAGCAGTGCTACCGGCTGGTTTCTGCTGTTTAAAATCGTGGGGAGTGTTTTAACGGGATTCATTCTTTTTCTTTTGGCGGGCAAGTATAAGTATCGCAACCTGTTGTACGGCAGTGCCCTGTTTTCGGTGATGATGCCGTTGTTGCTTTTTATTCCGGTGCACATGCCGGCACTGATTACCATTTTTGTTGTGGGGGGTATTGTTTTTACCGCTTACAGCATTTCGATGAACGGCGTTTTGCTTGAAATCTCGGGAACCGCCAATCGTGCATTATATACCGGCATTGCAGGAGCCGGAAATATTTTGCCCGCCATTTTTCCGTTGTTTGGCGGCTGGCTGATTAAACATTACGGATTTACGCCTTTTTTTGTTTTATACAGCTTAATCATTTTGTCGGCGCTCTATTTTATCTATAAACTCAACTGTAAAAAGTAAATCGCTTTTTACAGTTAACCGGTGCTTGTTAAGTTTGTATTTTTCAATAATCTTGTCGGTAAATTTATTTCTTACGGCAATAATAAGTGTACCTTTATTGTTGTTGATCAGCTGCTGTAAAACAGAATCCCAAACATAACCGTCCAATTCAAATTTTCCTGCTTCATCCAAAATAAAAAAAGGATTTTCGCAGTTAAAACCGGCTTTAAGCCATTTTTCTCCCGACGATACGGCAGACTCGTCGAACCAAAAGTCCAAAAGATGCAGGTTGCCCGTTTCGGGGGCATCTCTCCTGCAAAGCAGCATTTTTTGTCCACCGGGGAGCTTGTATATTTGATAGCCTTCTCTGCCTTGCTCGTCAACAACACGCCCTGCAAAGAAACCAAAAAGCGATATCCCTCTGTTACGCAGTTCTGCTGCTGCTTTCTTCAAAAAAGTGGTTTTTCCCTCACCGCGTTCTCCCGAAACAATAACAATATTCATAAAAACAAAAGTATCATTTTTCCGGCATCGACAAATGGCAGATATATTATCTGTACACAACAACTTTTGGGAGTTGTTTCCATAAGGTTTTTAATTTAATCTCCTGTTTTGAACTGTTTGCTGAAAGCGATTTTGCCGCCCGAAAAATGGTAAGCAATTAAATTTCCGCGGTTGTCGTAGTATTTGGTAACATTGGCTTCGGTACCGGTATAATTGTTTAACACACGGGCTCCTCCGTCAAAAACCTTTGCCAGCAACGGCTCGCTGTTTTTCTCGGGAACAATGGGGTCGATCTTCTTCCTGGCTTTGTTGAACAGTCCGGCAATTAGTTTACCGGCCAAACTCTTTCTCTTTTCCAAAGAGGAACCACTTCCTGGTATATGGCCGTGGCTTTTAATCCGGCAGTAAATTTCATCATCGGTAAGTTTTACGGCGATACCGGCAACGGGCATCTCTTTTATCAGTAGGGTTTCGTAAGCATACTGTTTTTTAACAGCCGTTTTAGTTACAGGTGCCGCTTTAACAGGCAGAATTTCTTTTTTATGGGGTGCCGGTTTTTTTGTAACAATATTGGTGATAACAGAAGTTTCTTTATTACCTGTATCTTTTTTAACGGAAGTATCGGTAATTACATGATTTGCAACAGGACTGCTGTTTTGTGCCATGTTTTGGTTTGTATTGCTGTCCGGCACATTTCCGCTATATTTTAACACACCCCAAACGGCAAATAGTACCAGCAGTACGGCAGCAGCAGAGGTAATCCAATAAAGCGGTATGATTTTCCGCTGACGATATAATTCTTCTTTTTTATCAAAAGTCAACCTGCTGTCGGCGGTTAACGAAAGTTTTCCGAACAACTCAAAATCTTTTTTAAGCGAAGGATTTAGTTTTACAAACGTTTCAACCCTTTTTTGAGCGGTTACACTTAAATCGCCTTCGTGGTAAGCAACAAACAGTGATTCGTAATTATCTTCATTTATATCTTCAAAAGATTTTATCTCTTTCTGTTTAAGTTGTTTTTTGTTTTCAAAATATATTGAACCGGGTTCAAGGAAGATGTTGTCAAAGGCCTCAAACTCCTCTCTGATATCAGGATTGACATCCAAAAAGTCCATCATCTCGCGTGCGGTTTGGGCATCAAGATTGCCTTCCGCCAAATCGATGAGAAAACTTTCGTAATTATTTCTGTTAATCCTGCTCATAATTTTTATATCACCATTTCAGGGCTTCCAATGTATTTTTTTAAAAACAAACGGGCACGGTAAATGTAAACCTTTACCTGTGCTTCGCTTAAGTTGGTAATGTCGGCAATCTCTTTATAGGAGTACCCTTCATAATCGCGCAACATCACCACCGAGCGTTGATCGACCGGTAATTTTTCAACCGCCTCATTCAATATCTCTTTTAAATCGGAGTAACCTCTGTCATAACTTTCTTCACTGTATTCCACCGTTTCGTAAGCAACATTTCTGCTGTTTTTTCTAATGTGATCAATCATTGTATGGTACCCCGTTGTAAAAAGGTACGATTTGCTTTTGGCCTGTTCCACCTCCTTTCGCTTTTCCCACAATTTCATAAACGACTCCTGCACAAGATCGCGCGCCACCTCTTCATCCCTGATGTTTTTCAACAAAAAGCGATAAAGTCCGTCAGCATGTTCATCTACACAGCGATTGTATTCGTTTGTGTTCATTTAACAGAGGTGAAATTATTTCATTATAGCTACGACGTAAAGATAGGAATAAAGTTACAGTGGAAAGTTAAAATTACAGGATGGTTTTTTTGCGGCACTTGAAGGGTGTGGGGAATGTTTTGTTGTTGGCAGGTTCAAAGTTTGGAGGTTCAAAGTTTGAAAGTTTATAGGTTCAAAAGTTCAGAGGTTTGCCTGGTTGCTTGTTGCTTGTTGCTGGTCGGTTCAAAGTTTGGAAGTTTAAGGTTTGAAAGTTTGATGTACCGCTAAGACGCAGAGGCGCGAAGTGAACCTTTTCGGTCGCGTCCCGATAGTTATCGGGGGAGTCCGGAAAGGTTGAGGAGGTTAAACTTGTTGCTCGTTACTTGTTTGCCCCTACCGCAAACCCCATCGTCATTCCGAGGGAAGCGAACCCGAAAGCTTTCGGGGA
>CAYNVN010000065.1:0-8872 GCA_964400655.1 uncultured Lentimicrobiaceae bacterium
CAACCGGCAACATCAATGCTTTACATCCGAGGGCTTAACCAGTTTATTCATCAAAGCATAAACCGTTAATCCCGAAACCGTTTTTATACCCAGTTTGCCTGTAATATTTTTCCGGTGGGTGGTTACCGTATGAACACTTAAAAAAAGTTTATCGGCAATCTCCTGATTGGTTAAACCGTAGGCAACATGTTTTAAAATATCAATTTCTCTTTCGCTAAGTTTGTTATCTGACTCCTCCCTTCTCCTGTTTATTCCCTTTTCCGACAGTGCTTTATTAATTACCCGGGTCAACTCCATTTTATCGGCACTTGCCGGAACAACTTCGCTAAATTTACCCTTAATTGCGTCGGGTAAGGGGTTTTCGGTAATGGCAATCAATTTTACCGAAGAACTTTTACTGAGTAATTGCAGCAGCTGTTTAAGTCTGTCGTAAGGTTTATCAGGAATAATAATAACAATATCGGGTTTAAGATTTTGAATTTTTTCAAAAAGAGCGGGTTCGGCTCCGTTAAAAGACGAGTCGGTTGACACATAAGCAAATTCGCTTAAAAACTGTTCTATTCCCGCTTTTAACAGATAGGAACGGCCTGCTAATACCACCGAAACTATTCTTTCCATGGGAACACTAATTTTGTTTTAATTTTTGTTCCATACTCTCAACCTTGGGCACCAAAATCAGGTTCTCAATTCGTGAGTGATTGTTCAGATCTCGTTCCAGCCCGAAAAGTTCACGTAAAACAAAATGACAATAACTGTCGTTTTTTATTTCCGGCAAATGCTTAATAATAAGGTTTTTCAGGTCGTACAACTTTTCTTCTACATTTTCATGTTCCTCCTTGTAATTGGTAATGGTATAGCTTTTCATTTTTTCGGCAAGCTCCGGGTCAACCACACCTGTATCTACAGCCTTCTCCAACCCGATTACATATGGATAAACGATTTGTTCTTCGCGTTCTATGTGGCCGGTAAGCTCCTGGCTGTACTCGTTAAAAAAGTTACGCAATAGCAATAAAGTTGTTTTGTCGATGGCACAGTTTTTCTCCATTTTCTCAATTTGTGACCCTATTTCGGGCAACACATTATTTAAATAATATAGATGGGTTTGCTTTAAATAATTAACAAGCAACCTGACGGGAAAACTTTGCAACTGTTGCGTGGGGAAATATTGCAAATCGTGAAAAGTATTAATAATGGTAAGAAAAAATCCGGTATTCACCCCTTTTTCTTTACAAATCTCGGCAATGGTTTTGTCACCCGTACCCAGATGCATGTCAAACCTGTTTATTACCGGAAGCAGTGTATAATCATGGTGGATGATATCCGCCAGCCTCATGTTTTCGTCAATTAACATAGATATGGTTTTTAAAGTGCAAATGTAATAGGAATAGATGAAATACAAATTGATTCCGTTTTCACGTTTCCCCAATTAAACTACCTTTGCGACCACAAATCTTTAATTTTTTAAAGCTTGACAATTCTTTCGGAAATAATTAACAGAACCCTGATTATGAAATTTATCAAGTTCGGGGTTGTAGGATTTACCGGCCTCTTTGTTGATTTCGGACTGACATGGCTGGGAAAAGAAAAACTGAAGATTCAAAAATACGTAGCCAATGCCATCGGGTTTTCAGCAGCAGCCACAAGCAATTATTTCCTGAACCGGATTTGGACTTTTGAAAGTCATAACCCGAACATTGCAGCAGAGTACTCCGCATTTATTGTGATTTCAATCATTGGTCTTGCCATAAACACTTTTGTAATCTGGCTGCTGGTTTCCAAAAGCAAAATGAATTTTTACATTGCCAAGATTATTGCCATTGTGGTGGTTACACTGTGGAATTTTCTGGCAAACCTGCTGATTACTTTCAATCCCGATGCAGGATTGTATTAAACCGCACAGTTTCTTTACTTATTATAGATATTTAACGCACTCAAAATCCCCTTTTTATTTAATTTTGAGGCCACAATAAAAACAGTTATTATGAACGATTTTCAAAAAGCCATATTGGCCGGTATCCCTGATGAACTGCCGGCTCCAAAACCTTACGACAACAGCGTAAGCCATGCTCCCAAAAGAAAAGAGATTCTTTCGGTTGAAGAAAAAAGACTGGCACTAAAAAATGCGCTAAGATATTTTCCCGTCAAACATCATGAAGTGCTTGCCAAAGAATTTGCCGAAGAACTTGAAAAATACGGACGCATCTACATGTACCGGTTTCGTCCCGATTACGAAATGTATGCAAGGCCGATTAGTGAATATCCTGCCAAAACCAAACAGGCGGCCGCCATTATGCTAATGATTCAGAACAACCTGAATCCTGCCGTTGCCCAGCACCCCCACGAGCTTATCACCTACGGCGGTAACGGTGCCGTTTTCCAAAACTGGGCACAATACCTGCTAACCATGCAATACCTGGCCACCATGACCGAAGATCAAACACTGGCAATGTACTCGGGTCATCCCATGGGATTGTTCCCTTCGCACAAAGATGCACCGCGTGTTGTGGTTACCAACGGCATGGTTATCCCAAACTATTCAAGTCAGGATGACTGGGAAAAATTCAACGCACTCGGGGTATCGCAATACGGACAAATGACTGCCGGTTCGTATATGTATATCGGGCCGCAGGGCATCGTTCACGGAACCACCATCACGGTAATGAATGCTGCCCGTAAGGTGGCAAAAAAGGGAGAAGATCCATTTAAAGGCAAACTGTTTGTTTCATCCGGTTTGGGAGGCATGTCGGGGGCACAGCCCAAAGCGGGTAACATTACCGGAGTTATTTCGGTTGTGGCTGAAGTCAACCCTGCCGCTGCGCAAAAACGTCATCAACAAGGATGGGTTGACGAATTGATTGATGATATGGACACGCTTATTGACAGGGTTAAAAAAGCGCAGGCCGGTAAAGAGGTTGTTTCCATTGCCTACCAGGGAAACATTGTGGATGTTTGGGAAAAATTTGACGAAGCCGGTGTTTACATCGACCTTGGCTCCGACCAAACTTCGTTACATAATCCCTGGGCGGGAGGTTATTATCCGGTGAGCCTCACCTTTGACGAAGCCAACGAAATGATGGCCAATAACCCCGAACAGTTTAAAAAAGAGGTACAGGATTCATTACGCCGTCAGGCGAATGCCATTAATAAACATACAGCCCGCGGAACCTACTTTTTTGATTACGGCAACGCATTCCTTTTGGAGGCATCGCGTGCCGGAGCCGATGTGATGGCTGATAACGGAATTGATTTTAAATACAAATCTTACGTTCAGGACATTATGGGGCCCATGTTTTTCGATTACGGATTCGGGCCATTCCGCTGGGTTTGCACCTCCGGTAATCCTGAAGATTTAGTAATTACCGATAAAATTGCCACCGACATTCTTGAAGAGTTGATGAACGAATCGCCGGCTCCCATCAAAAGCCAGATGGCTGATAATATTCAGTGGATAAAGGGAGCACAGGAGAACAAACTGGTGGTAGGATCACAGGCACGTATTCTTTATGCTGATGCCAAAGGACGTATTCGTATTGCGGCTGCATTTAACAAGGCCATTAAAGAGGGAACCATTTCGGCACCGGTTGTTCTGGGCCGCGACCATCACGATGTTTCGGGAACGGATTCTCCCTATCGCGAAACATCCAACATTTACGACGGCTCGGCCTTTACTGCCGATATGGCCATTCAAAATGTAATTGGCGACAGTTTCAGGGGAGCAACATGGGTTTCCATACATAACGGCGGCGGCGTTGGCTGGGGTGAAGTAATCAACGGTGGTTTCGGAATGGTGTTAGACGGCAGCAACGATGCCGACCGCAGACTGCGTTCCATGCTTTTCTGGGATGTGAACAACGGAATATCACGACGGAGCTGGGCCCGTAACGACGGAGCTGTTTTTGCCATTGAACGGGCCATGGAAGAGATGCCGGAACTGAAGGTTACCGTTCCCGCCTTTGCAGATGACAATCTGATAAAGAGATTCTTTTAATATAACAAACCTTTATTTGGTAATAAAGCAACTCGTTAAACCTGAGCCGGGTAAAACAAAATAATGAATTGCTTATTTGTTAACCCTTGTTTTACTATACCCCGAGGATTTTTGCATCAACAAAAAAGGTGCTTTTGATTTCAACCTGAGTATCGTGCGAAATTAGCTCGCGGGTAACGGTTTTGGTTCTTAATTTATATTCGTCTTTTTTAATGTACTCCTTTAAGTCGTCAGGCGAAACATTCAAATCGATGGATTTCAGACCCGATTTGGGAATATCTTCGAGCCAGGCGATTTTTTTCTCTTCAAGGCCGTCGGCACTGATGTAAATTTCAATTTTTTTAAGAAAATCCCACGTTGAAGACTCGGGAGATTTAATGGTGAGATTCATCTTTTTAAGAACAATCTCTTCAATCAGGTCTTTGTGCGTATTGTTCGATTCAAAAGTGGAAGTTGAGTTGGTGGGAATATCGGGTGTCCATATATCAATGGGAATATCGATACCAAATGTTGCCGGAATGGTCATGTCCTCGTTGTAATCCATATTAAAATGGGTGAGTTCATCAACTTTATCACACGAAGATGCCATAACCAAAAAAATACCGGCCAAAAGCAATAACTTTTTCATAGTCTTATTGTAATTATAAATTATTTTAATCCTTTCCATTCGTCGAAAAACTCAATCAAATACTGTTCCATAAATTTATGACGATGCCGGGCCATCCTTTTTCCGGTTTCCGTATTCATCATATCTTTAAGGGTAAGCAGTTTTTCATAAAAGTGATTAATGGTTGGTGCACTACTGTTTTTATACTTCTTTTTTGTCAGATTGGTTTCGGGTTTGATGTTGGGGTTGTAAAGTTCGCGCCCTTTATAGCCTCCGTAATTAAATGTACGTGCTATACCAATGGCCCCTATGGCATCAAGACGGTCGGCATCCTGAACTATTTGCAACTCTTTGGATGTAAAACGTTGTTCTTCAAAACTGTTTTTAAAAGATATGTTCCTGATAATATTGATAATGTGTTCAACGGATTGTTCTGACAGGTTTTGGGTTTGTAAAAATTCCCGTGCCATTTGTGGCCCTATCTCTTCATCTCCGTTGTGAAATTTTGAGTCGGCAATATCGTGAAGCAGGGCACCCAACTCAACAATTAAAAGGTCTGCACCCGTTTCGTGAGCGACTATCTGCTTCGACAGTTGCCATACCCTGTACACATGCCACCAGTCGTGCCCTCCTTCGGAGCCGGAAAGGGATTTTTTAACAAAGTCGATGGTGTTGTTGATGATTTCGATCATAACAGCTGTTTGGCTTCCGGCCGGTGTTACCGGGCGATTATTCTAAAAGTTCATAATCGAATCGAGGATATCGATTACCTGCGAAGCGTAATTTTCGGCCATGGCAGGGGTTTTGCCTTCGGCGTAAACACGCAGAATAGGTTCGGTATTGGACGACCGCAAATGAACCCAGCCTTCGTCAAACTCAATTTTTACCCCGTCGATGGTAAGAATTTCGTTGTCGGGAAAATGTTGCATAACAATTTCGAACATGGCCTGAAGATTGGTATCGGGCGGCAGCTGTACTTTGTTTTTCGAAATATGATATTCGGGATAGGTTTTTCGCAGTTCCGACATCTTCATTTTCTTTTGTGCGAGGTGGGTAAGAAACAGTCCCACACCCACCAGTGCATCGCGGCCAAGATGGAGGTCGGGATAAATAATTCCGCCGTTGCCTTCGCCGCCGATAACGGCTTTAACCTCTTTCATTTTGGCAACCACGTTTACTTCGCCCACAGCCGAAGCATAATAGGTGCCGCCGTGTTTTTCGGTTACATCTTTTAATGCGCGCGTTGAGGAGAGGTTTGACACGGTATTGCCGGGTTTGTTTGATAATATGTAATCGGCAACGGCAACAAGGGTGTACTCTTCGCCAAACATTTCGCCGTTTTCCATCACAAATGCCAGCCGGTCCACATCGGGGTCAACCACAATACCGAGGTGGCAGTTTTGTTCCGTAACGGTTTTTGAAATCTGTTTCAGATTTTCGGGAAGCGGTTCGGGGTTGTGCGGAAAATCGCCGGTAGGCTCGCAGTAAAGTTCAACAACCTCTTCAACTCCCAGTGCTTTTAATAATTGGGGGATGGCGATGCCGCCGGTTGAATTAACCCCGTCAACAGCAATTTTAAATCCTGATTTTTTTATGATTTCGGTATCCACCAGTTCGAGGTTCAGCACCTTTTCGATGTGCCGGGTGATAAATGTATTGTTTTCGGAAATTTTACCCAATTCATCCACCTGAGCAAAGTAAAAATCCTCTTTTTCGGCTGTTTCAAGCACCTTCTTTCCAATTTCATCGGAAATGAACTCGCCTTTTGCGTTAAGCAGTTTTAAAGCATTCCACTGTTTGGGATTGTGACTTGCCGTAAGGATGATGCCGCCCTGAGCTTTGGTTTCGGTAACGGCAATTTCAACGGTGGGTGTGGTTGAAAAGCCGAGGTTCACCACTTCGATACCGAGGCCCGAAAGGGTTGAAACCACCAGAGACTCCACCATTTTACCTGAGATACGTGCATCGCGTCCCACAACAAATTTAACCGGTTGCCCGAAATGTTCTTCTTTAATGATGTTGCCAAAAGCAGCCGTAAATTTTACTACATCAAGCGGGGTAAGGTTATCGCCCGGATTTCCGCCAATGGTTCCCCTGATGCCTGAGATGGATTTTATAAGTGTCATGTTTATGTTAAATTAACCGTGTTATTAAAGGTGGCGAAATTAGGAAAAAAAGTGTTCTCAACGGGATTGAATAAAGACATTTAAGCACGCGGTTGCCCCCTGCGGCAGGGATGGCAGTGACAGCCCCCGTTTGGGGAGGCCGATGTGGAGTAAGGCAGCGGAGCGACCGGCGGAAGCTACCGTTTGCCTGTTACGAAACACGGCCTGCCCATACGGGGCTATAACGGACAGCCCGGTTCAGCCGCCCAAATCAACAAAAAGCTGTTGTTTGGTAATTTCGCTATATTTGTGAAAAAATAATTTGAAAATTATAAGCCATGAAAAAATTGAGTTTATTGGTTATGCTGTTTGTTGCCACGCAGCTGTTGTTTGGACAAAACGAGTATAAACGTTACGGAATTAAATCGGGGAAAGTTGTGTATAAAACGACCTCGGAAGAGGGAATAGGAACCAAAACGTTGTTGTTTGACGATTACGGAATGAAGGAGCGTTTGCGCGAAACCATTTCGAAGAACAACCATGTGGTTAAAGATAATGTGACCATATTAAACGGTGAACGGGCCTATTCGGTGGATTTACTCACCAACGAAGCTGTTGATATTTCGGAGTCGTTTCAAATGGCCAATGCCATGGCCGGAAATGATATGGCAGCAAGAGGAAAGGATATTTTGGAAGCCATGGGGGGTAAAATGACGGGGCATGCCGATATTTTGGGTAAGCATTGCGAACAATGGGAAATGAATACCATGGGTAAAACGGTGCTGCTTATTTATAAAGCAATACCGCTATCGACCAAGGTTACCGTAATGAGTTTTACTTCGACGGAAGAGGCGGTTTCGTTTAAGGAGGGCGTATCGACAAGCGCATCCGATTTTGAGCTTCCCGCAGGAGTTAAGATAACTAATCAGGGATATAACACCGGACAAAACAGCGGCATGACCGATGAAGACAAACAGCACCTGGAAGAGATGCAAAAAATGACTTATGAGGAGTTTAAGGCTTTTGTTAAAAAGAACGATCCGGAAGCAACCGATGAAGAGATTAAAATGGTTTATAAAATGATGCACGCTGCTGCGGGCAACGATAAAAAGTAACAAAATGAACGCACACGAAATTGATTACAAAATATTTGGGGATGATATGCAGTTTGTGGAAATTGAACTGGACCCCGGTGAAACGGTTATGGCGGAACCCGGTGCCATGATGATGATGGATGATGTGATTGAGATGAATACCATTTTTGGTGACGGCTCGAAACAAAACGACAGCCTGATGGGCAAATTGTTTTCGGCCGGCAAACGTGTGTTAACGGGCGAAAGCCTTTTTATGACGGCCTTTACCAACAGAGGCAGCGGAAAAAAACATGTTTCGTTTTCGGCTCCCTTTCCGGGAAAAATCATTCCGGTGGATTTAAGCCGGCATTCGGGCAAACTCATCTGCCAGAAAGATGCCTTTTTGTGTGCTGCCAAAGGGGTGTCGATAGGCTTGGAGTTTACCAAAAAGATAGGTGCGGGATTTTTTGGCGGCGAAGGATTTATCCTTCAAAGTTTACAAGGCGACGGTATGGCGTTTGTTCATGCGGGAGGAACTTTATACAGAAGAGACCTCGCTCCGGGTGAAGTTTTTAAGGTTGATACCGGCAGTTTGGTTGGCTTTACCGCCACGGTTGATTACGACATTCAGTTTGTGGGAGGCATTAAAAATACTCTGTTTGGCGGCGAAGGTGTTTTTTATGCAAGGATGCAGGGCCCCGGAACCGTTTGGGTACAGTCGTTGCCCTTTAGCCGCCTGGCCGACAGGGTTATTGCATCGGCACCGCGCGCAGGCGGAAAGAGCCGCGGCGAGGGAAGCATCCTCGGCGGACTGGGCAATTTACTGGATGGCGACAACAGGTTTTAAAGGGGAGAAGTTTGAAGTGCGCTAGAATTTGAAGTGCGCCAGAGTTTGGAGTGCCTAAAGTTTGGAGTGCCTAAAGTTTGGGGTTCAGCGTTTGGCGTTTGGACAGGCCCGCCTGCCGGACGGGCAGGCCAATCAAAAATCATAAATCAAAAATTTGCAATCATAAATCAGAGTGCCTAAAGTGCGCTAGAGTTTGGAGTGCCTAAAGTTTGGAGTTGAGCGTTTGGCGTTTGGCGTTCAGGGTTTTGCGTT
>CAYNVN010000066.1:0-7967 GCA_964400655.1 uncultured Lentimicrobiaceae bacterium
GACGACCGTAGGGAGGAGAAATCCCCAAATAAAGACGACCGAATTCCCTTTTACTAAAAGGGCAGGCTGGTGCCGGGGAGTTCCCTACTTTGAACGACAGAATTCCCTTTTGTCTGTATGGGCAGGCTGCTACTCAGGAGATCCCTCAGTCGTGCCTCCTTCGGGATGACGATGGGGCTTGCAGCAGGGGCAGCAACCAGCAACGAGCAACCAGATCATCCAAACCTCTCAACCTTTCCGGACTCT
Source organism: uncultured Lentimicrobiaceae bacterium (assembly GCA_964400655.1). Taxonomy (GTDB): domain Bacteria; phylum Bacteroidota; class Bacteroidia; order Bacteroidales; family F082; genus B16-G9. The sequence goes on from CAYNVN010000066.1 coordinate 247, forward strand.
CCCGATAACTATCGGGATGTTCGGCCGAAAAGGTTTACTTTGTGCCTTTGCGTCTTCGCGGTTCGTCAAACCTTAAACTTTCAAACTTTGAACCTCCAAACCTTGAATCACCAGCAACAAGCAACAAGCAACGAGCCAAACATCAAAACCCTCCACGGGCATAAGGGGCAATACTTTGAGGGGCAAAATCCTTTTCAAGAAATTTAAAGTAACCTGCCACCGCAATCATGGCAGCATTATCGGTTGTATATTTAAAGGGAGGCAAAAAAACCTTCCATCCTTTATCAGCAGCTTCCTTTTCAATGGCATGGCGCAATCCCGAATTGGCCGAAACGCCTCCGGCTATGGCCACCTGACTGATACCCGTCTGTTCAACCGCAATACGAAGTTTCTTCATTAAAATAGCAATAATGGTATGCTGAATAGAAGCGGCCAAATCGGCTTTGTTTTTTTCAATAAAATCATCATCCTCTTTCAAACGGTCACGTAAAAAATAGAGAAACGATGTTTTCAATCCGCTAAAACTATAATCCATATCCCCGATTTTCGGTTCGGGAAAAGAAAAGGCAACAGGATTTCCGGTTTTTGCCAGCTTGTCGATTTCGGGCCCTCCGGGATAGGGAAGCCCCATAATTTTTGCTGCCTTATCAAAAGCCTCACCGGCGGCATCGTCAATGGTTTTGCCAATAATGACCATATCCGAGGCGCTATTAACCTTAACAATTTGTGTATGTCCTCCCGATACAGTCAAACATAAAAAGGGAAATTCCGGGTGCTCCTTTTGAACATCATCTTCCACAAAATGAGACAAAATATGTGCTTTTAAATGGTTGACTTCAATAATGGGGATATCAAGTCCCATGGCAAAGGCCTTGGCAAAAGAGGTTCCCACCAGCAGCGAACCAAGCAGTCCGGGACCCCTTGTAAAAGCCACGGCACTCAACTGATTTTTGGTTATCTTTGCCTGTTGTAGCGCCACTTCCACCACAGGAATAATGTTTTGTTGGTGAGCACGCGAAGCCAGTTCGGGAACCACACCGCCATACTTCCGGTGAACATCCTGATTGGCAATTACACTTGAGAGCATTTGTGTGTCTTTCAAAACTGCTGCCGAAGTGTCGTCGCACGAAGATTCAATACCTAATATATAAACACTCATTTGAATAGTAATAAGGGGCACAAAAATATAAAAAAGAAGTTATTACGAGGCTTTCTTTGGATTATACCGGTGTTATTCTACATTCCGGTAAGCCTTACGTTTTTGTCTAATCAGCCCCTGTTTCAAACATTCAGCGCCAAAATGGTAACCGACTTTTTAACAAAATATACCGGTTACCATTTTAATATCAGCTCCATCAATATTGATCTGCTTGAGGGTTTTGAAGCCGGAGGCCTCGCTTTGTACGATCATCACAATAATCCCATGATTAAAATAGGTAAACTAAGCATCAGGCCCGTTTATGCCGATTACAAAATTTACGGAATCATTGCGCAATCGGTAAAAATCGACAGTCTTGATTTTAGGCTGGGAACCTATTTAAATGAAGAAGAATTAAACCTTATAAAATTTATCCAATCATTATCAGATACCACGGCACCGCCTTCAAATACAGTCTTCAAATTAAAAATCAAACATATTGCAATTACCAACTCTCATTTTGAAAAGTTCAGTCAAAACGATTCGTTGGGCAACGGAAAAGCCATGGATTACGACAACATGGTTTTTGATAACATCAACCTGAAAATTGACCGGTTCAAACTTTACGACGATTCTCTCAACTTCCAAATAAAAACCCTTTCAGCCATCGAAAAATGCGGATTGATTGCAAAAAACCTGCAAATGGATTTTATCCTGAGCGGAACCACCATTCGCGGGCATAACCTGAAAGGCAATATAAATCACTCAAAACTTAATGCCGATATTGAACTGAATTACAAAAACTGGGGGCAAATGAGCTCGTTCCTCGACTCGGTGCAGCTTAAAGGCAACTTCAGAAATACCACTCTTTACCTTTCCGATATCGGATATTTTGCCGATGTAATGTTCCCCATGAAAGACTCCGTGAAATTCAGCGGAACGGTTAACGGTACCGTTGAACATTTTACGGCAAACAATCTAATTATCGACTTTGGCAAGACAACCCATATTGACGGTGATTTCAAAGTGTCACAAGTTACCGAAGTTAATAAAACCCGTTTTGATGCTTATATCAGAGGTTTTTCAACCGGCTATTGCGATATGAAGATTTTTAAACTCCCTGAAGGAAACGAAATACCCATACCCAAAGATTTTAAGTGTGACGACATACTCAGGCTTAAGGGAACCTTTAACGGAAACTATTTTGATTTTAACACAAAACTTGACCTGTTGGTCAACAATGCCCCGCTAAAAACAAACATCAACTTCAAATACATCGCCAACGATACGGTCAGCCTTGCGGCCACCTTAAACGGGAAAAATCTTGACCTGGGTCACCTGTTTAAACTTGAAGACTATTTTGGACAGGGCACCATTAAAGCAGAAATCACCGGAAAGGGAAAATCGTTTGAAGATATCTCGATAGATGCAGCACTTACCCTTACAAACCTGCAGGCCTTTGATTACCGGTACGACTCAATAACCTACAACGGAAACTACCACAGGCAAAACATCAACGGAACAGTGAATATCATTGATAAAAACCTTGTTTTAAATCTTAACGGAGCTATCGATTTTTCAGACACCCCGCTCTACACTGCCAAAACAAAAATAGGCAAGATACATCTAAAAGCCCTGAATCTGATTGACAACGACTTCTCACTGGCCACAACTGCCGACATGAGGATAAAAGGTGATAACCTGAAAGATATGATTGCCAATATAACATTTGAAAACAGCCGGTTAATATTAAACGATTCGGATTATTTCGTAAAATCGATAAATCTAAAAAAATACGACTCTTCAAACCAACAGGTTATTACAATTAACTCAGATTATCTTGATGGTAAAGCAAACGGTCAATTCGACCTTTCAACACTTAACAGCAAAATGGTCAATCTTATCAACAACTACTTCCTTATTGATGAAAACAATTCTGCGCATGCCGACACATCGGGATTCATACATCTTTCAGCCACCATAAAAGATGATAAACTTTTTGAAGACCAGTTTTTACACGGCCTGACCATTGAAAACGGCAGCAGGTTTTCAACCACACTAAACTTTAAAAACAACCATGTTTCGGCCAAATTCACCTCCCCTTTTATGGCATATAACAATGTCAGGTTTAAAAACAACAATATATTGGTTAAAACGCGTAAAGGCAAACTGTTTTTAAATGCACGTACCGACCATATCATATTAAAAGACAGCACCGCTTCCGACCCGCAACGCATTGGCATGGACAACTTTACCATTAACTCTTCCGTTTTCAAAAACATGCTGGATTTCGGTATCAACTGGCACAACAACGATACCACAAAAAAAGATTATGGAAAAATCAGGGGTTATTTCTACCAAAACGACGACAAAAGAGAGCTGACTTTCGACAATGTAAAAGTTTACATTCAGGATACCTTATGGACTCTCGACAAAAACAACAGCATCATTTCCGACAACTCGGGCATCAGGTTTAACAATGTTACCATTAACGGCGGATCTTCAAAATTATCAATCCAGGGAGTTGTGCCTAAAAAGAGCGGCGACTCACTTGAAGTCACCTTCAATCAGTGGAACCTTTCCAATTTCGACCTGGCTCTTAAAAATTCGGGAATCGACTTCGACGGGTTTATTAACGGCACACTGGAACTAAGCATGATAAACAACAACCGCACTTTGATATCCGATTTTAAAATCATCAATTTCGGGCTAAACAACGTTTATCTTGGCGATGCAAGAATAATGAATACCTGGAACAATGTTGACCAATCGGTATTCATTAAATCACAAATAATAAGAAAAGGCAATACGGGAACCGGAAAAGTGTTTTCTCTCGACGGTTTTTATTTCCCGTTTAAAGAAAAAAACGGCCTGCAACTCCATGCCGATTTTAACCGCATCAATCTGGCAATACTCAACCCGTTGTTAAAAAATCTGTTTCACGACATTGAAGGAAAAGGAAAAGGTTATTTCGATATCAGCGGAACATTAAAAGAACCGGTAATCGTTGGTAAAGCCGAACTGATACGGGCAGGCCTTGTGGTTAATTATTTAAATTCAAAGTACTCATTTTCAAATTACCTCGAATTTAAGCGCAACGAAATAAATTTCGACAACATTGTAATTTACGACACCCTTGGCAATAAAGGTTTAATTAGCGGGAGTTTACGTCATAACTATTTCAGCGACTTCCATTACGACCTGCACGTAAACACCGACAAATTGCTATTTATCAACACAAACCGCAAAATGAACGAACTTTATTACGGCAGCGCCATTGCTTCGGGCAACATCCATTTATGGGGAGGCCCCGATTATATTAAACTCGAAGCAAAAGCAAAAACCGTTGAAGGTACCGACCTTAACATTCCGCTCGATTATGTTTACGACGTATCCGAAAACGACTACATAATTTTTACTCCGCCTCCGGTTGATTCGGCTACTGCCGATTCGCTCCGCTTAATTTCCGAAGAAAAAGCATTAAGCCGTGAAGAACAAATAAATAAAGAAAACCAGGAAGAGGCTTTAAAGTATGATATCAAACTAAACACCAGCATTACAACCGATGCAAAAGTAAACATCTTTCTGCCGTCAGAGCTTGGAAACATCGAATCTCAGGGACACGGAAACCTTGATTTCAATGCCAATTCCAACGGAGTATTTAATATTATTGGCGATTATATTGTTAACACCGGATACTTTCATTTTAACTTTAAAAACCTTGTAAGCAAACGGTTCGACCTTGTTGAAGGCGGTAAAATATCGTGGACGGGCGACCCTACCGGTGCTATTATCAACATCAAAGGCCTCTATAAAGTAAAAACCAATGTCAGCAGCCTCGGTGTTGTAATCGACTCAACGGCTACATACAAAAACAAAGTAATGGTTTACTGTTATGTTACCCTGAGCAATACCCTGCTCGACCCCGACCTTAAATTCTCCTTCGATATGCCGGATGCCGACCCCGACCTTAAAAGAATGATATTTGCCAACCTCGACACCACCAACGTATCGGTAGTAAACGAACAAATGATATCGCTTCTGGTTCTCGGCACCTTTAATTACAGCAACGCCGGAAATGTAAACCTTGCCTCTTCGGGCTATAATATACTTGCCAACCAGCTTAGCAGCATGTTGTCAAAAATGAGCGATAAATTTGATATTGGTGTAAATTACAAAGTTGGCGACGAAGTGTCGCAACAGGAATTTGAAGTAGCACTGTCAACCCGGCTGTTCAACAACCGGCTTAGCATTGCCGGCAATTTCGGCATGACCTACGATCAGGCTCAAAAAAACGCCAGTAATATTGTGGGTGATGTGGATATCTCTTACAAACTTACCAAAGACGGGCGCTGGCTGCTAAAAGCTTTTAACCACTCCAACATGAACTCGTGGTACTATTACAACAACTACGACAAGATTTCGCCTTACACTCAGGGGGTTGGCGTGGCCTACCGGAAAGAGTTTAACAACATTCAGGAACTGTTTACACGACAGCGAAAAAAGAAATCCGAAAAAAACACAAAATAATAATGCCATGTTTAAAAAAATAACAAAATTTATTTTTATCACTTCGTTTTTAACATCAGGTTTTGCCTTTGGGCAGATTGTTATTGATAAAAACGATATGCCGGAAAAAGGAGATACTGCCAGAGTAAGTACCGGCCTTAATATGAGCATAACCGACCCTTCGGAAACCGGCGAAAATTACATCTGGGACTTTTCAGACCTAACTCCGGTAAAACAACGCATTGACACCTTTGTAAATGTGATGTCAACCCCGCAACCGGCAGGCGCACTGTTTCTGCTTTCGGCCGATTTTGCCCTGCGAATGGCCGGCAACCTGCCATTTCCGGGTGTGCCCGTTTCCGACCCTTACCAGTACTATAAATCGTCAAACAGTGCATTTAAAATGGTTGGATTTGCCCTTAAAATGCAAGGATTCGGTATTCCGGCCACTTTTGACGAACCGGATATTCTTTACAAGTTTCCGTTGACATACGGCAATGTAGATTCCTCATTCTCAGGAACCGATATGACCATTCCCGGAACCGGATACCTGCAGGTGGAGCGTAAAAGAGTAAATACCGTTGACGGATGGGGAACCTTAATCACCCCCTACGGCACTTTCGATGTACTCAGGGTTAAATCGGAAGTTGAAGAACGCGACAGCATTTATATCGAATCGCAGGAAACCGGCATTAATGTACCATACTCCTACACCGAGTACAAATGGCTTGGAAAAAACCAAAAAATCCCGCTTCTGACCATTCGAGATATCCTCGGCGGAATTGTTGTTGAATATGCCGACTCCATAAGAGGCACTCTTGACATTCCCGAAAACAGAATAACAATCTCCGGTGTTTCCGCTTTTCCGAACCCCGTAACAAACAAGGCCACCATTTTGTTCAGTGTAAAACAAAAAAGTACCGTTTCGCTTACCATCGTAGATATTTCGGGAAAACAGGTTTACAAAACCGTACCCGAAACTTTTGTTCCGGGAGAACACAACATCAGCATCAATTTTAACAATCTTAAACTTCATGGCGGCATTTATTTCGCCAACCTCATCACGCCCGGTAACACCCTGACGGTTAAACTGCTATATCTGCCATAATGAGCCTTGTTGTTTACAAATCATCCGCCGGCTCGGGCAAAACCCACACGCTGGTCTTGGAGTATTTACTAATCACGCTTCAGGATCCGGGAAAATACCGTCGCGTATTGGCCATTACCTTTACCAACAAAGCAGCCGGCGAAATGAAAGAAAGAATCATTTCGACACTTCGCGAACTATCCGGCGGCGAAACCGACAACGAGATGGCCCGTTCCATACTCGACCGGCTAAAATTCACTCCCGAACAGCTTATATCGCGCGCTGCCGTTCTGCTATCCAACATTATTCACCACTACGAAGATTTCGGCATCAGCACCATCGATTCGTTTGTACATCGCATCATCCGCACATTTACCAACGATGTAAAACTACCATACGGTTTCGAGGTTGTTATCGACAACGATGATATCATACCCGACATCATTGAAGACCTTTACGACAAGCTGGGGGAAGAGAGCGCATTAACAAAAATCATGATCGAATTTGTTTTATCGCTTACCGATGATGAAAAAAGCTACAACCCCGAAAGCATGCTGGTAGATTTTATCAAAAAACAAACCCGCGAAGAGGGATTTGAAGAGATAAAAAAACTTGAAAAACTAAGTCTTGAACGTTTCCTTACCATCATCACTTCAATCGGCAACAAACTAAATACCCTCAAAAAAGAGATCAACACGGCTGCCTCCGAAGCCTTAATGCTTATTAAAACAAACGGCCCTGGACCAACGGCATTTTTTCAGGGCAACCGGGGGCTCCCCTCCTATTTCAAAAAAAACCTGAATAAGATAAATGCAAAAACGCTCATTCCTGCCTCCTATGCACAGAGAACCATTTCGGATGATAAGTGGTATGGCGGGAAAACCACACCTGACGACAAGGCAGCCATTGAGGCCATAAAAGAGCGGTTGATAAATTATTTCAACATAATTGAACAAAAGGGGAGAAATTTTCTTTTGCTGAAAATTA
>CAYNVN010000067.1:0-4880 GCA_964400655.1 uncultured Lentimicrobiaceae bacterium
CTACTGTAGAAAACAGTTCAAAAAGTAAAAAACGTGTCACACTGAGCGAAGTCGAAGTGTGACAATCCCTGCTTAGGCTTTTAAAATAACAAAGAATTATTTTTTTGAACCGTCGCTATAAATATTCTGCTGTTATAATCAATAACTCAACTTTAAACAACCTCAATTGATAACACCTGTAGAAAAATCACGGAAATAAAAAGGATGAAGCGTTTAAATCAAACTTTGATTTCAAAAACATCAGCTAAAACGAAACGCCGCTGTTCAGTCCGATGCGCATTCCTAAAATTACAATGAAAAAGGCAATAACGGCATACACCTGTATTTTGCAGGTTTTGTTGTGTTTGTGATAATCGTCTTCATCGTCGCTGCCCTTTACGCCGCGGTTTTTAAAAATAATGGAATTGCGGTTCTTCTGCCAAAGAAACAACCCCAGAACATAAAACACCAGCATCGAAATGGTCAGCCAGTCCATATAATGATACTCATCAATATTCGGGATTTTATACACCACCAAAATAGCAATCCCGATTATGGCGGGATACACGATTTGATTCATTAAAAACGAATTAATATTGGTTTTTGCCAGGCGTTTGTAATAGAGGTTGGCCGAAACTTTAACCCCTTTCTGGCCGCTGTGACCAAAATAGAAGAGAGCCAGTGCAGAGATTGCAGCCAAAATAAACCGCAGGAAAAAGGGTATCCTGAAGGCACGCAACGCTGTGCCTATTCCGAAATTAAAAACGGCTCCCACGATAAAATTACCGAGAAACCACGAAAAGGCAAGTATGTATGCCCACAAAAAGAATAACTTGATACCGCGCTTATATTTCCTCTGCCGCTTATAAAGCCACAAAAAGATAAATCCCAGCAGCAGGTCGATGGAATGTCCGAAAAAGAAAATAATCACCATTCTGTCGAGTGAGCTCCACGACCCTTTAAGTTCGTAACCGTGAAAATAAAGGTTGGCGGAAAAACTGAACCATGTTGTAGCAATCCAAATGGCAAACAGGTTATAAGCAAAAACCACCAGAAAATAGGCCATCACAAAGTAAACGGTAGAGTTGATAATAATACAACTTTTAAAAGAGGTATCGCTTTTCATAATTATTGAGCATTTTAAAACTACTCAAAAGTAATCAAAAGCGGATAACATCAACGGAACGGCAGCAGATTTTTTAGTCGTTAATCCTTTTCCTTTTTCAAACCATTAATAAAATCGTCATCGGTATAAATCCAAAATAAGGGTTGCCAGCGCTCGTTTCCGGCAAGGTCGTAACGGTGGGCTACCGGACCGATACCCATAATTTTCTTTTCAAACTGCATGGTTTCGGGGTCAATGCGCCACTCTTCCAAAAAGCGTATTCGTTGAATATCAGCCCGGGTAATATTCATAATAACGGTGGTGTCAAATTCATCGTAAGGGGGTACCGATCTTTTGTAAGTCAGATAAAAAGTGTCGGCAAGCATCATCTTTATATCCGCAGGCGAAATGGAATCGCTGAAATAATCGTATGCCTGAAATTTCCCCGACAAAGCACCATCCATAATCATATCAACCAATTTCTCCCTGTCGGGTCCCACAATGTTTTGTATCCACCAGTCCCAATCGGCATCGGGACTTTTAATATTAACATCGTATTGAATTTTTTTGGTGATTACCTCCTTCTCCGGCTTTTGTTTACAGGAAACAAAACCAAAAACAACCAAAATCAAAAATAACAGTACCTTTTTCATCATTTATTTTTTAACGATAACGTTTATGTAAATCACATGTTGTAAAAAACAAAAATAATCCATCTTACGGATTTATAAATTAAAAAGGTAACTTTGAACAAATAATTATTAAATATTATGAGATCGTTAACCATCCTGTTGTTTTTTCTTTTGGCGATAACATCTGCTGCACAAATAATACCCGACAGTTTACGGGTGAATTGGCAGCTGGCGCAGGAACATTTTCGGTTTATCGAACCCGGGGAGCAGATTAACATAACAGATTTTGGCGGTGTGGGCGATGGTATTACCGATAATAGCGCTGCTTTGGAAAGCGCAATGGCTTCGGCCGGCGACAGAAATACGGCCATTTATTTTCCGCCGGGAGCTTTTTTGTTCAACAGCACCATTACTTTACACGACAGCCTTTCGTTAACCGGTGCGGGATCGGATTTTACCACCCTGTTGTTCGATTTTAACGGACAAAACATCCACGGAATTAAGGTGTCGGGTTCGGCGGGTTCACCCTTTGTGTTGCTCGACGGCGGTTACACAAAAGGCAGCAATAAAATCTTTACCGACTCGGCTTTCCTCTTTTCATCGGGACAAATGGTTGAAATAACCGAAACCAACGGAAGCTGGGATATCAAACCGATTTCATGGGCCGAAAATTCGGTGGGGCAAATGACGGTTATTGATTCGGTTGCAGGCGATACGCTTTTTCTTCAGTCGCCTTTAAATATTGATTATACCGACACGCTGACACCGGTAATCAGAGCCGTTAACCCGATTGTAAATGTGGCAATAAGCTGTCTTAAACTTAAAAGACTTGATGAGCCGCCGAGCGGCGGCGGTTACAATGTATATTTTGCTTATGCTAAAAACTGCCGTGTTAAAGGTATCGAAAGCGATACAAGTGTTGCCTCTCATGTTTATATAACCAAAAGTCTGGGGGTCAGGGTTACCGGCTCCTATTTTCATCACGCTTTTCAGTATGACGGGGCAAGTACACACGGTTATGGCGTAACCATTAATCATCACGCAAGTGAATGCGTTGTTGAGAACAATATTTTTATGCATCTGCGCCACGCCATGATGGTGAAAACCGGTGCCAACGGCAATGTGTTCGGATATAATTACTCAACCGATGTTTACCGTAGCGAACCTGTTCACGACTATGCCGGCGACATCTCCCTGCACGGTCATTACGCTTTTTCCAACCTGTTTGAAGGTAACATTGCTCAAAATATTGTTATCGATCATTATTGGGGGCCTGCAGGGCCTTTCAATACTTTTTTCAGGAACAGGGCCGAACTCTACGGAATTATTATGACTTCAAACAATATACTGGAAACATCGATGCAAAATTTTACCGGAAACGAAGTAACCGATAATTCTGCATTTCACGGAAAATACAAACTTACGGGGACAAACCATTTTGAATACGGAAACAATGTTTTAAACCAGATTATTCCCGAAGGAACCGATAGCCTTCCCGACAAATCCTGTTATCTGCCCGAGAAACCTCCTTTTTGGAACATCTCCGACGGATGGCCCTCCATAGGCTTACCCGCTGCACTTAACAGCGGCACCAATCCTGCAAAAGAACGCTATCTGTCGGGTACCAAACTTACCGTTTGCACCGATTCGGTTATTACCGCTATCCCTGCATTTAAAACAGAAGTTCCGTACATTAAAATATTCCCCAATCCCGGCAACGGAAACTTTTATATTGAAATTTCCGACGACCAAATCCAAACTCTGCCGGTGGCCATATACACCCTTACCGGGAAGAAAATATTTTACAAAACATTTCGGTCAGAGGCAGGCAAAATCATCAAGGTAACAGCCGGTCTTCCTCCGGGTATTTATATTGTTGTTGCCGGCGGTAAAACAAAGTGTTCAGCAAAAGTGGCGGTGTATGAATGATATTACCAAACCAACCCTTGTGATTGATTCTGCAAAAGCGTTTGCCAACATTAAACGGATGCAGCAAAAAGCCCGTCGGGCGAACGCTGTTTTCCGGCCCCACTTTAAAACACATCAGTCGGTTGAAACCGCTAAACTGTTCAGGAAATCGGGTGTTGATAAAATTACCGTTTCTTCGGTTGAGATGGCCCGGTTTTTTGCCCGGTCGGGGTGGAATGATATCACCATTGCCTTTCCGGTGAACCTGCGCGAGACAGATGCCATCAATCATCTTGCTTCTTCCGTTAACCTTAATCTGTTGGCCGAATCGGTATATTCGTTACGCTTTCTCGAAGAGAAGTTAAGCCGTAAAGCCGGACTTTTTATTAAAACGGATGTGGGTTATCATCGTACGGGGCTCACGCCGGAAAACAAAGAAATTGATAAGATGATCCGGTTTTTGGAACGGTCGAAAAAACTGGTATTCAAAGGGTTTTTAACCCATGCCGGCCACACCTATCATGCAAAAGGAAAAGGGGAGATATTGTCCATCCTTAAAAATGCCCGTACCCGACTCAACGAATTAAAACAAAGATACATCAAGCAATTTCCCGGTTTAATTGTTTCGTATGGCGACACTCCTTCGTGCAGCATGGCGGATAACTGCAGCGGATTTGATGAGATTCGTCCCGGAAATTTTGTTTATTACGATGTGATGCAGTACCATATAGGCAGTTGCCGGTTAGAGGATATTGCCGTGGTTGTGGCATCTCCTGTTGTTGCCAAACACCCCGAAAGGGAAGAGCTTGTAATTTACGGCGGTGCCGTTCACCTGTCGAAAGAACATATTGAGGCCGATAATGGTTTTAAACTGTACGGATATGTGGTGCCGTTCGGCAACAAAGGCAGGGGTAAACCCATAGCCGGTGCGTACGTTTCTTCGCTTTCGCAGGAGCACGGAATTGTTAAAATACCCGCACCGTTTTTTAATAAAATCAATATTGGCGACCTGATCGGAGTGCTTCCGGTACACTCCTGTTTAACGGCAAACCTGCTGAAAGAACAAATTTTAATATAACCGACAACTCATTGGTATTTTAATCGCAATTGTCAGAAAACCGGAAAATCAGAATTTGAATCGGTTTTTGATATAAATATATAGAAACTTATTATTGAAAATAATTCTAAATAACTATAAAATAGATTACCTTTGTTGCTCCAATTTCACAATGATAAAATGGACAATTTAAATTACA
>CAYNVN010000068.1:0-13430 GCA_964400655.1 uncultured Lentimicrobiaceae bacterium
GTTTTCAACGCATTTGTCAGTAATTAATATTTACCAACCGCAGAAAAAAAGGCAATTCCCGCTGTCACTCTTCGACTACTTTGTCACTCTTCGACTCCGCTCAGAGTGACATTGCTGTGCACGTGTACCCTTTCCGCACGCCCCGTCGTCATCCCGAAGGAGGTACGACCGAAACCGAAACCTGCCCAAACGCCAAACGCTGAACTCCAGGCACTCCACACTTTAGCGCACTTTAGGCACTTTTGATTTTTGATTTCAAATTTTTGATTTATGATTTTTGATTTGCCTGCCCAAATGTTAAGTAGGCGGGTCTGACCCTTCCGCACTGCCAAACGTCATCCCGAAGGAGGTACGACTGAGGGAACTCCCGGATACCAGCCTGCCTCTAAAACAAAAGAGAGCTCAGTCATTCATAGTAGGGGATTCCCGCCCGTACCGAACGGTACGTTCGGGCGGGTCTCGGTCGTTTCTCCCTCAAAATGACGGACTAATAAAGGAACGACGTAGTTTCAACTCCAGGCACTCCAAACTTTAGCGCACTTTAGGCACTCCAAACTCCGGACTCTCCGCCTTAAGGTAAAATCTGTCTTTCCAGATGCTTGTTTATTTTCTGATGCACTTCTTTAAGCAATTTATAAGCATTTATCAACGAATTGGTTTCTTCTTCGTCGGTTACCTCTTTAAGTCTGTTTTCAATCTCTTTTAACTGCCGGCTTATGTGCTTTTCTTTAAGGGCCAAAAGGATAGAGTTTGTTAGAACAGTTAACTGGTCTTCCTCGGTTTTAACATAAATCTTGTTCTTCTTCCAGTTTTCACTTAATTCGTACGGGGAAGATATGAGGTCAATGGCCAGCGAGGCAATCTCCTCATCGGGATGGTTGGTAAAATAAGATGTACGGGGCACTTCGTTGCGTTCCAGTGCCTCTTTGAAAACAGCAAAAACTTTACCCAGTGTTTCGTTACCAAATCCAATATCTTCCTTCACTAAATCGTTAACCACATATTGTGCAACAAAAACGGTATAAGGTTCTCCTGTTTCTTTATCTTTCTCGGTTATGGTGCGGTCGCCGTAGAGCAATAAAAGCCTGATAAGCTCACGCTCCTGAAAGCTCATGTCGAGCTTATCAAATTCACGAACAACCTCTTCCTCTTTAACGGCAATATCCTGAACCTCCTGTTCAGTGGCTTTTATTTTTTTTCTGTACTTTTTTCTTAAAAGTTTGTTCAGCTCGTTTACCAGAGTTTGTTCGGTAACATCCATAATGGAAGAACACTCCTGAATGTACACCGTACGGTTTATCTGGTCGGGAATATGGGCAATGGTTTCCACCATATCTTTAATAAGGCCTGCCCTTGCGGCAGGATCGCCGGTTGTATCTTCAAGCAACATCCGGGCTTTAAACGAGATAAAATCGGCAGCTTGTGTGGTAATAAACGCTTCAACCTCCGAAGTTTGGTGTCCGCGAACAAACGAATCGGGGTCTTCACCCTCGGGAAACAAAACAATCTTTACATTCAGCCCCTGCTCCAAAATAAGATTGATACCGCGAAAGGAGGCTTTAATACCGGCGGGGTCGCCATCGTATAAAATGGTAATATTGGGTGTAAACCGTTTAATCAGTTTTATCTGATCCACCGTTAACGAAGTACCCGACGAAGCAACCACATTTTCGATGCCTGCCTGGTGCATGGAAATAACATCGGTATAGCCCTCAACCAAATAGCATTTGTTTTGTTTTAAAATGGCGTTCCGGGCAAAGTAAATACCGTAGAGGGTTTTGCTTTTATCATAGATGTCGGATTGCGGCGAGTTGACGTATTTGGCAGCCGACTTTTCTTTGTTCAATATTCTGCCGCCAAAGCCTATTACCTTTCCCGTAAGGTTATGGATGGGAAACATCACCCGTCCCCTGAACCGGTCCATCATCTTATCTCCTTTGTCGATGCTCAGGCCGGTTTTAAAAAGAATATCTTTTTTAAATCCGTTATCAACAGCATGTTTTGAGTAGTCGTCCCATTTGTCAAGGGCATAACCCAGCTGGAATTTTTTTATGGTTACCTCCAAAAATCCGCGTTCTTTAAAATAGGATAAACCGATGGCTTTTCCCTCTTCGGAATTGAAAAGGTTATCCTGAAAATAGCTGTTAATAAAAGTATTGAGCGTGAACATGCTTTCGCGTTCATCAAGCTCCTGCTGCATTTCAGGGGTAAGTTCCTCCTCTTCAATTTCAATGCTGTACTTTTTGGCAAGATAACGAAGGGCTTCGGGATAGGAGTAATGTTCGTGCTCCATAACAAAGTTAACGGCATTTCCCGCTTTGCCGCAGCCAAAACATTTGTAAATACCTTTTGCCGGCGAAACTACAAACGACGGGGTTTTTTCGTTATGGAACGGACAAAGTCCGATGTAGTTAACACCCCGCTTTTTAAGGTTTACAAAATCGCCCACCACCTCTTCAACATGAGCGGTTTCAACAATGGTTTGTATGGTTTCAGGTTTTATCAACGATGTGCAGATTATGTTGCGAAGGTACGGAATTTTGACGGTTGTTCAGTAATTTGCCCGGTTCCGGCAAAAGACAATTGTTTGGTTATTTGATTGTATCTAAAACCGACATATAGTGCCGTGCCACCGAGTCGAAAGCCGGACGGTATTGTTTTTCAACAGGTTTGGCGGGAGGTGATTTTACTTTGAGCGGATTAACGGCATGCCCGTTTCTGAAAAATCTGAAATCGAGATGCGGGCCGGTGGCAAGCCCCGTATGGCCGACATACCCAATCAGCTGGCCCTGTTTTACATGTTTGCCCACTGTCATTCCTTTGGCAAACCCGCGCAGGTGCATGTAAGTGGTGGTATAGGTACTGTTGTGCTTAATTTTTAAATAGTTACCGCCTCCCCGTTTTTGATAACCTTTTTTTACAATAACTCCGTCGCCAACCGAATGAACCGGAGTGCCCTCGGGTGCGGCATAATCAACTCCGTGGTGCGGCCTGCGTATTTTCAGAACAGGATGGTACCGGCTGTTTGAAAATCGTGAACTTATCCGCGTATATTTTAACGGAGCCTTTAAAAAAGTACGTTCCAGGCTGTTTCCCTCTTCGTCAAAATAGTCGCCTTCGCCATTTTGTTCAAAATAAAAAGCATAAAAGTTTTCGCCGCCGTGTTGAAACAACGATGCTTTTATTTTTCCCGGGCCGGCCGGACGACCTTCGATGTATAGTTCATCATAGATAACTTTGTAGCTGTCCTTTTTTTGTAATCCGAAGAAGTCGATGGTCCAGGCATAAATTTCCGACAGGGAATTGGCAAGGTTGGGATCGGTTCCCGACGAAACCATGGCATTCCATAACGAGCTTTCGATAACGCCTTTTGCAGCCTCTTCTTTATATTCAAAAGATTTTTTTTCGAGCGAAGCGTAAACCGAATCTTTTAAATGATAAACAACGTAATCAATTCTGTTAATTTCATAAATAAAGTAGAGCGGGTGTTCAACCGAATCTTTTTTTGAGATTACCACATACCGGTTACCCCGCCTTATTTTTCTTACATCAAAAACTTTACGCGTATTTTTTGCCAGTTTATCTATTGTACTGTAGCTTACATTGTGCCGCAATAAAATATCGGAAAGGAACTCATTTTTTTTAACCGTTCCCGTATCCGCATCCAGCGAATCAACCACAATACCATAAGATTGTTTCGGAACATGAACAGGTTTTGTTTTCTCTGTCAGGGTTTTATTATCCACATCCCTCTTGTTTTCGCATCCCTGCAAAAAAGCGGAAAAAAGAAACAGAACCAGCAATAAAGATTTGATGTTATACATGGAAATAGTAATAAGCCTGCAAAAGTAACAGATAAACGGAAAAAATGTTACGGAAAATTAAAAAAAGCCTTTTGATATTTTTTCAAAAGGCTTTTTCATTTGATTTGCCACAAGAATAGCTACCGGTTTTTTTTGGCGTAATCGTACCCCAGCTTAAGTGCTTTAAGGTTCATATTGATTAGCTCTTCGCCTTTTTTCCCGAAAATATTACGTATCGCCTGTTCGAGCGACTCATATTTTAATCCGATAAATGGAGCGGCAGCACCAAGAATTACAATGTTGGCAGCCCTGATGGAACCTGCTTCTTTTGCCGTTTTTTCGGCATCAATGGTGATATAGCGTGGAAGTTTCCAGATTTCTTTCAATATATCTTCCATATCAGGATAATCGGGAATGTTGTTAAAGGGATTCATGCTTGAAATAAGCCAACCCTCTTTTTTGTTAAGCATGTTAACATAACGCAACGACTCCATGGGCTCCACCGAAATAACCATATCGGCTTTTCCTTCGGGCACCAGATCGGATGCGATGGGGTCGGATGAAATACGAAGATGTGCCTGAACATCGCCACCGCGCTGGCTCATTCCGTGCACTTCCGATTGTTTTAAATAAAGTCCTTCAAGCAATGCTGCTGTTCCAATGGTAGCGGCGATGGTAAGGATACCCTGTCCGCCCACACCACCGAGTATTATATCTTTTTTCATTGTGTTCTGAATTTAATAAACTGACTAATTTGCCTGTGCTTCTTTTTGTTTACGTCTTTCGGCAGCTTTAATTTTCATCCTGCGTGCCAGTGTTTGTACGCACTCCCTGCGCGGAATAATTACCGACACCCCTTCGTAAGCAATTTCCTCTTCGTAAATCTTGAGATTTTCATCGTGAAGTCTTCTAAGCGGTTTTACCACTCTGATGTGTTCTTCTTCAACACCCAGCCCCTTGCAAATATCTTCAATACGGCCAAGTGCTGCCGAGTTTTGTCCGCCGGTCATACCTACGGTGGCATTATCAAGTATAAACACCGTGATGGGAGCCTTTTTAATAACGGCATCCAGCAACCCCGTCATACCCGAGTGCGTAAAGGTTGAGTCGCCAATAACCGCCACCGAAGGGGTAAGTCCCGACTCCGCAGCACCCACTGCCATGGTAATGGAGGCACCCATATCCACACAGGTATCGATTGATTCCAGCGGTTTAAGGGCACTAAGGGTATAACATCCTATATCGGAGAAAACACGCCCTTTTCCATATTTTTTTAAGGCATCGTTTAAGGCTTCAAAAGAGTCGATATGCGGACAACCGTCGCACAAAACCGGAGGTCTGCCTTTGATTACCGAAGGGGTTTCAAAACCCTCTTCAACGGGCAATCCCAACGATTTGGCAACGAGGTTCGGATTAAGTTCGCCGGCACGCGGCAGGCTGTCGTCCAAACGGCCTCGTATTTTTTTGCCTTTGTTAAGCAGCCCGCGAAGCATCTCTTCAACAATGGGTGCTCCCTCTTCGAGTACCAAAATTTCGTCAACCTCTTCATACAGTTTGTTAACCATTTTTGAAGGAACGGGATATTGACCTATTTTTAATACCGGATAAGGAACCTTACCGCCGGCATAATTTTCAATCAAATAATTGTATGCCAGTCCGCAGGCAATAATTCCCAGGCTTTTATCTTCGCCGTCAATATATTGATTGAACCCCGACTTTTCGCCTTCCGTTTCAAAACCGGCCTGTTTACCTAACAATCCGCTGTACTGTTTACGGGCGATGGAAGGAAGCAGGATAAACTGTTTGGCATCGGATGGCAGGTGCAGTTTGTTTTGAGGCAGCTGTTTTTTACGTTCAACGCCCGAGCGAGAGTGGGCCAAACGGGTTGTAACCCTTAACATTACCGGAGTGCCTGCTTTTTCCGAATACTGTATTCCGTAATAGGTCATATCATATGCTTCCTGCTGGTTGGAAGGTTCGAGAACGGGAATCATGGCGAACTTTCCGTAAAAACGCGAGTCCTGTTCGTTTTGTGAGGAGTGCATGGAAGGGTCGTCGGCCGAAACCACCAGCAAACCGCCGTTGGTTCCCGTAATGGCCGAGTTCATAAAAGCATCGGCTGCCACGTTAAGTCCCACATGTTTCATACAAACCATGGCTTTTTTACCGGCATACGACATGCCGATGCCTGTTTCCATGGCTGTTTTTTCGTTGGTTGACCATTCCGATTTAATTCCAAGTTCTTTGGCTTCCTTAGAGGCCTGAATGTATTCTGTGATTTCGGTGGAAGGTGTTCCGGGATAGGCAAATACGCCGGACAAACCGGCATCAATGGCCCCCTGAGCAATCGCCTCATCACCCAATAAAAGTATTTTACTCATTGTATATCAATCGTTTAATTATTTATTGTTCAACG
Source organism: uncultured Lentimicrobiaceae bacterium (assembly GCA_964400655.1). Classification (GTDB taxonomy): domain Bacteria; phylum Bacteroidota; class Bacteroidia; order Bacteroidales; family F082; genus B16-G9. Next base: position 6,220 of record CAYNVN010000068.1, read on the forward strand.
GTCAAAAGTAACAAAAAAAGTATCTGCAAACGTTTGAATAAAAGAAATTATAATGAATATAAATTGATTTACAACAAATACTAATTTAGCCGAAAATCAGTTATGAACTTTTTGGCACATGCTCATCTGTCGGGAGAAAACAGCGATTTGCTGTTTGGAAATTTTATTGCCGATGCAGTAAAGGGGGATGCCTCGTTACGATATAAAAACGATATTCTGGCAGGAATAACCCTGCACCGTAAAATCGATTCTTATACCGATTCGCACCGGGTGCATAAAAACAGCAGGGATTTGATAAGGAACAGATTCGGGAAATATTCAGGGATTGTTGTGGATATTTTTTACGATCATTTTTTGGCTAAACAATGGGAAAACTATTCGCAGGTACCACTGGGCGAATACACCTCATGGGTTTATAAAGAGGTTTCAAAACGTTTTTTTCTTCTGCCCTATCGCACCAAACGTATTTTACCCTTTATGATTTCGCAAAACTGGTTGTTGAATTATGCACATTTTGACGGACTGGAAAATGTATTTTACGGAATGGACCGGCGGACACGATTTGTTTCGGGCATGCAGCATGCGGTTGATGTGTTAAAAGAGCATTACCCGCATCTTGAAGCGGACTTTAACACATTTTATCCTGAATTGATAAAATATGTTGCGTCGCTTAAAAGAAAATAATCGATTTTACTATTTATCCGGTTTATGAAACAGGGCACCGCTACTTTTTGGCAATTGGCCAATGATATCTTCAATTGAAAACTCTTCCAGTCCAAACATATCAATACCCATATTTCGATACGTCATATTGGCCGAAATGGCCCACCCTGCAGCTATCGTACTTTTAGTAGCCCTAAGCGTATTCATAAACTTCCTTAAAATGGTTTTTTTATTGTAAAGATCGTACCAAACGCTTTTCATGGTAATGCTTAACGTTTCGGCATCCATCTTTCCGGGTTCCATTACAACATCTTCAATACTATAATATTGCCAGTCTTCGGGATAATTATTTTTTATAATTCTACCCTGCTTTTCAAAATCGCGATACATTTTTGTACCGGGCAGTGGTGTTAAAATACCTGTTTGATAAGCATCAATTGGCTGGCTTAAAATATAATCCTTTCTGTTTTTCAACGATTCTTCGGTATCGCTGTCAAGCCCGAAAATAAAAGAACCGAGAACCGCCATACCATGTTTATGAATTTTATTAAAAGCTTCGGTATATTTATCAAATCCCATACGGGCATTAAGTTTTTTATTGGTATCCTCGAGGCCTTCAGTGGTTTCCGATTCTATTCCAATAAAAATAAGTTTACAGCCGCTTTTGGCCATCAGTTCCAAAACCTCATCGTCGTCTGCAACATTAAGCGAGCATTGTGTCCACCACTCCTTTTTAATACCGCGTTCAATCATACCTTTAAAAATGGCTGTGGCATGTTCTTTTGCTTTTTTGCTGTACCCCAAAAGATTGTCGTCGATAAAAAACATGTTTTTTGTTTTTATCATTTCAATCTCTTTCAAAACATTTTCAACGGGACGCATTCGGTATTTTGCACCGTTAAAAGCGGTAACGGTACAAAAGCTGCAATCGAAAGGGCAGCCTCTGGTGGTTTGAATACTGTCGATGGTATATTTTTCGTGAAACAGGTCATGGCGTGCCAACGGGACCTTATCCAGGGGCAATTGTGAACCGTAATAAAATTTCTTTAATTTTCCTTGTTCAAAATCGTTAATAATGCTGCTCCAGTAACTTTCGGCTTCTCCAACTCCCACCACGTCAACATAATTAATGGCCTCTTTAGGCACCATACTTGCGTGGATACCACCCATCACAACCGGTACATTATTTTTTTTATAAACGGCTGCAATTTTATAGGCCCGATAGGCAGAAGAGGTAAAAGATGTTATTCCCACCAAGTCGGCTTCAATAAATCCGTTAAAATTTTCAAAGTTCTCATCAAATATTTCAACTTCCCAGTTATCCGGAGTTAAAGCAGCAAGAATGCCCAGTGCCAGAGGAGGATACTGTGATGAATTGCTGTAAACAAAACCTTTACGCAGATCGGATACGGGGTTTATTAATAAGAGCTTTTTTTTCATAAACTACAACGGAAAACCCCTGTTGACCGTGTCAATAAAGGCATTTACATCAAAAATACGGTTGGTTCCTTCAAAAATGGTATTTCCGTAATTTGAATTGGTTACCAAGGCCCAAAAAGCGGTTTTGGTGTCTCTGGTTTCCTTCAGTGTCATTTTAAACTTTTTCAGAAGGGTTTTCGGGTGAAACAGTCTGCCCCATTGTTCATATAAAACTTCGTTCAGTTCATCGTGGGTCATGGTCAACGGGTCAATCACATTTTCAAAGAAGCGCATACGCTGCCAGTCTTCCGGAAAGTTTTTAAAATGTATCCGGTCTTCGGCAACGAACTTGCGATAGGTTCCTGTTCCCGGGAAGGGAGTAAGTACTGATGTCTGGAAGGCATCCACCTTTGAGTTGATGATAAAATCAACACGTTTTTTCAAATCTTCGGGAGTATCGGTATCAAGAGCAAAAATAAAGGTTCCTAAAACGGCGATGCCGTATTCGTGAATTTTGCTGAAAATTTCATCGTAATGGCCAAATCCTATTTTTTGGTTCAGGTCTTTGTTGGTCTCTTCGAGCCCTTCCAGTTTTTCCGATTCAATACCCAGTAAAACCATCTTACAGCCCGTATCGTGGGCCAGCTGAAGCATCTCTTCGTTTTCGGCAAAATTAATGGATGCCTGACTGAACCACTCACGCTTTAAGCCACGCTCTTTCATTCCCTTTAACAACTCAATGGTACGTTCCATCGACTTTTTACTATACCCGATGATGTTATCGTCCACAAAAAAGAGATACTCCTTATCCATGGTCATTTCAATCTCATCCAGGATATCTTTTACCGGACGCTGGCGATAAGCAGTTCCGTTAAAAGCGTGAACGGTACAAAAATCACATCGCCAGGGACAACCACGGGTGGTTTGGATTGAAGCAAAAGCATAACGCGGGTGGAAAAGATCATGACGGGCAGGCACCAACTTATCGGCTTTAAGCCTTACACCGTCGTAAATTCTTTTGGTTTGCCCCTTTTCAAAATCGGCGATTACGGTAGGCCAAACACTCTCGGCTTCACCTTTAACCACCGTATCCACGTAATTGAGTGCCTCCTGAAACATCATGGTGGCATGAACACCGCCCATTACAGTATGCACCCCGTTTTCACGGTAAACTTTTGCAATTTGATAAGCCCGGTAAGCATTGCTTGTAAAGGCTGTTAACCCCACAAGATCGGCATCTTTATACTCAAACTGATCAAAATTTTCATCCAATATTTCAACTTCCCAATCATCAGGTGTAAGCCTTGCAATAATGCCTAATCCCAAAGGGGGAAAGTTTGAAAATTCATATTTTAAAAGCCCTTCTTTAAGATAATTACGGGGATTGATAAGAAGCAGTTTCTTTGCCATTAATAAAATTTTAAATCTGTATTCTTCTTTACATCTATGTATTTTGAAATTCAATAAAAAATTCCAATATACAATTTGGATAAAAAACGAGGCAAATATAATAAAATATACCGATTGATTATATGTATAATAGATTCAGTTTTTTACGACAGGTGTAAACGAATTATCTATAAAGAATATTAATTACAATTAAAATAATTAGTTTTGCAAACTAAAAAAAGTAAAAGATGAAGAAGATAACGATTGAGGAGTTTATTGAAAAAATCGAAGAGGAATTTCCGGAGATGCCCAAAGGACATTTTAAACCCGAAACAAAGTTCAGGGAAGAGATGGATTGGGACTCGGTAAATGCTTTGGTATTTATTGCGATGGTTAATGTTGAGTATGATGTGGCCCTTGTTGCCGACGAATTTGTTAACGCATACACCATTCAGGATGTTTATGATGTCGTTAAAAGAAAGGTGGAAGAACGAGAAGAAGCCATTGCAAAGGGCGAACTAACTCCTTCAATTACAGACGAAGAGAGCAAGGAAGTTTTTATGGGAATGAAGGAAAGTGCTTCCAATAAGGAAAATGAACTTGACGACTTAACAAAAAGTGATAATAAAGATCCGGAAGAAAAACCGGACAAAAAGTAATATGACTGACTACTCCATTGTTGTACCGGTTTTTAACAGTGAGTTTACCCTGCGTAAACTTTACGACCGAACTGTGGAGGTTTTTAAGAAGTTAAATAAATCCGTTCAGTTTGTTTTTGTTGACGACAGCAGTTTGGATAACAGCTGGGAAGTGCTGAAATCAATCAAAGCCGTTAACCCTAAAAATGTTGTTATCATCAGGCTTAACAAAAACTACGGGCAACAAAATGCCACTTTTTGCGGTATGGAACATGCCACGGGCAGGTTTATCATTACAATGGATGACGATTTACAGCAACCTCCCGAAGAAATCCCATTGTTAATTAATAAAATGGAGGAGGAAAAGTGCGACCTCGTTTACGGGGTTTACAAAAAGAAACAGCATTCGTTTTTGCGAAATCTCGGGAGTAAAGTAGTTAAAAAAACAGGCGGCCGGCTACTGGACAGACCCGATATTGTTTCTTCATTCAGACTGGTAAGAGCAGAAATTGTACAAAAAATATTTCCTCATGGCAACAATGTCATCTTTGTTGATGAGTTGCTGTGGTGGTACACCAACTCGTTAACCTATGCCTGGGTTGACCACCAAAAAAGGGTGGGCAGCAAATCAGGGTATAGCTACGGAAAACTATGGCGTTTCTTAGCCGAAATAATCCTGTATTATACCAATTTCCCTTTAAAATTTATGGTTTACGGAGGATTGTTTTCTTCGGTCATTTTTCTTGCCATAACCTTTTACTACCTGGGAGCAAAACTCTTTTTTGATGTCCCGCTGGGCTATACTTCAATTATTGTGGGTATTATGCTTTCAACAAGTTTGATTTTATTCAGTCTTGGTGTTATCGGCGAATACATCAGCCGATTATATCAGTCGCAAAATAAAAAGCCGCCTTACATTATTAAAGAGATAGAAAAAAATGAAAATTAAAATAAATGGTCTTGTAATTGAAAGACTTAAGGAAAAAGATATAGAACTGGTAAGGCAATGGCGTAATTCGGATAATGTTAGGAAAAACATGATTTACCGTGAAATTATTACGCCGGAACAGCAATTAAAATGGTTTCGTTCCATTAATAATTTCAACAACTTTTATTTTATTGTTGAGTACAAAGAGCGGAAAGTGGGACTGGTTAACATTAAAGATATCAATTGGGAAGAACGCTCGGGCGAAGCCGGTGTTTTTATGATGGAGAGAGACCTGTCGGCTGCACTTATTCCCATGGCAGGAGCACTTTCGATGAGCGAACTGGTGGTAGATGTTTTCGGTTTTAAAAAGCTATATGCTAAAGTGCTTAAAAACAACAAAACCATGCAAAAGCTGAACGGACTTTTCGGATATAAAAAGATTGAAGAAGAAAATACAGACAAAGAGTACGACAGATTTTATATCACTCCCGAAACGTACAACAAATATTCGAAAAAATGGTTGAAAATCATTCATGCCATGGGCTTTGATTCGGGCATGATGAAATTTATTATGGAACCCGAAGATTACGAAAACGATTTTGGCCACAAAATGGAAAAATTACTGGAACGGTCAAAAATAAAGTTTGATGTTGAAACCGTGAACGGATATAAAGTTTATACGCGGTTAAAGCGTTAACAATTTAGGGTAACTTTGCCTGTAACCTTAAATCATGAGCAGCTTAAAAGAGATAAAAAAACCTGTTGCAACACACCTGAGTGAGTTTAACAAGGTGTTTCGGGCTTCCGTTAAATCAAATACGGCTCTGCTCGATATTATCATGCGCTACATTCTCAAAAGCAAAGGCAAACAGATGCGCCCGGTAATAGTTATTTACAGTGCCGGACTAACAGGTAAAATCAATCATTCCACATACAGGGCTGCAACACTGGTAGAGTTACTACATACGGCCACGCTTGTTCACGACGATGTGGTTGACGATTCGTATCGGCGAAGAGGCCGCTTTTCCATTAACGCAATATGGCGTAACAAAATAGCCGTACTTGCCGGCGACTTTTTATTGTCGCGCGGCATGCTGCTTGCCGTGGAAAACAACGACCACAAGATGCTCGAAATCGTATCGAGGGCAGTAAAAGAGATGAGCGAAGGAGAATTGCTGCAAATTGAAAAAGCCCGTAAATTAGATATCGACGAAGAGGTATATTACAATATTATCCGCAGGAAAACAGCTTCTCTGCTGGCTTCCTGTTTTGCCGTGGGAGCCGTTTCAACAGGTTCTGCCGATGATGTAGTGGAAAAAATGTACAAAATAGGTGAAAACCTGGGTATGGCTTTCCAGATAAAGGATGATCTGCTCGACTTTGGCGAAGGCAACAACATTGGTAAGCCTACCGGCATCGACATTAAAGAAAAGAAAATGACGTTGCCACTCATTTATCTATTAAACAACAGCTCAACAAAGGAAAAGAAGGAATTTATCAAAATTGTTAAAAAACATAATAACGACAAGAAAAAAGTAAACCAACTCATAGCGCAGGTAAGGGCATCGGGCGGCATTGGTTATGCCGTAAAAAAGATGCACGAATTTAAACAAACCGCATTGGACCTGTTATCTACATTTCCCGAAAACCTTTCGCGGCAGATGCTGAAAGAAATCGTTGATTACACCATTGAAAGAAAAAAATAGAAACACAGCAGAATTTTAATTGCCTGACGGCTGTTTGACGGTTTAAGGTTTGGAGGATTTGAGGTTTAAATGTTTAGAGGTTCAGAAGTTCAGAAGTTCAAAAGTTCAAAAGTTCAGAAGTTCAGAAGTTCAAAAGTTCAGAAGTTCAGAAGTTGGGAAGTTGAGAAGTTGGGAATTGGTTGCTGGGTGCCGGGTGCCGGGTTGCTTGTTGTTACTCCTCCCGCAAGCCCCAACGTCATCCCGAAGGAGGCACGACTGAGGGATCTCCCGGGAACCAGCCTGCCGCTTTGACAAAAGGTAATCCGGTCGTTTATAGCAGGGGATTCCCGCCTGCCGGCAGGGCAGGCCTCCTCCTTCGTCGTCGGAATGAAGGACTAATAAAGGAACGACGTAGTTTCAACTCTAGGCACTCCAAACTTTAGCGCACTCCAGGCACTTTTAATTTATGATTTCAAATTTTTGATTTAT
>CAYNVN010000069.1:0-2926 GCA_964400655.1 uncultured Lentimicrobiaceae bacterium
GAATGGGTTTATGATGACGAAGGGAAACTGATTGAAGACAAAAGTTATACCTCATGGGATACCATCAATCCTGAGAGCATTATAAAATATTATTATTACTTTTATAACAATCTTTTGAAAAAACGGGTTGAATATCCACAGGCCAATAATCATCAAATTTATAACGAGTATCATTACTATTACACCTTTAGCTGGGTTAATACACCGGAGCAAAAAGGCGATGAACGAATATTATTATTCCCCAACCCTGCACACGAGCAAATCCGGTTTAACGGTATGGGTTTAAAGCACCGAACCGTTTCGTACAGCATTTTTGATGTAACCGGCAGGCAGATTAGCAGGGGCAAAACAAGAGCCGGCTGTTCAATTGATATTTCAAACCTTATTCCGGGAATTTATACGGTTGTTATCAATAACAAAACCAAATTGTTAAACGGTAAATTCATTAAATATTAAAGCATTCCGGTATCAGCCTTTTTACAACAGGCAAACAGCGTTAAAAAAGCAAAGCATATAGTAAAAAACGTAGTATCTTTGCGCGCTGATAACAATTGTCAGTTAAGAATTAACAATACCCGGAACCATGGCTTTAAATTGCGGAATCATCGGTTTGACCAACATCGGAAAAACCACCATTTTCAATTGCATGTCGAACTCAAAGGCCGAAAGCTCAAACTATGCTTTCAGCGCTACCAAATCAAACAAGGGAGTGGTTGATGTAATTGATCCGAGACTTTACGAAATCGACAAATATATTCACGCCGACAAGGTGGTACCCGCCACGGTTGAAATTGTGGACGTTCCGGGACTTGCCAAAGGAGCTTCGCAGGGCGAAGGTGTGGGCAACAAGTTTCTTGCCGATATTCAGCAAACCGATGCCCTTATACATGTGTTGCGCTGCTTCGACGATGATAATCTGCCACACATCGAAGGGTCGGTGGATCCGGTCAGGGATATGGAGATTGTTGATTTTGAGCTGCAGGTACGCGACCTCGATTTGGTTCTTCGTAAAATACAACGACTGGAAAAACTGATTAAAACAGGTGATAAAGAGGCAAAAAAGGCACTGGAGGTTTTAACCGTTTACAAAGAGCATCTCGAAAACATGGGCAATGCCCGCACAGCACCCGTTGCCGAAGAGGATGAAATTTACATACGCGATATGCAGCTGCTAACCGCAAAACCGGTTATTTATGTTTGCAATGTGGATGACGCATCGGCCGTTAACGGAAACGATTATGTTAACAAAGTAAAGGAAGCTCTTGGCGATGATGCTTCTCAGCTTTTGGTTATTGCCGGTGAGCTGGAAGCCGAAATTGCCGAACTGGAAGATGAAGCCGACAGAATTGAATTTTTAAGCGATGCCGGCTTAACCGAACCGGGTGTTAACAAACTGGTGCGTGCCGCTTACGATATTTTGGATTTGCAGTCGTTTTTTACCGCAGGCAAAATGGAAGTAAAAGCATGGACCATTAAAAAAGGCATGACCGCCCCACAGGCTGCAGGTGTTATTCACAGCGATTTGGAAAGGGGATTTATCCGCGCCGAAGTGATGGCCTACGACGATTTTGTTAAATACGGCTCGGAACAGGCTGTTAAAGAAGCCGGTAAATTCCGCGTGGAAGGAAAAAACTATATCGTTCAGGACGGCGATATTTTACACATCAGATTTAACGTGTAAGCGGTATGCGGTACAAAACCGCTTGTTGCCTCTTTTTTTTACTTTTACTCATCAATAAAAACCATTTCGATGTATCCGAAACTTAGCGATTTAATCAACGACTGGTTTGGAACCAACATTGTATTGCCCGTTCAGAGTTACGGATTTTTTCTTGCGCTGGCTTTTGTAGTTGCCGGATGGGTACTTTATAAAGAGCTTGAACGAAAAGAAAATGAGGGTTTGCTAAAAGCCCGTACCAAAAAGGTGCTAACCGGAAAACCGGCTTCCATGAGCGAGCTGGTGTCCACTTTTCTGGTTTCGCTGTTTGTAATTTTTAAACTGGCAGGCATTGTAACCGCTTACACCGCTTTTGCCAACAATCCCCAGGAGTTTATTTTTTCGGGCGAAGGCAACTGGTGGATCGGGTTTGTGGGGGCGGCCGCCCTAACGGCATGGACCTATTACGATAAAAAGAAAAAAGAGATAAAACCGCCAAAATGGGAAGAGGTGGTAGTTCACCCCAAAGACCTGTTATGGCAAATTGTTTTTATCGCCGTTGTTTTCGGCCTTATTGGTGCCAAGCTGTTCGACCAGCTTGAAAACTTCGATAAATTTTTGGCCGATCCCGTTGGAACCACCTTTTCGTTTAGCGGATTAACTTTTTACGGCGGATTGATAGTGGCCGCCATAGCTCTGCTGCTTTTCGGAAAACGAAACGGAATCCCGTGGCAGGTGCTGGGCGATGTGGTGGCTCCGGGACTGATACTGGCTTACGGTATTGGCCGTATTGGCTGCCATGTTGCGGGCGACGGCGACTGGGGCATCGTAAACACCCTGCAAAAACCCGGATGGCTCTCCTTTTTACCCGACTGGGCATGGGCTTACGATTATCCTCATAACATCATCAATCATGGTGTGCCCATAGCCGGCTGTACGGGGCCGCACTGTTTTCACCTTGCCGAACCCGTTTTTCCAACGCCAATTTACGAAACCACCATGGCGGTAATCATCTTTTTTATTTTATGGTCGCTCAGAAAACGGCTTAAAGTTCCGGGATTGCTGTTTGCCGTGTATTTAATGTTTAACGGGCTGGAACGTTTTTTAATTGAACTGATTCGTGTTAACAATGTTTATCACATCTTCGGACTTAAAATTACACAGGCCGAAATCATCTCACCCATCCTGTTCCTTTCGGGATTGGTTTTGTTTTTTGTTTTGAGGAGGAAAGGTAAAGAAAAGGGGTTGGTTTTTTAATGGTTTGAATAT
>CAYNVN010000070.1:0-2108 GCA_964400655.1 uncultured Lentimicrobiaceae bacterium
CGATAACCGACTGTGATACACCAAGATCATCAGATATCTTTCCGGCACCGTTAACTATCCAGTCGCCGCCAAAATAGAGGCCTACAGCCCCGGCAACGATGTAAATTAACGAACGTAAAACGGTAAGTTCTTTAATTTTTAATTTGGGATTATCGTCATCCGATTTATCCTTTTTAAACAGTGCATAATAAAGAAATGCTGCAAAAAACAACAACAAAATAACTCCGTCAAAAGTACTTATTGCCTGATTTTCTCTTCCAAAAACCGAATCGTTTGCCAACACAAACAAAACAGCGGCAGCAAATATGGAGGCGGGAATCATTACGGAAGCTGTTTTTTTACTAACGTTGATGGCATAAATCATGGCAGCGGTTCCCACAATTAAAAAGGTATTGGTAATATTGCTTCCCAGTACGTTACCTATCACCAGGTCGGTATTACCCCGTATGCTTGCAAAAATATTGATAAACAATTCCGGTAACGAGGTACCAAGTGCAACAATGGTCAAACCCACCACCACCTGCGACATACCCAGCCTGTAACCCAGTCCTGCCGCACCTTCCACCAGTTTGTGGGCTCCAAAAATAAGAACCACAAAACCCAATACAAAAAGAATGTAAGTTAACATTGGCCTTTAAAAATGTTTTACCGATTTTCGGCTAAAATAACCAATTCCGTTACTTGATTTGTTTTCCTTCAATGATAATTTCCAAAGCCTCATCAACAAAGGCATAAAAACCTTCGTTTGCCGGGGATATTTCCGGCCACTCTTCTTTGGGTATTTTTTTCCAGCAGTGCCCGATAAAATCGCAGGGATAAGGATTGGTACATTGTTCACCCGGTTGGATGGCCGGAGATTTTTCAAGCATTAAAACAGCCTTTTCTTCTTTAACTTTTTCTTCAATAAAATTTTGCAGGGGCAAAATACGATCGAGAACACTCTCCTTAATAAAAAGGCTCTCCAAATCAAGTGTTCCGTCGAAATGGTAATCTTTATTAATATAAACGACGGAAAAATCTTTTAACGGAAGCCCCCAACGGGTTATCACATAATATTGAAAAGCAGCATCGAGTAAAAAGGTTTCCGAAATACCGAAACCGCTTTTAACCTCATAAGCATGCCAGCCCTGTTTGTTGTACACCAAAATATCAAGAAAAACCAGCAGTCTGTCAAACTGGAAACCGGCTTCGTAAAGGGTATTGTTTGATAAAGAAGATATGACCTCACGGGTTTCGAGGATTTTCTTTTCGTACTGACGGTACGATTTGGGGCCCACATCAATTCCACCGGGAAAAAGATGCCTTGCGATAATTCCGAGTTTGGTTCCGCGTTTAAATTTAGCCAGTTGCTGCGGACTTAGCCTGTCGCGTAAAAATGGACGTTTCTTATTTAAGTAAAGCGATTTAAGACATTGTGCCCCCCTGATAAAGGTTGATTTTGATAACAGATGTTTTTCCATTAACGAGCCTCACTTTTTAATTTATCATAATATGCCAAAATACTTACAAGGTCGTTCTCCTTTGAAAACCACAGATGATGCTCTTTAGCAAACACTACCAACTGAGGCCCTTTAAATTGTAACGCATTTAAAATATCTTTTTTCCGCAATTTTACTTTAACAGGGTAAGGCCGGCCCGGAATCTTCAGATAGTAATTGTTTTTAAACACTTTGGAAGCATCGTGTCCGTATGCACCTTTTTTACCCTGTTTATGAATTTCCGTTTTTTTAAACAACAGCTGTGTTTTGCCGTCGCCGATTATTTTAAAATATCCTTTCGTTAATATACCATCCGAATCAAGATAGCGGTAATTAGTAAACGATTCACCCATCATCGAAATGTATTTTACCACGCTATCGTTTGCAATAAATATACCTTTATGCGAACCGAAAATCGCTTCAAACCGGTCGCGGGAAAGGTTATACCGCAATCCTAAATTGTCAACCACACTGTCGTTAACCATTATCATTTTTCCGTACTTAAATCCCGATTCCATATTCCAAAAACTGTCGTAAAAGGTGGTTTGTTTGTAATATCCCGGGGTTTCGGTAAAAGGGGCGGACAGTCCGTTTCCGATATATACTCTTTTTTCCTGCGCATTAATACCG
>CAYNVN010000071.1:0-3482 GCA_964400655.1 uncultured Lentimicrobiaceae bacterium
ATAATAAGCAATACAAATACAAGCAGTGCGACAAAGAAACCGTAATAGGGATATGACGAAGTGGTAAACTGTGCTACTTTACCTTCGCCGAAAACGGTGGGCATAAAGGGTTTAATACCCCTGAAAGCTCCTCCGCCGTGCATGGATAGATGATGGCCGTACCAGTGCAGGTAGTAGGTGTAAACAATCAAAAAATAAAAGGGTACCAGCCCCGGAATTATGGCAAGCCAACCGTAAACCTTTTTTCTGGTAAACATAAATGCCAACACCATGATTACAAAAATCGCAAAAATATAGGGGGAGGCATGCATAATGGTATCAAGGATTATTAGTGCTTTGGGAGTTACGTTAACCTCAATGGGTTTAAAGGTTTCCGGATCAAGAATCTCCTCGCCGTTTTGATCTTTTTTTGTATCGAAAACGTAATAAACCGGATATTCCCTGTCGGTATTGCGGTTCATTCCCTGTACAATGTGGTACATGCCAATAAAATGGTTAATGGCATTCATTTCAACAAGGCAATTGGCACCCTCCTGATCGGCTGCAAGTTCTTCACGCTCTTTCATTCCTTCGCATCCGTTGTAAACACCGTTATACTTAAAATTAATCCGTATTCCGTTTGGATACATTGATTTGGGATACTGAATGCTTTGAAGTGCCACCCACCATACAGGTAAAAAATAGACTACGATTATCAAAATGGCAGCAAGCCCTGCAAAAATTCGATAGCTGTTATTTTTCATAATGTTTTGGTTTTGATTATTTGTAACAAAAGTAAAAAAAGTAGAGACAAGTTTTAACCTGTCTCTACCTTTATTTTGAACTTATGTTAATAATTCAGCCTATTGCATCTCTTTCATTACTTTGGCCGATTTTGCTTTCAGGTATTGGATGATTTTCTTAACATCTTCATCTGAAACATTTTGATCGGGCATGGCCAGTTTGTATTTCTGACGCATGGCTTCAATATCAGCTTCGCCATAATGTTTTTTAGGATTGGTAATCCATGATTTCAACCAATCGTCGCTACGGCGTTTGTCAACCATCAACAGGTCGGGACCGTTAAGCTCTTTTCCAAACATATGACATGCGGTACAACCGTAGTTAAGAAATTCCATTTCACCCGGTAAGAGGTTTTTCAACTCGATGGCCGAAGGTTTAAACTTCTGCATTTCGTTGTCTTTCTGTATCCTCTTTGAATATCCTAACAGACGTGCATTTTCGGCTTTTGAGTCGAAGTTAACGGTAAAGTATCCCTGTAACTGTCTGCCTTCGGGGTCGTGAACTTTGTCGAGTAACAGCGGGAACGCACCGGCTTTTTCAGCAACAAAGTCCAGTGTGGCTGTTTCACCCGGTCTCCATTGGTACATTTTGTCGTACGAAGCAATTTCGTAAACATAATGATCGGTTTTGTCTTTTCCGAGGTTGGTAAGGTGGATTAGCATGTGCTGTCCCTGTTTTACCTCTATGTCGGAAGGTGTAACTTTACCATTGTTAATGGTACCGAACACTTCAACGGTATTACCTTTTTTAATTACGCGCTCTTTACCGGCGCCTGTTGCAAACGGCGATGTTTTATCGGTAGTGATATCGGTGCCCTCCGGATAAACATCAAATGGTTTGTAGAGGTTATGTGCATCAATCATTACCGTGTAGTGAGGTTCACCCATTGGCAACGGCATGTCGTAAATAATTCTCATCTTATCGCCGTCGATGTCAATCAGCTGGTGGTTTTGCGGGTGCAACGGGCCAACCGGATTGAAACGGTCGATGGATAATTTATCAAGTTCGATAAGGTATTTTCCTCTTGGGTGTTTGGTATCGCCGTGGGCCGAAACAAGGTGTCCGATGTTGTAGTTAGAAGGAACATGGTCGAGCACTTTAAGATTGATATAATCCCATTTTGCAGTCCACGAGTCAACATAAACCGAAGTATATACAATACCTTTTTGATCGTCAAACTGGTTGTGCAAGGGGCCTAAACCAACTTCAACACTTCCGTGCAGGGCATCTTCAAGGGCAATGATCGGAATACCGTACGGGTCTTTTCCTTCAAAGTTTTTCTCTTTGATGGCTTTCATGATTTTAGCAAAGGAGTAAACCCATGCGTGTGAATCCAGTTTACCGGCAACAATAATGTAGTCACCCGTTGGGTCAACATCAACACCGTGAGGTGATTTTGGTTCGGGAATGAGATAAAGAATACCTTCTTTAACAGCGGTTGCTATTGAAATAACTTTCATTCCGTTCACCATTTTATATTTACCCTGTTTTACCAGTTGTTCTGCCTTTTTCCAGTTTACAACATGCAGGTAGTCAACGTCACGCGATGAACATCCGGCTTCAAATGGAGGCCGTCCTTTTTCGATACCGCCGATGTACATCTCGGTACAGAATGAGTTGTTGAACGACCAGCCATTGCTGGCATTTTTACCTAAGTCGGTTAAGTCCTGCGTATAAGGAGGAAACTCAAGGGTGAATGAGTTTTTAACATCAATACGGCCTTTATCGTTATCAAATTTCCAGTAGGTCATACCACCACGCCAGTATTTGCGGAAGTTAACATCATTTAAAGGATGATATTTGTGGTCGTAAGGAGCCGGATATTGTGAGGCTTCCAGAATATATTCCGAGTTGGGAGTAAAGAAACATCCGCCGTGGTCGCTACGGAAAATGGGGTTGATAACCACCTGTTTCAGTTCCCAGTCTTTAAGGTCAACCACAAACAGTCTTGGATTGGCTTTATCGTTAATAACAGCCCATTTGCCGTCGTAATCGCCATCGGTTTCCGAGAATCCCGGATGGTGCGTATCGCCCCAAAGTATTTCGGCACCGTCGATAAAACCGTCTTCCATCAGTTTTCGTGTTTCGGCACTGTAACCATAGCCTATGTACGGCTGGCGGGTTGCGGTAGGGGTATATTTAACCAGACGCATGGAAGGAACCAGATAAGTTGGCATATTACCTTCCTGTCCGCCGGAGTTAAGTGCTACATATTCATCGCTAAGATGATCGGGAGTAAATGTTTTTGCCGCGGCAAGAACATCTTCAGAGTTCAGTCCTCTGCGCTTTGTTACGTCACCAAACGACTCATGTCCTCTTGGTGCTCCTATTTCCTGATTCGTTGCGCCTTTTTCCTTTTGCTCTCCACAACCGGTGAAGATCATACTAAAGCCAAAGAGGGCAGCAATTAAAACCAGGCTTATATATTGATTAATTTTTTTCATATTTCTTAAATATTAATGTTTTAAACCAGTGATTTTTAATTTACTTCGTTTCTTCAAGTTTTTCGGTTAAGAGCGTTTTGGCACGCAAGCCTACGTCGGCTGCTTTAACTTGATACTGGAAGTATTGTTCTGCCCATAAGAAAGCATCTTTCCATTTGCCTTCAGCAGCGTATTTTTCGTAGTTCTCTTTTGCTTTGGTAGCTTTGTTCAACTGGTCAACAGCGTCACCTACAAGTGCTTTAACATACGGATAGT
>CAYNVN010000072.1:0-8553 GCA_964400655.1 uncultured Lentimicrobiaceae bacterium
AGGCCATTATTGAATATGGCGGAAAAGATGTGGTACTTACGGAAAACCTGTCGGGAACACCGCTCACGGTAATCAATACCCCCTATGTTCAAAAGGTGGGAACCAAAGCGAACGGCATTACCAAAATGTTGTTAAAAAACAAAAAGCTCAAAAAATGGGTTAAAATGTTTGTTGCGGTCAGGGGTATGAAATCCATTGAGAAGGCTGCCTTTAGCGCCACTTACAAAACCTTTTGGGTTGCCGGGCCCGGCATTGAACACATCCATACAATCCGGCCCGTAAAAAAAATAATAGACGATATTGTTGAAGGGTACTACCGGTAAACTTTTGCCGACATTTAAACATTAGCCTTTAACCCCAAAACGCCCGAGTTGGAGGGAAACTGATAAACCTTGAGATCGAACTGGGGAATGGCGGCCAGAACATGATCGAAAATATCGGCCTGAATTCCTTCATAATCGGCCCATGCCGTAGTATTGGTAAAAACATAAATTTCGATGGGCAACCCTTTTTCGGTCGGTTGTAAATGGCGCACAAGAAAAGTCATGTTTGAATTAACATCCTGCCGGTGCCTTAAATAAGCTTTAAGGTACGCCCTGAAGACACCAAGGTTGGTTTGTCGCCGTCCGTTAACAAGAACCGAAGGATCGATATTATTTTTCTTGTTATATGCTTCAATTTCCTGCTCTTTTTGATCGAGATAGGGACGGATTATCTGAATTTTCCGGTATCGCTCCAACATTTCGGGGGTACAAAAAGTAACGCTGTCCATATCAATATTCACCGACCGTTTTATTCTTCTGCCCCCCGATTCTTCCATACCGCGCCAGTTTTGAAACGAGTTGGTTACCAGCGCATAGGTAGGTATCATCGAAATGGTTTTATCCCAATTCTGAACCTTTACAACCGTTAATGTAATCTCCAAAACAATCCCGTCGGCATCATACCGGGGAACACTTATCCAGTCGCCGATACGAACCATCTCGTTAAAAGTGAGCTGCATCCCGCCTACAAATCCCAAAATGGGATCGCGGAAAATCAGCATCAACACTGCCGACATGGTTCCCAAACTAAACAACAATGTAGTGATATCTTTATCAACAAGGATTCCGATAATCACCAATATTCCTATTATATACGAAACTATCTTCAGCACCTGAATCAAACTGTCAATGGGCCTCTCCTTTGAAATTTCATACCGCTGATAGTAATCTCTAATGGTTGATAGTACACTGTCGATAATTAAAACCGAAATAACCACAACCCAGGTATCAATAAGTTTAAAAATAATTTGCGGTATCTTATTCTGCGCCACTCCTACCGCATCATCCAGCAAATAATACAAAATAAGGGCAGGCACAAAAAATGCCAGACGTTTAAAAAACCGGTGTTTTACCAAAATATCATCAAACGAGGTTTTTGAACGCTGAACAACAGGAATAATGGTTTTGCGCATTATTTTCCAGGTAAGCAGGTATGCCAGCCACGACAGAAACAATAAAATTATTATGGAAACAACAACACCGGTCACAATGGCGGCAGATTCAGAAACACCTGCCTCTTTACCAAGATTGTTAATAAATTGAAGAATCAGTTTAAACATACACCTATTTTAATTTATCAAGGTATTTTTGCCGTAGCAATTTAAGTTTTTCAATATCTCGTTCCACACTAAAAATCCTTACCAAATCAAGAATTCCGGTCTCGGTGTAAACGTACACCATAGCGGCATCAAAATTACTATCTTCGGTGTTATATTTTATTTCAAGGGTAATTTTTTCAAAAGTGTCCCACGGAAGCAATGCAGGTATTTCAAAATAAAAATGATTTTCAGAAACAATATCAACGTAAATACCCTGCTCAGGTTCCTGCATTTTGAAAAATTTTCTGATACGTATGATGCTGCTATAGGGAGCAATCTGCTTTTTATCTTTAAAAAAGATACCGTGCTCACCAAATAACCTGATTACCTCTCTAACATCCTTATCTCTTAAATATTTAAACCTTATTCCTTCCACATCACTATTTTGAAACGTAAAGGAACAGGGCGTTGCATCAAACCGAGGATATTCGCCTTTTTTTATGGTTTGGATAGCCCTTATCAGCTTTTCATCGGAATAGTTCGACCTGTTTATTAAAAACAACGATTCGGGTATATTGTTTTCGGGAAGGTTTTTGCCGTGATAACCCGGAAAAGGTTTTGATGTTTCAAGAACCATTGCTTTACAATCATCCGGATGAACAGGACTAAGCTGTTCCTTTTTAGTAATGGTTCCGATGGTGGCTAATATTTTATTTTCCATAATTTCATTTTTTAAATCAGTTAAAAAGTAATTTTTGTTTTGCTAAGGTAAAAAAAATCCGGCTAACCGTTATTTCTTTAACATCAAAACAAATAATTCCCTGCTCATTCGGGGTTTGATGGAGTTGTAAGCAACATCAAAATATTTAAACTTAAACAAAGGTTCAAACAACCGGCGGTACTCCTCCGGTGTTCCCCCGAAAGGAGGCTCGTCAAATGAAAATTCGTGATTAAACAGCAAACCAACCAATTTACCTTCAGGTTTTAAAAGACGGTGCATTTTATCAACATACAGGGGCCGCAAATTCCGCGGAAGCGAGCTGAAAAAGGTTTGCTCCACGATCAGATTATATTTTTCGTTATGATCAAAAAAATCCTCCTCCAGAATATTATCCTGAGGAAAAGAGGGGAACCGTTTTTTAAACCGTTCCACCGCTTTTGGTGAAAAATCAAGGATAAATACATTTTCAAACCCCGCACCATAAAGATACTCCACTTCCCATCCGTTACCGGCTCCAGGAACAAGTATCTTTATGGATTTATCGGTAAGCTGATCGAAATACTCTTTTAAAGGTGTTGAAACATAACCAATGTCCCAGCCAAGCCGTCCGTTTTCATAAAACGCATCCCAATATTCAGGCGGATAACCCTTCATTATTTTTTTAGTCAAATATATAGAAATCACCCTTAATAAAACACCTTCATAACAAAACACCCCAAAAAACTCACCGCTCCCACCCTCTTTTTTACTAAATTTGCACCTCCAAAATATGACCATTAATTATATTGATAAAACAATGAAAAACAAAAAAATAATTGACGTTACCCCGGATGTTAAATGGATTGGCATTCTTGATTACGATTTGGTAACCTTTGACGTGGTTATGACCACCGAATACGGCTCAACCTACAACTCCTATTTTATTGATGCCGAAAAGAAAACCATCATCGACACATCGAAAGAAACATTTTGGAACGATTACGAAGCCAAAGTAAGGGCAGTGGTTAACCCCGAAGAAATTGAGTATATCATATTAAACCACACAGAACCCGACCATTCGGGCAATTTAAAGAACCTGTTAAAAATTGCGCCCAAAGCTACCGTTGTTGCAAGCAATGCAGCCATTAAGTACCTGAAAGATATGCTGCACGAAGATTTCAGGCATCAGATAGTGCGCGACGGCGACACCCTCGACCTTGGCAACAAAACCCTTCGGTTTATTTCGGCCCCCAATCTGCATTGGCCCGATACCATGTACACCTATCTGGAAGATGAAAATCTGCTGTTTACCTGCGATTCGTTTGGATGCCATTTTGCCGACGAAAACATGTTTGACGACAATGTGGACGATTTCAACCCCGCATTCCGTTATTACTTTGATGTTATCATAAAACCGTTCAGCAAATTCATGCTAAAGGCCATCGAAAAAATCAAACCGCTTGAAATCGACATGATTTTACCCGGACACGGCCCCATGCTGCGTAAAGACTGGAAGCGTTTTGTTGACATGACAAAAATGTGGTCGGAAAAATTTATAAAACAGCCGCATAAAGACAAGGTGTTTATCCCCTACGTTTCGGCCTATCACAAAACCGGTATCATTGCCGAGTATATTGCCGAAGGATTAAAACAGGCCGGCGAGTTTGATATTGAAGTGCTGGATATTGAGCAGTTGCCGCTGGGCGTACTCGATTCAAAACTTACACAAAGTGCTGCCATTATCGTGGGCAGCCCGGTTATTAATCAAAATATTTTAATGCCGGTTTATAAACTGTTCTCCCTTATCAACCCTTACCGCGACAAAGGCAAACTTGCCGGCGGATTCGGTTCATACGGCTGGAGCGGCGAAAACAAAGAGATGATTAAAACAAACCTTACCGCACTGAAATTAAAATATTTCGGCGAGGGTGTTTTTATCAAATTCGGCCCGAACGATGACGAAAAAGCCCAGGCCATAGCCTATGGAAAAGCATTTGGCGAAGAGCTGAACAAAATGGCTTCAAAATAAATCACCCCTTAATTATGTGGTTTACAAACCGGTTATCGAAATTACTTACCTTTCGCGGAGTTACCATGGTTATTTTGGTAACCGGTTTGTTATTCGGATGTAATCCCGAAAAAAAACTGGCCAAAGAATTTGTTTATAGCCCCGCAAAAAGATATGCACTGGTAATACCTCCCGATTTTGTTTTTAAATACAACACAAAAACATGGCTGCTTGACAGTATTGAAGGGAACTTTACCGACCAGCAAAAAGACTCGCTGCTTTGGGAGATGTCGGATTACATAAAAAATATCGACGACTCGGTTTTTATCATCAAATTTACCAGAGGATACAACTACAGGCTGGCAAAATACGGGTTCGACGTGTTCAATCCCGCCCTTTCAAACCTGTTTATGGAAAAGGATTCCAACGCTTACGTGATAAACATCCCTCAAATTGAACTGGACGAAACAATTTATCCGTATAAAGATAAAATAACCTTAAACGGATACACCTACTTTCATCAGCACTACCTTAATGCCATTGATGTTAGCACCTGGTTTGAAATTACCAAAGTAAACGACACAACCTCCGGAAATCCGGTTCTGTTTGCCGCCGACCTGATAACCGACGATTTACAAGGCTCGTTTGATTACAACGAGATAAACGACAAACTAAAATATTATTATAATATCGATACCTTAACGGTCGATGAGGTTTACAATCTGGCCATTGTATTGGGAAAGAGGTATGCCGGTTACACATACGACTATCTGCTGAACAAATACATAATTACCAAAAAAGCAACCGGCGACTCGTTAAATTATTACTGGCATTACGACCTCGAAAAAAACAAACTTTATCCCGTTTGGGATGAAGAAGAAAGGTTTATTCCGGTGGATGAATAAAGTTTCAGGTTAAAAACAATTACGTGCCGTCCGGTTATAATGCCCTTATAAACTCTTCCATATCTGCATCGGCACTCAACCCCAGTTTTTTCTTTAGGCGGTAGCGCGAACTTTTAATACTGTTTGGAGCAACGTTCAGCACCGAAGCCATTTCTTTGCTGGTCATATTAAGTTTTACAAGGGCACACAATCGCTGATCGTTGGTGGTAAGGTTTGGATTGATTTCGTTAAGCCGCCGGTAAAAGGTACGGTTTACCTCGGCAAAATAGAGTTTAAAAACATCCCAGTCTTTTTGCGAACGCAAACTTTGCGCAATCATCAGGTTAATTCTTTTAAACCCCGGTTGTGCATCAATATCAGCCTTTTTTGACAGTTCTTTTATGGATTGCTGAATATCCTGAAGCATCGAATTCCGTTGCATCATATGCAAAGCGTGGGTACTGAGCTGTTTGGTTTTATACAATACCGATTGCTGCAACTCCTTTTCTTTTATTTTACTCTTTTCCAGTTCTGCATCCGCAAGCTGCTTCTCCTTTCGCAGTAATATTTCCTTTTGCTGTTGTATCTGCCGGTCTTTTTTTCGTTTCATCATTACCATAAAAACAACAATTACAAAAATTAATACAATAACAAAGATGGTTGCCACATAAGTACGCTGTTTGTTTTTTAAAATCTTATTTTGCAAAGCCTGTTTCTCTTTTTCCTTTTTCAGCACCTCTATTCTTTTCTCTTTTTGTGCCGTTTCCAGCCTGGCCTGTAAATTATTGTATTGTTTCCGGCTATCGGCATTAAAAATACTGTCGTGAATGGCTTTGTGTAGTTTATAGTAGCGGAGCGCTTCCTTATTGTTACCCATGCCCTGATACGCCTCCGAAAGCATTAAATAAACATCTTCGTACGAACTCCGGTAACCCGACCTTTTTGTTCTTTCAAGCGTTTGAAGGCCGTAATCCAGTGCTTTATCGTATTGCTGTTTTTTTAAATAATAATTCCCGAGACTTAACAAGGTTGAAGCATAAGAACTTTTATAACGCTGATCGCTGTTCAGTTCCAATGCCTGATTTAAGTATTGATACGCCGTTTTCATATGACCCGACTGAAGATATAATGCCCCGAGATTATTCAATACCACAATCTTTCCCTTTCGATCGGGAATTATGTTTCTTATCTCCAGCGATTTCAAAAAATTGGTTAAAGCGGTTACCGTATCTCCGTCGGCTTTGGAGGCTATACCGATATTGCTGTAACAGGCCGCAATTTTGGCAGAATCATTCAGCAGGATGTACTGTTCAAGTGCACTTTTAAAATAATCAATGGCCAATTTGTTATCCTTGTTTTTAAAACACACCGAACCAATATTCAACAACGTGGGAGCTATCAGTTTTGGCCCCGCCCCGTTAGCTTCGCGAAACTCCAACGACTGTTTAAAAAAAATGATGGCCGAATCGTAAAAACCCATACGTGTATAAACCACAGCTTTATTATTCAGCAATTTTGCATAATTAAACAGACTAATATCTTTGTTTCCCGGGTGTACCTGATTATAAGATTGCATCAGCTGCATGGCCTCCGAAAAGGATGACAGGGCTTTGTTGTACTTCCCCTGATAATACCAGGTCCATCCGATATTGGTTAAAAACTCCATCATACGCAGCGTATCCTTATGCTGCCGGCTTAAAAAAAGACCTTTTTCCACAAAAAGGTCAGAGGAGTCGTACTTTCGCACCCTCATGTACAAAGTAACCAAATTGGCAACCGCATCAATTTTGGTTTTATAATCAATATTTTCCGATAATTGAAAAGCTTTTATTGCGTATTTAACTCCTTCCTCCGGATCGGAATCCGAAAGTTGCAATGCAATGCGGTTTAAAGTAGCTGCTTGTTCGGTTCCGGTTTGTGTTTTTACAACCGATTTCAAGCTATCGTAAACCGTATCAGCATAATTATTCTTGCAAAACAGGATAAAAAAAACGAAAACTATTGAAAATAACCTGAGAAGTTTTAACATAAAAAAGTGGTTTGTTCAAAAATAAACTATTTTCCGTTGTAACCCCGCAAATTAATCAACACTGCTTCAAGACCAACCATAGCCAATACTATAACGCTCATTACCTGTTTTTTACCACAACGTCACAAACATACTGCATACCGTTTGCACACAAAATAACAGGGGTATGCATACCGTTTGCACACCCTCAAAATTAGACCGGCCACCCTAAGCACCCTATGTTTGCCTTCGAATTAACCGGGCAGATGAACAGTTGCATTATCAATATTATTAAACAGGACGTTTATGTTACATTCCTCCAGATTGTAAAACAGGGAACCATCAAAATATGGAATTTTAACAACAGCGATGGTAATAACAATTTAAACATTAACCGCCCGCTTGAAAACACCAATTTTGAATCGTTTAACCTTGGTAACTATTGGGGTAAAGTTAAAATAGAGGTGAAAATGGACGGACAGCAAATAACAAAAGAATTTATCATAGGATGAGTACCAACAATATAAACAGAAAAACAGAAATCAAAGGTAGGAGTTTGGTTTAATTCGCCCAAACCATGCTTACAGCATGGCAAGGGCGATGTTTTTAAAACATAACTACCGCTAAAATATATCTGAGATACCATTAACAAAACCCTATAAAAATGAAAAAATCAGTTTTACTATTTATTTTAAGCATTGGCATTATACTCGGCACACAAGCCCAGGTAGCCATTAACGATAGCGGTGCGGATGCCGATCCGTCTGCCGTTCTCGACCTTTCGAGCACTACCAAAGGATTTTTAGTACCACGTGTAACAACAACACAACGTTTGGCCATTGGAACCACACAAAGCGGACTGATGGTTTACGATACCGACACCGAAACTTTTTGGTTTTGGAACAACAGCCTGGCAGATTGGACCGAAATAAAAACCGGCAGCGCATTGAATATTAACAGCCTTGCCGACGGAGGCAGCGACAACACAAGCGTTTTTTTGGGAGACAGTGCCGGTATTAACGATGACGGTAATAATAACAGCGTAGCGATTGGTATTAAAGCCTTAAAAAATAATAACTCTGGCCAAAGCATTGTGGCCATTGGAAATGCTGCATTAGAGCAATCAGATGGTCGTTCTAACCTTGTTGCTATTGGAGATTCCGCTTTATATCATAACGGAACAGGAGCCATCTATGCAGTGCAGGCTACAGCCAATACGGCCGTCGGATCAAAATCTTTATATGCCAATACAACAGGTTATCAAAATACGGCAATAGGGTTCGAAAGTTTACCGGATAATACCACTGCTGAAGATAACACAGCTATAGGGTATTTTTCATTACATAGCAATACTACCGGCGGAAAAAATGT
>CAYNVN010000073.1:0-7382 GCA_964400655.1 uncultured Lentimicrobiaceae bacterium
AACGGTATTTTCGGGAAACCGGAATATTGTATAAATAATCAACCTACCTCGCTGATTTTGCTCAGCATTTCGTAGTTGATAATTTTAAAAGATTTTCCCGACATATCGATTAATCCCTCATCGTTAAAATCTTTTAAAACCCGTACCACGCTTTCGGTTGACATATTGGTTAGTTCGGCCAGTTCGCCGCGGGTAAGCGGCAGGTCAAACTCTATTGTGTTGAATATTCTGTTGGCAAGACAAAGTAAAATATCGGCAATCCTGCCATGGAGCTGCTTATGGGTGAGGCAGTAAAACCGCCCGTAAATTTGAACCGTATTTTCGTTGAGCACATTGATTACCCGATAGGCAAATTTGGCATTCTCTCTGATAATTTGCTTAAAAACATTGATATCTATCAATTCTACTTCCGAATCGGAATAGGTGGCCGCCGAATAAAGAAAAATATTGTTCCCGTCGTAAATGGAAGGCAACCCGATTAAATTTCCAGTGGGCGAAATTTTTAGCACAAGCTTTTTAGGTTCACCTTCAAGATAAATTTTCGCCAGCCCTTTTTTTAAATAGATAATGTGTGATGCAAACGACCCCTGCTTGCAAACAATCTCACCTTTGTTATAATGAACAACCACTTTGTTCTTTTCAACCAGCTCTTTTTGTTCCGGTGTCAACTCGTCAAAGCATGAAAACTTACTGTCGTAAACCGTGCATGTATTTGTATATCCCTGATTATGCTTCATTTAAAATTATTTCACATTCAAAAATACAAAACTCATCAACTAATTATTTGATTTATATCAACTATTTTCCGATTCATATCAAAAAAGAACCTAACGCCGTAGTGCCCTTATTTTTCAAAACATCCTTTATCGCACAATAACTTTGTTTCTGTAAACAAATTAACAGAAATAACCAATACACATTGCATTATGAGAAAAATAATATCCTTAATTATTTTACTGTTTTTTTCTGTATTGGAAATGCAGGTAGAAGCGCAGGATGATACGGGACAAACACAAAGCGATACCTCTTTAAGCGTTAAGCTCAGGAATTATATCCGCCGGGCCGACCGAAACACGGAACCGTCGGTTGACCACAAAAAGTTTGACATTTTAAAACAACCTTTTGCCTCTCCACAGGATGCTACCGCCGCCTGTTTAAGCTGTCATACCGAGCGGCACAAGGAGATTATGAAAAACAACCACTGGACATGGTCGCGCACCGAAGAGCTGAAAGGAAAAGGAAAAATTCCTTTGGGAAAGAAAAACATCCTAAACAACTTTTGCATTGGTATTTCGGGAAGCGAAGCAACCTGTACACGTTGTCATATCGGTTACGGCTGGAGCGACAAATCGTTTGACTTTAAAAACCCGAATAACATCGACTGTTTGGTATGTCACGACAATTCGGGTACCTATAAAAAAGAGAAAGGAAAAGCGGGTTATCCCAAAGAGAGCGTTGACCTTAATTATGTAGCTCAAAATATTGGCAGGCCCACCAAAGAAAACTGTGGTGTTTGTCACTTTTGGGGCGGCGGCGGAAACAATGTTAAACACGGCGACCTGGAAAAGGCAATTCTTGAAGCCAACACCGATGTTGATGTACATATGGGATATGACGGCGAAAACATGGAGTGTGTCGATTGTCACATCACCGAGAAACATCAGATTGCCGGAAAACTTTATGCGTTATCGTCCGAAAATAAAAACAGGGCTACCTGTACTTATTGTCACACCGATGCACCCCATACCGATAAAATTTTAAACGAACATTTTATCCGGGTTACCTGCCAGGCTTGTCACATTCCCGAATATGCCAAGGTTAACGGTACCAAAATGTGGTGGGACTGGTCAAAAGCCGGACGGCTGGATGAAAACGGCAAACAGATACACGAAAACGATGCCGACGGAAACCATAACTACCTTTCAATTAAAGGTACGTTTGTTTACGACGACCATGTGGTCCCTGAATATTTTTGGTTTAACGGAACTGCCAACCACCAGCTTATTACCGATAAAATTGATACCGTTCCGGTGCAGATGAATACCCTTTACGGCTCATATCACGACAAAAGCTCAAAAATATGGCCCGTTAAAGTTCATCGGGGAAAACAAATATACGATACGGTTTATAAAACCCTGATACAACCCAAACTGTGGGATGCCCAATATAACGACAGCGCTTACTGGAAAGCCTTCGACTGGGACAAAGCCGCCGCTGCCGGTATGAAATACCTCGGACTTCCCTATAGCGGTGGATACGGATTTGTTGAAACCGAAATGTATTGGCCGCTCAATCACATGGTTTCAAAACGCAACAAGGCGCTTACCTGCACCGATTGCCATTCGCGTACCGACAGCAGGTTGGCCGCCTTAACCGATTTTTATCTTCCCGGCAGGGATAAAAGCTCATGGATTGACGGTTTTGGAATTGCTTTTATCATTCTTGCTTTTGTGGGAGTTATTATACACAGTACACTTCGATACATATTTAAAAAGAAATGCTTTTTAGAAACAGAATAATCTCAGGGAGGAATTCGAAATGAAAAAAATATACATATACAAAGGTTTTGAACGGTTTTGGCATTGGGGTCAGGCTATTATCATCCTTTTCATGGTAGTTACCGGTTTTGAAATTCACGGCAGCTATACCCTGTTTGGCTACGAAAATGCCGTTAAATGGCACACAACGGCAGCATGGGCATTTGTAACCCTAATTGTGTTTGCTATTTTTTGGCACTTTACCACCGGTGAGTGGAGACAATATATTCCAAACACACAATACCTTAAAGCCCAGTTCGACTATTACATCGGAGGAATTTTCCAAAATGCTCCCCACCCAACCAACAAAACGGTTTACAATAAATTTAATCCCCTTCAACGCATTATCTATTTCGGTTTAAAAATACTCATCATCCCTGCCATGGTGGTTACCGGATTTTTGTATCTCTACTTTCACTATCCCCAGTTCGGTATCGAGGTGGACAGTTTAAAACCCATTGCACTTATTCATACGCTTGGTGCATTTTCACTCATCGCTTTTGTTATTGCTCACGTATATCTTACCACGGTTACAGGTGTTAAACCCTGGTCGAGTATTGCGGCAATGGTTACGGGATGGGAAGAGATGGGTGAAGAGGAATCGAAAATTGCCGTGGAAGAGGAGATGGAAAAGGCACTGCTCGACATCAAAGAAAAATTTAAAGCAGGAAAAGAAAAGAGTGATTTTCTGGATGAAGCACTGGATGAGGTTCAGTCAAAAATCGGGGCTAAACGCGATACCCGTTTCCGGGATGCCATCAGCAAAAGCGGTGCAGGCTATTTCTGTATCGGCAAAGACGGCTATTACAAAGAGGTAAACGAAGCATGGCTACACCTTTATAAGTACGACTCAAAAGATGAAATCATCGGTAAACATTACAGGCTAAGCCGAACCGAAGAAGATTTTAAAGAGCTTGAAGAGAGTGTTGCCAAAGTTTTACAAGGCGAAACAATCAATCACGGCGAGGTAAAACGAATTTGTAAAGACGGCTCCGTAGGTTATCATACGCTTACCATTTCACCGGTTTATGTTAACGATAAAGTTGAATGTTTTGAAGGATTCATCATCGACACAACCGATCGCCGCCTGGCCGAAACCGAACTGCTTAAAAAACAATTACGAATTGATAAAAAATTGAAAAACAAAAAATAAATTGCCATGAAAATCATTAAATCATTTTTTGGAACGGCAGCATTAATGCTTGCACTGTTTACCGTAAGCTGTAATTCATCAACCTCGTATCCCGATGTTAAAGCCATGGTAAAGGCTGCTGCCGAAGATGTTGAATTTATTACCGTTGAACAACTGATGACCAAAATCGACAGCGGAGATGTATTCAACCTGATAGATGTACGCGAGCTTAAAGAATACAACCACGGTTACATTCCCGGTGCCATTAATATTCCGCGTGGCGTACTTGAATTCAAAATTAACAACGAACAGTACTGGACCAACGAAGGCCTCTATCTTCCTTTAAAGGATGAGGAGTTTGTGCTGGTTTGTAAAAAAGGTTCGCGCAGTATTCTTGCTGCACAATCCATTAAAAAACTGGGATACGAAAATGTAAAGGTGCTCGAAGGAGGATGGAAAAAGTGGGAACTTACTTATCCCGATGTGCAGGAAAAGAACCTTGATGAAGGAAATCATGAAGAAGTTGAAGAAGTTGGCGGTTGTTAACCCATTTATAGAATCAAATCAATTATAACATTTTTAAAACCAATTATCATGAAAAAGATTTTAAATTATTTTATCGTATTAATGATTGTTCCTGCCCTGTTTTTGGGAGGTTGTAAAAAAACCGACGATACCCCCGAAGCGGAAAAAGGAAATTTCAACACCCTGAAAACCTATCTTATTGAAAATTCCATGGATTTACCCGATATGCTTAACGGCTGGATTGTTTCGGCTGAAGGTATCCATGACAAACTGGGTGATTATCACATTATGGATATCCGTTCGGCTGCCGATTTTGCAAACGGCCACATTGAAGGTGCCGTTAACAGTACGCTGGCCAATATTGTAAACGATGCCAAAGATGTAACCAAACAAATTGTGGTGGTTTGCTATACCGGCCAAACCGCTTCACATGCAGTAATTGCATTGCGCCTCAGCGGACATCCCAATGCACAGGTGCTAAAATGGGGAATGAGCGGATGGAACGAAGTTTTTGCCGGTCCCTGGAACTCAAATGTAGGAAACACGGCCGACGATTACCCTAACAGCTGGACCACCGATGCAACTGCCGAAATAAAAGATTTTGAATATCCGGGTTGGGAAACCACTGTTACCGATGGTGCCGAAATTTTAAAAGATAAGGTAAATGAAATGCTGCAAAACGGATTTAGTGGTATTTCCAGCACCGATGTATTGACTGCTCCGTCCGATTATTTTGTTAACAACTACTGGGCTGCAGCCGATGTTGAGCATTACGGGCATATCAAGGGTGCTTACCGGATTAAAGAAGACCTTTCGCTGGCATCGGGAGGCATTAAAAACCTTGATCCTTCAAAAACAATTGTTACCTATTGCTGGACAGGTCAAACCTCTTCAATGGTTACCGCTTACCTGAAAGTGCTCGGTTACAATACCAAAAGCTTAAAATTTGGTACCAACGCCATGATTCACGATAAACTTGAATCTCACAAATGGGGCCCGGGTGCCATTATGGATTACGAATATGTAACCGGTAAATAATAATTACATCTAAACGGGCAATTTTTGCCCGTTTAGGTTTCCGTTTCAAACCAATAAAACCTTGAATTATGAAAAAATTAACAATATTTCTTTTTTCGGCGCTGATGCTGTTTTTCGTCCTGTCCAACAGGTTGATGGCACAGGGCTGCATGGAAGACGACTCGGATGACCCCATTACAGTGATGGGTTACATCCAGCCGCAATTTTCCAATATCTTTTTTGAAGAAGATAAGTACGGAAACACACTATATAAACCGAGCAGTTTTTTCTTTAAACGTGCAAGGGTTGGTGTAAGAGGTTCCATACCTTACGATATAAGTTATTATGTAATGGCCGAGTTGAGTCCTGCATTAACCGGTTACCCGTTTTTATTGGATGCTTTTGTAACCTACGCACCGCTTGGTAAATATTTAAAATTTTCCATCGGTCAGTTTAAATCACCTTTCGGTATGGAGCTCAATACACCCTGTTTTGCATTGCATACCATTCGCCGTTCAACAGTGGTAAATAACATAGGTACTCCCTTTCGCGATTTGGGATTTATGATTCTCGGAAGCTCCGATTCGCTGTTTGGAATAAAAGACCTGTTTACCTATAAAGTGGCCATTATGAACGGAACGGGTATCAATCACTGGGATGATAACAAGTATAAAGACTTTGTGGCACGACTGGTGATTTCACCCTGGGAATGGCTCAAAGTGGGCGGAAGCTACCGTTATGGAAAACAGGGCAAAGCCGATGCCGACGGACAAAAAACCCGAACCCGTTACGGTGCCGATATCTCCATCGAAACCCACAACATACTTATTCAGGGCGAATACATTTACGGAGATGATCTGGGTTTGATTGGTAGTGGCGGCGGTTGCGGCGGAAAAAAATCGGCCAACGCAACGCTGGAAACTTACAAAAAAAGCGGATTTTTTGTGATGGCCGCTTACATGACACCGTGGAACCTGCAACCCGTTATTAAATACGAAACCTACGATCCCGACGGAACCAGTTACAAATATCTGTATGTGGAACAGGATTTTATTCAGTCAACCATCACTTTCGGACTTAATTATTTTATGAACGACTGGACCCGCATACAGATAAACTACCTGTACAATGCCGAAGAAAACAGCTCCGTTGAATTTCCCAACGATGCCGTTATGATTCAGGTACAGGCAAAATTTTAAACAATGTTTAACACCATTTAATATTAACACCATGAAAACATATCATTCATTAATAGCCGGTTTGGTACTGGTTTTTCTGGCTCCGCTCTTTCTCAGTGCCCAAACCGATTTGATTACTCCTGCCGAGTTGTCGAAAAAAATCAAGGCAAAAGAAAAAATGACCCTTATTTCGGTCAGAAAAGAGACAGATTACAAAAAAGCACACCTGAAAAATGCCGTACATGTTAACCTTAAAAAACTTGTCAAAGAAGGAGAACCCAAAGGGTTACTTAAAAGTCCCGAAGCCATGGCAAGCTATTTTGGAAGCAAAGGGATAAGTGGCAAAGGATTAATTGTTATTTACGACGACGGTAAAATGAAATATGCAGGCAGGGCTTACTGGATTTTAAAATATCTCGGTGCCGAAAATGTTAAAATCATGCACCGCGATTTAACCAAATGGCGTTCGGCCCGCCTGCTGGTAACCAAAGCACCCACTAAAATCAAACCGGTAACTTTCGACCTGAATGTCAACAAAAATGTTTTTGTTGATATGAGTTGGGTAAAATCGCATTTGAAAGACCCCAAAGTGGTATTTATTGATGTAAGGCCGCCGGATGAATTTCACGGAACGTCGACAAAACCGGTAAGCAAAGGACATATTCCGGGTGCCAAAAACATGGAGTGGAAAAGAGTTACAAGAGAAAACGGCGAACTGAAATCAAAGTCTGAAATTCAAAGCCTTGCCGATGGTTTGGGAGCCACTGCCGACAAAACCATTATTTTGTATTGTGCTACAAGCACACGTGCAGGCATAGTGTTTTTTGCCTTTAAAAACATTCTCGGATATCCCGATGTAAGGGTTTACGAAGGAGCTTATAATGAGTGGGTAATGAACAACCCGACAGAAAAATAACATGTAATTTTTTCATAGTGATAACCGGAGGCACCTCTGAAAAGGGGTGCTTCTTTTTTTTCAGGGTTGTTGTAATG
>CAYNVN010000074.1:0-57776 GCA_964400655.1 uncultured Lentimicrobiaceae bacterium
CTCTGCCTGGTTTTGCCGTAAAAAATTAGCCGGTTACATTTCATAAAACAAAGTATCTTTGATGCTCAAAAAACATCTGCTATGAAAAAAATTCTTGCTGTTTTATCGATGTTGGTTTTACCGGTTGTAATGTTTGCACAAGGTAATGCCGTTTTTCATCACAACCTTACGGTACAAATAAATCCCGAAACATCGTTGTTAAATGTTGAAGATGTGATTACCGTTGATACATTGGCCGATTTTGTTTTTAGTTTAAATGCCGACCTGGCTCCGGTTGGATTTTCAAAAAATATTAAAGCAACCAAAATCGACCAACACATTCCTGCCGGAGATATCGGAATGGACCGTGACGAAAACAGCGGCAACCTTAAAGTGAATAAGTATAAAATTCATTTGAAAGGGAAAAAGAGGAGCTTTACGGTAACTTATTCGGGCAAAATAGCATCGGCCATTGAACAAAGCAAAGAAAATTACCAGCGTGGTTTCAGCGAATCGCCTGGAATCATAAGCAACAAAGGCGTTTATTTGGCAGGATCAACTTTTTGGGTTCCAACGGTGGAGAATCATCTGATGGATTTTACGCTTACCACAACACTGCCGGCAGGCTGGAAAACCGTTTCGCAAGGTGAACGCGTTATGGAAAACACCGAAGACCTGCACCATACCGATCAATGGGTTTGCGATAAACCTCAGGAAGAAGTTTTTTTAATTGCCGCCCGTTTTATGGAATATGGTTACGAAATGAACTCGGGCATTAAAGCCATGGCCTTTTTACGTACTCCCGACGAGGCACTTGCCAACAAGTATCTTGAAGTTACCGAGCAGTATATGGAAATGTATCAGGGATTGATCACCTCCTATCCTTATACAAAATTCGCACTGGTTGAAAACTTTTGGGAAACCGGTTACGGCATGCCCTCATTTACCCTGCTCGGCGAAAAAATCATCAGGTTCCCGTTTATTTTACACTCCTCTTATCCCCACGAACTGCTACACAACTGGTGGGGAAACAGTGCCTATGTTGATTTTTCGCAAGGCAACTGGTGCGAAGGAATTACTGCATATATGGCCGACCATTTAATTAAAGAACAACGCGGGCAGGGCGAAAACTACCGTCGTTCCACAGTTCAAAAATTTACCAATTTTGTTACCCCCGAAAATGATTTTCCCCTTTCGAAATTCGCCTCTCGTTACGACGGCCCCAGCGAAGCCATTGGTTACGGAAAGGCTTTGATGATGTGGCATATGCTCCGGCGTAAACTGGGAGACGAAACCTTTGTAAAGGGATGGCGCAACTTTTATAACAAACACCGGTTTACCAAAGCCTCATTCAACGATATCCGCCTTTCGATGGAAGAGGTTTCGGGAGTTGACCTCGAACCGTTTTTTAACCAGTGGGTATTGCGAACCGGCGCTCCCGAACTGATGATAAATTCGTTAAAAACCGATACCTACAACAATCAATACCGGATATTCCTTACACTGGAACAAACACAACCTCAAAAAGCTTTTACCATTGATGTGCCGGTGGCTGTGGCAACCGAAAAAGGGACTTCATACTTTACCGTTAACATGAATGAAAAAACAGAAAGTTATCAACTGTTTTTAAATGAAAAACCGCTGAAACTTGCCGTCGATCCGCAATACGATGTTTTCCGACTGCTGGACCCCAAAGAGGTTCCGCCTGCGCTGTCGAAAATATGGGCTTCAAAAGATAACCTGATGGTTTTACCCTCAAAAGCCGGTGATGATGATAAAAAACGTTATGAAAACTTTGCCCGCCAGTGGAAAGAGGCGGATGCCCACGACCATTTTGAGATAATTTACGATAGCGATATATCTTCTCTTCCAACTGACAAAACCTTATGGATCATCGGTTTTGAAAATATGTTTACCGACAGCATCAATAAAGAATTAACCGTTTATCAGTCGCAAATTGCTGCCGATTCGGTTAAATTTGGTAATAAGGTTTTGGCAAAAAGCAATAACGGTTTTGTTGTTACGGTTTTTAACCCTCACAACGTAAATCAAAGCATGGTATTTATACAACCCGGAAATAGGGAATCTGTTGCCGGACTTATCAGAAAACTGCCCCATTACGGTAAATACAGCTATCTGGCGTTTGAAGGTGATGAACCAACCAATATTGCCAAAGGAGAGTGGCCGGTCATCAATTCGCCGTTGGTAAAGGTGTTGGATAAAAAAGCACAAAATACCACCATGATCAATGAGCGTAAAGCACTGGCTTATGTTAAACCGCTCTTTTCGGAAAAAAGAATGATGGAAACCATTAAATATCTGGCTTCTGACAAATTAAAAGGTCGCGGTCTCGGTACGCCTTATCTCGACACGGCTGCACAATACATTGCCGGAAAGTTTAAAGCATACGGACTTAAACCAATGGGTGAGAATTATTTTCAAACATTTAAACATAAGTTTCCAAACAAACCGGGCCCACAGGATTTAACCCTGAAAAATGTTATTGCGGTAATTCCGGGTACCGATCCCGAATTAAGCAAACAGCCGGTAGTGGTTTCGGCACATTACGACCACCTTGGCCTTGGCTGGCCTGATGTTCATGCAGGCGATGAAGGCAAAATACATCACGGTGCCGATGATAACGCCAGTGGTGTATCGGTTTTACTGGAACTGGCCAAAAACCTGTCGAAACTAAAACCCAAACGAACCGTTATTTTCGCTGCTTTTACCGGCGAAGAGGCAGGGTTGATCGGCTCAAGATATTTTGTAAATCATTATCCCGATAAAATATTTGCCAATGTTAACCTCGATACCGACGGATCGCTGTTTGACACCAAACTGCTGGTGTTGAATGCCAACACAGCCCGCGAATGGAAGTTTATTTTTATGGGAACCGATTACACCACGGGAGTAAAAAGCGAGGTGGTACGGCAACAACTTGATGCCAGCGACCAGGTTGCTTTCATCGAAAAAGGTATTCCGGCGGTACAACTGTTTACCGGCCCCACACAAAATTACCACAGGCCTTCCGATACATGGGATAAAATTGACGGCAAAGGATTGGTTAAAGTTGCCACCGTTACCAAAGAGGTTGTTGAATACCTTGCCGACCGTGAAGACCCCATGCCCTTTACAGGAAAACAGGGAACACACAATAAGCCTGCATCCGGTTCAAAAAAATCAAAAAGTAATCGCAGGGTTTCAACGGGTTCGGTACCCGATTTTACGTTTACCGGAAAAGGTGTTAAAATTGGAGCGGTAATTGAAGGTTCGGCAGGTGCCAAAGCCGGATTGCAAAAAGACGACATCATAATTGCCGTAAACAACGATGAAGTGACCGATTTGAGAAATTACACGGCAATTTTAAAAAAATACCAGCCCGGAGACAAAGTAAAGATGAAGGTTTTAAGAGATGATAAAGAGAAAGAAATTAATCTGACACTGGGCGAACGTTAGCTTTATCAATTACTTTCCCCGGTAATTATTTTTATTGATTTACGCTGATAAATAAGATTAAACAACCCGCTTCACAATGAAGCGGGTTGAAAGTTTTGCCTTAAAGGCAAGTAAGTAAAATGAAGTTAGAGACCGGGTTTAATCAAAATTCCTGTTCATAAAATGTATGCGTTCAAACGAAGCATCCATGGTTTGTTTATTAAGCGATTTTCCTCTGAACTCACCGATGGTTTCAAAGTTATGAGCCATCATCCAGCTTTCCAATCCTTCAACTATTTCGGTAAGATAGTGGATGCCGTTTAAATATAGTGTGCTGCATATTTGGGTTACCTGTGCTCCTGCCAGCAACTGTTTAACAACGCCCACGTATGAGTGAATACCGCGTGAAGCAGCTAAATCGCATGCCAGATTGTTTTCGGCCATAAGGGCAATCCACCTAAGCGATTCCTGCAGCTCTTCGGGAGATGAGAAATAGTTATCTTCTACCACCTTCATGGTTTCAATATCAATATCAGGCCTGAAATAACGGTTAAACAACACCAAGCCATCGGCTCCGTTTTCCGCCAGCCGGTGGGCCAAAGCACAAAGATTGGTAAAATAGTGTCCTAACTTAATGGATACCGGTATGGTAACATGTTTTTTAACCTGCTTTAAGATGTTGATATAAACCTCCTCCAGCTCGCAGCTTGCCATGGAGTTGTTAAACGGAAAGATGGCAATATTTAACTCAATGGCATCGACACCCGCTTCCTGAATGACACTGGCAAACAGGGGCCACTCGTCGGCAGTCTGGCAATTTATTGAAGCAATAACCGGAACGGTGCTCATTGCCTTAACGTTTTTAACAAATGTGAGATATTGTTCCATATTTGCTTTAATGCCCTGTTCCATCACCTGATTTCGCGCTTCGGGAAACCAAAAATACATATCCGAGGCTCGGGAGTTATTCATTTTCGATTCCATCTGAATTCTGAGCTGCTCTTCAAAAAGTGATTTTAACACTATGGCACCTGCACCGGCATCAATACAACTTTTTATCGATTCAATATCGCCGGTCATTCTGGAACTGCTAACCACGATGGGGTTTTTCAGTTCCAATCCCATATATTTTGTTTTTAAGTCCATTCTTCCTGACATTTAATTCCTTTAAACTTAACATCCAACCAATTCATCAGTTTGCACTGTAAAAATATAAACGCTCTTTCGAGGTTCAACAAAGCGCTGTCGGTAAGCCCCTCTTCAAACTCCCAGCGATAACCGCGAATGCTCAAAATTTTTGTTTCGGGTTTTTTATTGAAGAGTTTTTCTGTTAAGTGAACAATATAGGCAGGTGATACGGCGTGCATGGTAAACTCTACCTTTTTATCATCCGGAACAACATCCGAAAGTTTAAAGTTGGTTAAATCGGTTTCCTGTGAAGCATCCACAAAAATAACCAGATCATAACCTGCAACTTTTTCGGCATCTTCAATGTTTAGCTGATAGTTGCTGTCAACTTCTATTTGTTCGAGATGATGAGCCTCTGACCAGTGGGCTATCAATTCGGTCATTTTTATTCCGAGACCGTCATCTCGTCTTCCAGGATTGCCATATCCGTATATTAATACTTTCTTGTCTTTCATTTTATTAATTATTATATCAACTCATAAAAGCCTGTTGTTAACCTTTGATTTTCTTGTCGATTAACTCCTCTTTTTCATTATAGAGTTTTATCTCCAACGGCATTTGTCCAAGTGCATGGGTGGCACAACTCAAACAAGGGTCGTAGGCCCTGATGGCAACCTCCACGGCATTCATCATCGGTTCGGTAATTTGCGGCTGGCCGTTCATAAACGCTTTGGCTGTTGAGTTTACCGCTCTGTTCATGGGTTCGTTGTTGTTGGTGGTTGACACAATTAAATTGGCCATGCTAATTAAGTCGTTATCATCCACTTTATAGTGGTGAAACAGTGTTCCGCGAGGTGCTTCAATTACCCCTACCCCCTCGTTTTGTCTTGTTCCTTTTACCACGAGGTCTTTGCCCTGCAGTTCATCATCATTTAACAAATCACGTATAACCTCTGCCGAGTGAAGCACTTCAATAAGCCTTGCCCAGTGGTAGTGCAAACTCATTCCGTTCGGTTTTCCTTTGGTATAGGCTTTAAACTCCTCAAACTCTTTTTGTGCCAGCGGAGTGGGGATAAAGTCGCAAACATTCAGCCTTGCCAGCGGGCCTACCCTGTACCAGCCTTTTTCTTTTCCGTACTCTTTCAAATAGGGGAACTTCATATAGCTCCAGGTTCTTACTTCTTCTTCAATATAATCGTTGTAATACTGATAATCCACATCATTCAGTATTTTGCGGCCTTCATGGTCCACTGCACGCAACACGCCGTGGTAGATATCAAAAGCACCATCTTCACGAACAATACTCATATGGTTTGACGGAAAACTGGCGAAATTATCCACCATATCCCTGTTGTTTTTATGATAGTGCTTAAAGAATTCCAAAGCACTTACCGACCATTCCACCATTTTATCGGCATTTAACGGATCGGCACCTTTTAACAGAACATCACGTTCCTCTGTGCTGAGATTTTTATTTACACCTCCCGGAATTGCCCCCGTACCATGTACTTTTTTACCGGCTGTGGCAGCAATGATTTCCTGCCCGTATTTACGCATCATAATACCCTGATAAGCCAAATCGCGATTTTCCTGTGCAACGGCAATAATATTCCGTAGTTCGGGAGCAGCATCAATGCCAAATAAAAAATCGGGTGAGCTTAAATGAAAGAAGTGTAAAACATGCGACTGAAAGAACTGCCCGTAGTGCATCAGCCGCCGAACTTTTTCGGCAGTGGCAGTAAGTCCTTTGCCGGTTCCTGCTCCAACAATCACATCCAATGCTTTGGCAGCGGCAAGGTGGTGACTTACAGGGCAAATACCGCAAAGGCGCTGAACCAAAACGGGAGCTTCCCAATAGGGTCTGCCTTGTACAAAACGTTCAAACCCCCTAAATTCAACAATATGTAAACGCGACTGGGTAACCTTTCCGAGGTCGTCCAGCATAATGGTAACCTTTCCGTGACCTTCCACTCTGGTTACCGGTTCTATGGTTATTTTTTTAGGCATTGTTTTAATCTTTTTAATCAAATTTAATTACTTCATAGGGTAAATCCATCTCTTTACCGGTAACAATGGCTACCAGTGCATCCCAAATCAAATCGGCACGCGGAGCACATCCCGGCAGGAAATAATCGATTTTTACTACTTCGTGGCAGGGAACAACCCTGTCGAGCAGCATGGGAATTTCGTCATCGTTTGGCAAAATCCGTTCTTTATTAAGCTGTACTGTAGGGCCGTTTAAGTAAGCCTCTTCAATACATTCGTCGATGGGAATACCGTTACGCATGGCCGGTAATCCGCCCATAATGGCACATTCACCCAGCGATACAAGGATCTTACAGTTTTCGCGGAAATATTTAAGCACTTCCACATTTTCGCTATTGGCACATCCTCCTTCAATAATACCGATATCCACCGGTTTGGTAAACTTTTTTATATCATCAATGGGCGATTTATTAAATTCCACCAGCTCTATCAGGTCGAGTAGTCTTTCGTCAATATCCAAAAACGACATATGACAACCGAAACAACCGGCAAGAGAAGTGGTAGCTATTACTTTTTTTTCCATGGTTAATTCATTTAAATGTTACTGTTCAATATTGCTGCCAATGGGTTCTTTATCAAATTTCCTTTCCCCTATCGGCCGGTCAAACCCTTTGCCTTTATAAATTATTGAACCTACCGGACAGTTATCCATAGCCTGTTTTGCCACTTTATCCGGCATGGTTTTGCCCATCTGCTCATCCAGAATAACTTTAAGGTTGTTTCCTCTTTTGTTAAAGGCAAAATAGCGTCTTCCGTCTTTATCTTTTATTGTTTTTATGCAACGTTTGCAGAGTATGCAGCGGTTTTGCTCTTTGATAATTTTGGGACTTGAAGCATCAACTTCGCGTTTGGGAAACGAAAACGGAAAACGGGGTACAAGCATACCGAAACGGTAAGCGAGGGCCTGAAGTTCACAATTTCCGCTTTTTTCGCAGGCGGGGCAAAAGTGGTTTCCGCTTACAAACAACAGTTCGATAATGCTTTTACGAAAATCAGTAATTTCATCCACATTGTTGCTTATGGTCATCCCGTCGGCAACAGGTGTTGAACATGATGTCATAAAGCGGTTGTTTACCTTTACCGTACATAACCTGCAGGAACCTTTTGGCGGTACTCCCGGAAAATGACACAGGGTAGGAATATAAACACCGTTATCGGTTGCCGCTTCAAGAATTGTTTTTCCTTTTGAAGTAACAATTTCTTTGTTATCAATTTTTATTTTTATTGTTTCAGCCATCATAATTCTGATTAATGAGTTTCAAAAACAGGTTTTCTGTTAACAAAATTGCACGATTGAACAACCGCCTTTTCCAAATCAAATCCGGCATCAAAGGTTTTATCAGGCTGTATCAAATTTTCATACAGATGCCGGAAGTTTGCCAGACTGGTAAGTATGGGGTTTCCGGCGGTTTGCCCCAGTCCGCAGCGACTAATCTTAAGCAATCTGCCCCACGAAGCAATGTCTTCGATATCCTGTTTTACCCCATGTCCGTTGAGTATTTTGTTAAGTTTGTCTTTAAGCACCACCGGCATAATACGGCAGGTTGAGCAGGAGCCGCAGGATTCTTCGATAAAGAAATCCATAAAGTTCAATACCACATCCCGTAAGATGTCGCGGGAGTTATTGAAAATAATCATTGAACCTCCGGTAGCGAGGTCGGAATAGCTTAAAGTACGGTTAAATCCTTTTTTACCCATAAGCATTCCCGACGGGCCGCCAACCTGAATGGCCTGTACATCATAAGCACCGGCCATATCCAGAACATCGCTAATGGTGGTGCCCCATTCAACCTCATAAATTCCCGGAAAAAGACAGTCACCCGAGATGCTTAATATTTTGGTTCCCGATGAATCGGAAGTTCCCAGACTATCGAACCAGGCGGCACCGTTTTTAATGATCTTAACCACCGATGCCAGGGTTTCAACGTTATTAACAATGGTGGGATATCCCAAATAACCTTTTTCAACCGGAAATGGCGGTTTATCGCGGGGTTCGCCGCGCTTGCCTTCCATCGATTCAATCAGAGCCGATTCTTCGCCGCAAACATAGGCCCCGGCACCAAGCTGAATACGAATGTCGAAATTAAAATCGCTACGACCGTTAATGTTTTTTCCCAGATAACCCGCTTTGCGCATATCTTCAAGTATCGAATTAAGGTAGTTAAGCAGGTATTTGTATTCGTGACGCAAATACAAAACACCTATATCGGCACCTGTAGCAAATGCACCGATAACCATACCTTCAAATACCAATTCCGGGAATTCGGTTAACAACACACGGTCTTTGAAAGTGCCCGGTTCGCCTTCGTCGGCATTACAAATCAACACCCTGTGTTTTGCTTTGGTAAGCCGTCCGAATTTCCATTTAAGTCCTGTGGGGAAACCTGCTCCGCCACGTCCCCTGATGTTGGAGCCTTCCACAATGGTAATAATCTCTTCGGGCGAACGTTTATTTAGCTTATTCTTAATAATTTCAAACGGCTGATAATCTTCCTTAAGGACTGCACCTCTTTTTCTTATATGATTATTAACCATCGACCGAACAAGCGGGTGAGCATTCTTCCCGTCACCAAATGCCTCATAGGCTGCTTCTTCCAGGCTCCTACCGTTTCTGAGGTCTGTAATTAATTCCTTAACTCTGTAAGGAGTTAGCTGGGTAAAAGGCATGCCGTTAATAAGTGCTGCAGGTTCCTGGTCGTTCATGCCTATACAAGATGTGTCACCGAGATAAAACAAACCGTCATCCGATGTGTTACCAAATGATACTTTACATGCCTGTTCTAAAGCTAAAGCAACCTTATCTCTTCCGGCAATCTGAGCAGTAATACTGCTGTTCAGGTAAATCTTAAATTTAGCCTCCTGATGCGTAAAAAAGTGGTAGAAACTGGCAGTTTCACAAACCTCCGCCCTGGATAATTTAAGCAATCCGGCAAGTGCCGAACAATCATCCTGAGCCAAATACCCCCGCTCTTTCTGAATGTCAAGTAAAATATCCACAAGCCTTGTTTTATCACCCTTATACTTACGCGTAATTTTATGAATCAGGTCTTCCATAATGAATCTGTTTTTATGATGAAGAAAAACCGTTAAATGTATTTGTTAACTATTTCACAGCAAAGATATATTATTATACTGTTATCTTTTTAACAGATATAAAATTTAGAGACAGTATAAATTAAACTTAATATGGTTGGATTAAAGGCTTTTTATGCGAAGAACCATTATATAACGTGGGAATAGCATACTTTTGAGTTCTGTAAAAAAATCATTTGTAATGAATCTTTTGGACGGTTATGTAGATAAGGATGTTGTAATTCATTTTACAAGAATGATTAATGATGCGGGAGTACAATCGTATCCTGTTGAAATTTGCGGAAATGAGTTGTGGCATATTATTAAAAAATATGAACTGGATAAACTGGTTGAGGGGTCGGTTTTGTTTATGCGTGAAACCGAATCAATTGCACAGGAAACGGAAACCGGATTTATTGACAGAGTTGTACATTATGCAAAAAACCAAAAAACAATCGTAACCATTAAAGAATCGCACCTTTCAATACCGGGGCACAAAACAACTCTTAAAGAATTACAGGAACAGGGTACTGAAATCAGAATGGTAAAAGATATACTTGGTGCCATGGTTGTTGCAAGCAAAAAACGAAGAAATAAGGTTGTATTTCCAATTTCAGGTTTTGAGGATGAGGCTCTGATAACGGCAGCCGGACTTGCCAAATCGAAGACAGTGGGTTTCAGGAACTTTTACATCCTTAACCATCATATCAGTTTGGCAGGTATTATTAATTCGCTGGCTGAAAACAAAACCGAAACGGAGGGGTTTATTGTTCCGCTTAAGGTGGGTATTAATACGGGTATCACTTCGTTTTCGGAGAT
The DNA here is from genome assembly GCA_964400655.1 of uncultured Lentimicrobiaceae bacterium. Lineage (GTDB taxonomy): Bacteria > Bacteroidota > Bacteroidia > Bacteroidales > F082 > B16-G9. Next base: position 10,480 of record CAYNVN010000074.1, read on the forward strand.
TCCGTTACTATACAATAAAGGTGTGGTATTCAGCGGATACCAACCATCCGAAATCATGCAATCGGTATGGATGACGGTTTCGCAACATATTGAAAAAAAACAGGCAGTTGTTTTTCAGCGAACAAAAGAGGTGTCGGATGAGGCAATCAACCGTTCGCGATGGATGCTGGAAGAGGTTTTTGAACCCGGACCGTTGCTATCGAAAAAGTACGGAACCATACCAAACGGCAGGCTCGTCATTAAAGATAAATACAAAACATTTGATTTGGAAGGGTAGCATTCTTCATCCGGAAGAGGCGCAAAGCGAACCTTTTCGGTTGCTTGTTGCTCGTTGCTTGTTGCTCGTTTGCCCCTCCCGCAAGCCCCAACGTCATCCCGAAGGAGGCGCGACTGAGGCCCAAACGCCAAACACTGAACGCTGAACGCTCAACTCTAGGCACTTTTGATTTCTGATTGCAAATTTTTGATTTCTGATTTATGATTTGCCTGCCCGAATGTTAAGCAGGCGGGCCTGTCCGTCCGGCAGGCGGGCCTGACGGCTGTTCAAGGTTCAATGTTTGGAAGTTCAAGGTTTAAATGAACGCCGTAGTTTTGGATTTGTTTATTTTAAAATTGGAATTTGCCCGCCTGCCGGCAGGGCAGGTTTGGTATTTGATGCTTGAAATTTGGAATTTACTCTAAGTACTCCAAACTCTAGCGCACTTTAGGCACTCCAAACTTTAAGTACTCCAGGCACTTTAAAGTAAGTTATCCAGCATGGTTTGGCAGATAAAGGTTGCGGCGTTGCCGTCGCCGAAAATTTGAGGAAAGGACAAAGTGTTGTTATTGTTGTTGTAAAACTGAAAGGCTTCAATGATTTTGGATTCACCGGCATTGGCAATTATTCCGCAACCCGCCTCCACAATCTCTTTCCACTCGGTTTCGCTGCGAAGAATTACTGCCGGTTTTTTAAAGAAGTACGCCTCTTTTTGAACCCCTCCCGAATCGGTCATTACCAGCTTACAGTTGCTTTCCAACACAATCATATCCAAAAACGAAACGGGTGGTATCAGCTTTAGCTTATCCGATTTTTTTACGCGGTTGTAAAGGTTACCCGTAAGGTTTGTTTCCATTAATTTGGCGGTACGCGGATGCAAAGGAAGGATGATGTCGATATGGTTTTCTTCGGAAATGGTAAGCAGTGCGCTGAAAATAGCCGATAATCTTTCGGGTACATCGGTGTTGCTGTCGCGGTGAATGGTTGTTAAAATAAATGCTTTGTCTTCCAAATTGTTTTCGCGTAAAATATTCTGCCTTTTGTTGGCAAGGGCTTTAAAAAACAGACTGTTATCATACATTACGTCTCCACAATGGAATATGCCCGGATGATCGGCATGGAACGGGGCTTTGTTTGCAGGGTTAAAACCTTCGTTAACAAGGTTGTTGAAGCCGGTTTGGGTAGGCGAAAACAGTAACGTGGAGGCATGATCGCACATGATGCGGTTAATCTCTTCGGGCATTGATTTGTTGAATGAGCGTAATCCCGCTTCGATATGGGCTATGGGAATATGAATTTTTGCTGCTGCAACAGCTCCCGCCAGCGTGGAATTGGTGTCGCCGTACAAAACAAGATAATCGGGTTTTTCATCCAACAGTATCTTTTCTATCCCTTCTATCATGCGGGCGGTTTGTATGCCGTGGGAAGAACTGCCGATATTCAGGTTGTATTTGGGTTTGGGAATGCCCAGTTCATCAATAAACACCTGCGACATGTTTTGGTCGTAATGCTGACCGGTATGTACAATTATTTCGTTGATGGAGCCGGCAAAATGGTTGCTTATGGCACGGCTCAGTGCTGCTGCTTTAATGATTTGGGGGCGTGCCCCGATAACGGTTACAATTTTCAATTTTTACAATTTTTCGTGCAAATGTAATTAAATAGTATCTGCCTGCAAGGTCTGTTATTTTTTTACCACCACTTCCACACGGCGGTTCAGTGCTTTGCCTTCGGGTGTTGTGTTATCGGAAACCGGCCGGGTGTTTCCATATCCCTGATGGCTTAACCGGTCGGGAGAAATGCCTTTGGATACAAGATAGTTATAAACCGATTCGGCACGGAGTTCCGACAACTTCATGTTATATTCATCATTGCCGGTATCGTCGGTATGGCCGGCAATTTCAAGTTTAACTTCCGGATTGAGGTTTAAAAAGGCAATCAGTTTTTTTAATTCGGGATAGGATTTCGGATTTAAGTTCCAATGGTCGGTGTCAAAATAGAGATTTTTTAACACCACCGAACTGCCTGCATTAACCGGTGTTAACAAGAAATCTTTATTTAATTGCCGTGTGTATGCCGAATCGCCGGCAGGTGTAAACTTCTCTGAATAGAAAAGATACCCTTTGGCTACAATGTTAAATGCGTAGGTTTGTCCGGGTTTCAGCACCATTAAAAAGTAGCCGTCGTCCTGCGTGCTTAGTTTGGTAGAAACATTGGTGCCGGTGATATCGTCGGTAAGCATGATTTTTGCTTTTACGGGTTTGCGTGAGTATTTATCAAGTACTTTGCCGGCAAAAAACAGTATTTTATCGGGTTTGATGTTTTCGTAAACCGGAATCCGGTAAATATCGAAACCGTTTTTGTCGCGGTCGGAAGACAACCAGGCATTTTTTCCGTCGAGGCTGTAAATAAGGTTGATTTCAGCATCTTTTGTGTTAACGGGGTAACCTGCATTTTTTGCCTTGCTCCAGGTACCCGCCTCGTCTCTTCTTGAAACGAACAGGTCTTGTTTTCCAAGTCCCGGCCATCCGTTGGATGAAAAAACGAGGGTTTTGTTATCGGCATATAAAAATGGAGCCATTTCGTTGCCGGGAGTGTTGATGCTGTCGCCCATATTTACCGGCGGGCTCCATTGTCCGTTTTTAAGTTTAACCGACATCCAGATATCGCTGCCGCCTTTTCCGCCCGGTCTTGAAGAGGAGAAGAGCAACATTTTACCGTCGGATGATACATAGGGTTGCGAATCCCATGCCGCACTGTTTACCGCCCGTCCCAGGTTAACGGGCTTGTTCCATCCGGAGCCGTTGTTTGCCGTCCGGTATAAATCGCATCCGCCGAAGCTGCCGGGCCAACCGCATCCTGTAAAATAGAGTTCAAGTCCGTCAACCGTCAAACTCATTCCGCCCACATCCAGGCCCGTAAACCACGGGATGTTCCACGGCCGGGGTTTGTTCCATGCGGTATCGGATTTTACCGAGTAATAAAATTTTTCAATCCATGTTTGCCCTGTTTTTACTTTGCGTGTAAAAATCATTTTGCCGTTTTGCGCATCTACATAGTTTATATACTCTTCATCGGGAGTATTTATCAATGTGTCGAGCCTGACAATATGAACATCCACGGGGTGTTCTTTTAAATAAAGTGCCTGACCGGAGACAAACAGTTGTTTGTATCCGCGTTTTTTCTGTGCCGCAGAAAGGCCGTCGGTTTTCAAAAATACTTTTAAGGCTTCTGTCGATTTGGCATATTCACCCTCGCGGTAATAGAGGTCTCCGAGAAAATACCATGCCGGAGGAAAAAAGGCCGAATCGATGCTGACTGCTTTTTTGTAGGCTTCAATGGCTTGCCGGTTGTGTTTTAGTTCGGTTAAAATATCGCCTTTTAGCAGCCAGGCTTCAATAAACCGGCTGTCTTTGTTAACGGCTTTATCAAGGTATGTAAGTGCCTTTTGGTTTTCTCTTTTTTTAAAAGCGGTTTCCGCTTCGTGATACCACTTGAGGGCTTTTTTATTTTTGGATGAAAGCTGCAAATAATAGCTTTGTGCATCTGTAATGCCGGTAAGCATTGCCAAAACAATGGCAGCAACAAATTTTATTGTGTAACGCAGTTTCATTTGCAGATTGGGTTTAAGCGGCTTTTAAACATTACACAAAAATTTTCCAATAGAGATAAACGAGGGTAAAGAGTGTAAAGAAAAAGATACCTGTCCATGCCAGTGCTTTAAGCCAAAAACCGGGTTTTGCATTTTCGGGCATATCGTTTCCCGTAACCACCCTGTAATTAAGGTAGGCCAGTACGGGAGCGGTAACAAACGAAAGAGTGGTGGCAATATCTACCATTACCCTCATGCTTTTGGCGAAAAAGGCAATGATAACAAGGGTTCCCAGCAACAATGTTAACAACCATATCCATGTTTTTGACAAAGCCGATTTTTTATTGGGGAGTATATGGCCAAACACCGAAGGCAATACCCTCGAATAGGCATCGAGTACGGTAATGGTGGTGCTGAACATGGTGGTAAAAGCGGCAACGGAGATGATCCAGAATGCCCAGTGTCCGATGCTTCGTGCATACATATCGATGAGCTGTCCGGCAAAAACGGTTCCTTTTGGCGAGAGCTGTTCTCCGGTTCCATACAGTACCAGTGCACCCAGCGACAGAAACCCGATGGCAAGCAGAGCGGTTCCGATATATCCGGTTTTAAATTCAAACAGGGTATCTTTCATGGCCGGGCGAAATCCCAATACCTTATTTTTTTCCACGGTCCATATTGACGACCATACCGAAACATCGATGGGTGCCGGCATCCATCCCACAAAAGCAATCAGAAAAAACATATCGGCTTTGTTGGACCAGTTAAAATGTTTTAATGAATCGGGGTCAATTTGTTTATCGATTCCCAAAGCCGAAAAAACCGCCACAATGGTTGAAACGGCCAGCAACACAATAATGAATTTCATCAGTTTATCAAGAAAGCTGTATTTTCCAACCAGTAAAATCAGAACCGAAACACCCATAATTACCGCACTCAGCATGGTAACGCTTACGGTTACTTTAAAAATGTAAGCAAACAGCCCTACGGTTACCACGGTTACCGCTGCCTGAATAATAAACATTGAAGCAATGGTGAGCAGCGCAAAGAGGTTTACCGCCCATTTGCCCACGGCGGCATAACCGTCCACAAGGTTTTTGTTGGTTGCCACGGCATACCGGGTACCAAAATCAAAAAAGGGATATTTAAGCAGGTTTGCCAGGATTAATATCCATAGCAAATCAAAATTAAACATGGCTCCCGCCCGGGTTGATTGTACAAGGTGAGAAACTCCTACTGCGGCTCCGGCATACAACAATCCGGGGCCCAGCACTTTCCAGAAATTTGTTTTGTTATTTTCCATATTTTTCTTCTTTTACGGCATTTCGCTGAACATCAAACTCCTGTTTGCGATATTCCTTTCGCCGTTTGCGCTGTTCTTTATTGTTAAATCCCATGGTTGATAAAACACCACTAAGGGTACTTTTCCAAATATAATTGATGATTGATTTATTCCGGTCGCGTTCAAAATAAACAATTCCCACCCTTGGCCGTTTGAGGAGTGCCGGATTGTTGGATCGTAAAACCAGATTGTTTACCACAAAGTTTACCAGCGGAACGCTAATGCCTCCCGCTTTGGTTGCTTTTTTACGGTTGTATAAACTCACCTTGAAAGTTCTGTATTTAAACATCATGGTTCCCAATGCAAGCGTATCGTTGGCGGTTATCAGCGGAATGTCGATGCTTCCCTTACCATTCATAATGGTAAGTCCCGACAGGTTTTGTGTCATCGGATTTAATGTGGTGAGGTCAATTTTTTCCGATCGTGCCGTAAACCAAAACTGATCCGTCTGATCTTGATTAAGCGGAAAATAAAGCGCCACCTCAATTTTTGATTTTCCCATCAGTTTTCCGTCGGCAAAAATTTTTGCAAGCATTCTTTTTTCAGGATTCCAGCGGTTTGTAATGTTTATTGCTTTTATGTTGAATCCGGTAAAAAACACATTTCCAGGAACATCCGATTTAACAACCTTTTCGCTATATTGTAAAAAAGCATTGTTGATTGAAATGGTGTCGATAATGAAGGGTTGCTTAACATTTAGCAGCATCTCCTGCAAAAGCGGCCTGATTAGCGAATCGCGCGGATAGCTTTTGTCGCGGTATATTCCCGCCTTCATATTGTTTGCCTCTATTTGTCCGAAACGGATAACGCCTTCTTTGTTCCATCGCTCCAAATCGAAATTTAACAACGTCACCCTCGGAGCAAAAACACTTATTCTGTCGGTTTGCCAGTGATGTTTGTTAAAAAACGGTATGGTGTCGAGCAGCGGTGTTACATAAAGGGAATCCAAAAGAAACGAATTGTTTAACGAGTTGAATGCCAGCCTTTCGACACTGACTTTATAGAGGCTGTCGCCGGTTATAAAGTTGCGGTTTTTTAATTCGGCAAACAGATTGTTAAATTCAACCGGCAAGGTGCTGTTTGCCACTTCGGGAAGCAACTTTAATCCGGTAACCATTAAATGTATGTTGTTAACGCTCCAGCTTTTTTTAGGTGAAACGGTATCGCGGTAGTTTATGTTCACTTTTTCAAGTAACACCGTATCCGTTTTAAACTGCTTCAGTATTTTTGAAAAGCGGTAAAGGCCTGCCATTTTAGCGGTTGTGTCGGTTTCCGGTTTTAACGTATCGTTTTTGTGGAAAGAGTATTGTATGTGGGTTTCCGACAGTTTGATTGTACCGGTAGCAACAGAGGCAGGCATCGAATCGGAAACGGTAAGGCCGGTTACCGAAATGGTGTCGGTAATAAGAATGGTTTTGGGGGATGAGCTGTTTTTGCCCGAAACCTTAAGGTTAATTCCCGTAACGGTGAGGCTTTTGTCGGAGGGAAAAAGGTTGCCGCCGCCTATGTTGAGATTAAAACCCGATGAATCGTTAACGATTTGTAAAGAATCGAAGTTTACTTTGCTGCTTGCTATCAATCGGGCTGCCGACAACTGACTGCTGTTTTGTTTAAACCCCGGTGAACTTATAAAATGAAAATCCCCGATTTTGTACCGGGTTTCCGAGTGTAGCCCTGATGATAAATAGTTGACGTGAAGATTATGAAGCTCAACCGAATCGAACAATACATCAAAAGGCATCTCTTCGGAAAGGTTGATGCTGTAAAACCGGTTGCCGGATTGGGTGTTTGCGGAAAGATAATGAGTTAAATCGAGCACAACGCCGTTAACATACAATTTGCCGAACACAACCTTGTCGTTTTTTAAAAGTTCGTGAAAATCAAAACCTTTGAATCCTATAAATTGTGCCGAAACATCCCGCAAGTTCAGTTTGTTTACAAGCGACGAGTCGTAATGGGTAACTTTTAAATTACGAACACCAAAGTATCCGTTGTCGCTTTTTAACGATGTTTTATCAATATCGGTTCTGATTCCATTGTTAAAATGATAGGTGTCCCAAAGGTTTACCTCAAGTCCGTTTAAATTGCTCAAAGGCCTGTCGTTAACATTACCGAATTTAACATTGTGCCACACCATGTTGTACTTGGTGTAAAAGCCCGAAACCGCTTTTGTTTTATTCTGCTTAAGGTTGATGCTGCCGTTATCAACCGTAAAGTTTTTTACATCAATGGTAAAGTTTTGCGGTTGTTCAACTTTTGAAACCGTTGCAGCGACCGAAAATGCCGAATCGCTGTCGGTTTCCGCTTTTTGATTTAGACTTATCGATGATGCAGGTTGCGTCAGGCTGACGGCTTTTGCGGTTAATCTGTTGTTAAAAACCAAATCATCGGGATGAATGTTTTTGATGGTTATCTGTTTAACGGAGTGATGTTGTAACGAATCGGTACCTGAAAACAGGATGTTGTTCCCCAGTACATCGGTTCCGTCGAACTTTATGTTGCCCGTTGAAAATGTAAAGCGGTTTTGTTTAATAAATGTAAAGTGTTTTGAATTGAAATAAACCGAGTCGTAGTTCAGTATTTGTTGTTCCCGGTTAAAGCGGAATCTTTTTGTAAAGAAGATAAAATCGCGCAATATAATTACTCCCGAGCTGTCGGCAGTAACTGCTTTGAGGGTTCCGTTTACCACTTTTACGTTTCCGGGGTCAAGATTATTTATAATTCCGTTGTCTTTATTTTTTTTCTTCCGCAAACTGCCTAAATCCAACTCAGCATAAGGCCTTATCATAAACAGGTCGATGCGTTGTTTTTTGTTTTGTAACAGTTTTTTAAGCGAAAAGTTGCATTTAATTCTTCCCGACTGAAAAAGAAATGTTTTAAGGGTGTCGCCAACCAAAAACTCATCCAAAATAAATTTATTCCATTTGCTTTCGTACGAGATGGTTTTGCTTTGAACGTGCATTTGAGGTATCAGTTTGTTTGAAACAAAAGCATCGGTTGAAAAACGGAATTTGTCGTAATCGAAATGTTTTCGGGGCTCTTCGAGGAACATGGAGTCCAGTTTCAGGTTTTCGGCCCTAAGATTCAGGTTTTTGAAAAACAGGATGGTATCATCGGCATGGTCTTTAATAAAAAGTTGATTGCGGTTAAAGATTATGGTGTCGGCCGTGATAAGATGGAACAACTTTTGGTTGATGCCGGATTTATTTTTCTTTTTTTTGTTAACTGCTCCCTGCCTGATGCATAAATCGCCGTCGTTCAGAATCAGCTTGTTTACGGAAGCAACATTTGCCGAATCAATTTCCTGTAGCCTTAGATTGTTTATTAACATGCTTTTTGCCCTTACTTTAACTTCGGCAAGCGAATCGGGCAGGTCGATAACCGGAAGATAACTGAAACCGTGCGCATCCAAATCGTATTTGCCCGAAAACCATGTTAACGAGTCGATTGACAGCGCATATCCGTTATAAAAACTTTTGTAAAAATCAACCACTCTCAGATAAACCGATTTGGAGAAAAACATTCGTCCCGATTTCCATTCCTTATGATCGATGCTGTTAAAATCATCCAGATATATGGTTAAACTGCCCGTGTTAAATTTGATTTGCGGGTTGTGTTTGTCGGTAACATCAATTTGGCCGTATCTGAGCTCCACGCTTCCAAGATGAGCCAACAGGCCGAAATTCATCATCGACGAGTGTTCTAAAATATTTAACAACTCCTGCGGGTCGGTTCGTTTTTCCGATTTAACACCGTTGCTAACAATAAAAATATCCGGTCGTGAAAAAATCAGTTTATTGGCTTTCAGCTGGTTTTTTGATAAAAGTTCAAAAGGATGAAAGTTTAGCAGCGACACCCGGGCAAAAACAATTTTTTCCAAATGGACATTGTTTTCTTTATCAAGATAAACATCGTCAAAATTAATTTCCAGACTGTCGATGGAGATTGAGTGTTCGGTAAATTTAAAGTTCAGCGATTTTATTTTAAGGTGCACCTTTCCCGATGTTTCCATTAACACCACTCTCTCAAAGGCCGTTGTAAGTAATATGTTGCGGGTAAGCCAAAGGATAAGCAACAGGGTAATTATGGTCCCGGTTGTAATCAACAATATTTTGTATCCTTTTTTCAAAAATTCTTTTGGTTTATTTGTATAAATCCGTATAAACCGGTAAATGGTCGCTGTATCCCCCGTTATAATTAAATCCGGTAAAGGTTCTGTTCAACTTTTTACCCGGATTTTTTTTATCGTCTGCCAATAAGAAATCTGCATCAAATATAAACATTAAATGTTCCTTAATATGAATTCCCTGTGAGGAAATAAGGGCCTGCGAAGCAATTATCTGATCGAAGATGGCCCAGTCGGTATTGTGTTTTATGGTTCCTTTTGTGTTTCCGAAAACAAACGACGGCGAAAGCCCGGTTAATGAGCATTTTCCGTTGTGCAACAAAAGCTGAATGCTGTTGTCCTGAGGATTGTCGTTAAAATCGCCGAGAATGAGTATGCGGGCATTGGCAGATGAATTGCAAACCGAATCGATTGTGTGTTGTAATGTTTTTGCGGCAAGGGCACGCAAGGCTACGGTATTCATCATGCCTCCGTAACGCGACGGCCAGTGATTGAAAAAAAGGTACAGGGTATCTTCCTGTAAAACACCTTTTACATATAAAATGTCGCGGGTGGTCCATTGGGGGTTCTCCGGATTGGTAACTTTAACGGGTTTTGATTCCAGTAACCTGAACCGGCTTTTACGGTAAATCATTCCCACATCAATCCCCCGTTTATCGGGCGATTCGTAATAAACAATTTCATAATCGAGCTTGTTCAGCGGTGTGTTGGTTATAAGATCTTCAAGTATGGATTTATGCTCAAGTTCGGCAAACCCCATAATGGATACACCTTCCCATCCGCCCAGCGCGGCAATTACTTTGTAAATATTTTGCCGTTTGCGGTAGTAACGGGTTTTGGTCCAGTGATGGTCGCCTTCGGGTGTAAAACCGTTAAAGTATTTTGAAGAGTCGTATTCGGTATCGAAAAAATTTTCGACATTGTAAAAGGCAATCCTGTCGTATTCCTGGGCAAACAGCGGAAGTGCCGTTGTTATACACCAAAGTAAAACAATATAGCGGGCAGCTAAGTTCATTATCAACAAATTTAAGATTTTTAAAATATTGACATGTTCCTTTATTTATAAATTTGCCAACTGTGTTTGTTGGCAGGTAATTGTGGCAACTGATGTTTAAAATGAAAGGAATAATTGTTAGATGAAAAAAATAGTGCTTCTGTTAGGTTTAATGCTGCCGGTTTTGTTATTGGGGCAGGATAAAAGTCATAAAATAAAAATAATAATCGACGGTTACCACGACAGCACCCTCTATCTGGCTTATTACTACGGAAACAAAATAAAGCTGGCCGATACGGCGGTGATGAGCAAACCTTCGGTTTATGTTTTTAACGGAAGTCAACAGCTGAAAGGCGGAATTTACATTGTTGTAAGCAGCAAAAAAACCAAACTGTTTGAATTTGTGCTAAACAACAAACAAAACTTTACCTTAAAAACCGATACGGCGGATTATTCGCTTGATTTAACTCCTTCGGGGTCGCCCGAAAACAAGCTGTTTTACAAGTATCTTAAAAACAATGCAAGAGTTTATAAAGAGATTACTGCTCTTTCGGACAGTTTGAAAAAAACTGATAAAGACAGCAAAGCGTACCGGGAGTTGAAGGAGCGGATTTTGTTGCTGAAAAACGAGGGAAAAGAGTATAAGCTAAAGCTGATTGAAGAAAACCGCGGGACTTTTACCGCCACACTGCTCACCGCCATGCGTGAAGTTGAAATACCCGATTCGATAAAAAACAGCACCGACAGTACCGCTGCTTTTTATTATTACAGAAACCATTTTTGGGACTATTTTGATTTGAGCGATGAGCGGTTGTTGCGTACCCCGTTGTTTGACAAACGCATTGACGAATATTTTAATAACCTTGTGGCGCTGAACCCCGATTCGGTAATAACCGGAATCGACCGGGTTATCGGCATGGCCGAACCCTCGGATGATGTGGTGAGCTATCTGGTTTGGTATTTTACCTCGGAGTATCAAAATCCGAAATATATGGGATTTGATAAAATACTGGTGCATTTGGTGGATAACTATTTTTCGAAACGACCAATAGAATTTACAACCCCTTCGGTGCTGGAAAGTCTTCAAAAACGGGCCAATACGCTACGGAATCTGCTTATCGGGGTAAAAGCTCCAAACCTGATTCTTATTGATACCACCGGTAATTATAAATCGTTTTTGTCGATGACCAATGATTACGTATTGCTGCTTTTTTGGGACTACGACTGCAGTATTTGCAAACGGGAAATAAAAAAACTGAAAGGGGCTTTAAAAAATAATACGGAGTTCGACATCGGTGTTTTTGCCGTTAACACCAACGGAAATCTGGATAAGTGGAAAAAAGCCATCCGTGAAAAAGGAATTGAAAACTGGACAAATGTAAACGGAACCCGCAGTGTTACGCCCGATTTTCACGATGTTTACGATATCAGCGGAACGCCGGTAATTTACCTGTTGGATAAGAACAAGGTGATTGTTGCAAAAAAACTTGCAGGCGATAAGGTTATTCCCTATCTGGAGCATTATGTTAAAACCTTAAAAGAGTAAGTTGCCGGGTAGATTAATTTCGGTTTACAGTTGTCCCAGTTCAATCATTCTTACAATGGTCTCTATTTGGCGGTCTTTCCCCGCCGGGTCGTATCGCTCTTTCAGGTTGTAGCCCCAAAGTCGTGCAAAAGCCTGATAAAAGAATGCCGTAAAATTACCTCTCAGCTCCTGAACCAGATTGTATGAGGTTTCTCCTGTTTCCCTGTCGATCAGTTTAATAAGAATTTTTCCCTGTGTAAATGTAAGTTTCTTTAAATCGTTTCCGTATTGTTGATTAATCTCCTTTTCGGCGCGTTTCATAATTTTTTTGCGTTCCCGGTCGTTTTTTGCCTGACGTAACTGATAGTCGTATTGCCGTAATTTAATGCCGGCAAGTTTGGCATAAGGATAAACTTTTTTAACGTTTTTAATCAAACGGGTAAGACGTTTGCGCTGCCGGTATGTTTTGGGGATTCGTAAACTTAATATTTCAACTTCATTCAGGTCGATTTGCGGAATGGTATCGCCCTCAATAACTTTGCTTTTTAAAATAATGATTTTTTGCGTAAAGGCCGTTGCCGAAACAAGTAACAGAATTATGAGAAACAATTTCTTCATACGACCATTCATTCAAAGATTATGCCCAAAACAGCGGCAAACCTAAAGGGATGCCCAAAATACAAAGCGGGAGGTTAAGATGTTAATCCTGTTCCTCCTAATCGTACCATCCGGCATACATGTTATAGTTGTTTGAAATACGATGTACCTCGCCTTCCAGAAGCGAAGGGTCCATATCTTTAATTTTTTTGGCGGGAATACCGGCAAACACACTGCCCGATTTAACCACGGTATTTTTTGAAACCACTGCTCCCGCAGCAATAACCGTATTGCTTTCAATTACGCAGCCATCCATAATAATGGCTCCCATTCCTATGAGTACATTGTCGTGTATGGTGCAGCCGTGTATTATGGCCCCGTGGGCAATGGAAACGTTGTTACCTATTTCAACGGGTGCCTTTTGATAGGTGCAATGAATGATAACCCCGTCCTGAATGTTTACATTGTTTCCGATACGGATGGAGTGCACATCGCCGCGCACAACGGCATTAAACCAAACACTGCAATCGTTGCCCATTACCACATCTCCGGTCAGGGTTGCATTATCGGCAATAAAGCAGTTGTCGCCCCATTTGGGCCCTACTCCTTTTACTTTTCGTATTACAGGCATTACTTTTATATCTTTTTTAAGGTTTGATGTTTTTATTTTGTTTCGGAAGCCGGATAATCCACATTGTAATGTAGTCCGATGCTCTCTTTTCGCTGCATGGCAAAACGGATAACGAGATAAGCCACATTTATCATATTCCGCAGTTCGCAAATATCTTCCGATAATATTGATTTCTCAAAAAGGTCTTCGGTTTCGCGGTAGATAATGGTCAGCCTGTCCAGCGCACGTTTTAATCGCAGGTTGCTGCGCACAATGCCCACATAATTGGTCATTATACTTTGAAGTTCTTTTTTGGTTTGGGTTATTAAAATCATCTCTTCGTTCATCACGGTTCCTTCTGCATCCCATTGGGGGATGTTCTCCATAAAGCCGATGGATTGAAAATGATTTATTGCGTGCATGGCCGCCCGGTGCGAAAATACGGCCGCTTCCAGCAGCGAGTTTGAGGCAAGACGATTGGCACCGTGTAATCCGGTACAGGCCACCTCGCCCGAGGCATAAAGGTTTTTGATGCTTGTGTGCCCGTTTTTATCCACTTTTACACCGCCGCATGAGTAATGAGCCGCCGGCACCACAGGAATCATCTCTTTTGTAATGTCGATGCCGATGCTTAAACATTTGGCATAGATGGTTGGAAAATGGTTGAGGATTTCGTTTTTACTGATGTGGGTGGCATCGAGGTAAACAAATTCGTCGCCCGATAGTTTCATTTCGTTATCAATGGCACGGGCAACAATATCGCGCGGAGCCAGCGAACCCCGTGTATCGTATTTGTGCATAAATTCGGTGCCGTCTTTTGTTTTCAGTACGGCTCCCGAGCCGCGCAGTGCTTCGGTAATAAGGAACGACGGTTTTTCGCCCGGATTATACAACGAGGTAGGATGAAACTGTATGAACTCCATATTATCAACAAAAGCCTTGGCACGATAGGCCATGGCAATACCGTCGCCCGAAGCAAACGGCGGATTGGTGGTTGTTTGATAAATATTGCCCATTCCGCCGGTTGCCAGCATGGTTGTTTTGGCCAGAATGGTTTTGATTTCGCCGGTTTTTTGGTTTAAGGCATAAACCCCGTAACATTCTATATCGGTTCTTCCGCGTTCCACCTCATGGCCCAGATGGTGCTGTGTGATAAGGTCGATGGCAAAATGGTGCTCCCATATTTCGATGTTGGGATGGCGTTTAACTTTTTCGCTGAGCGCACGCTGAATTTCGTAGCCGGTATTGTCTTTATGATGCAGGATTCTGTACTCCGAATGACCGCCTTCGCGTGCCAGTGCATATTTTCCCGATTTCTCTTTGTCGAACTGAGTGCCCCATTCAATAAGCTCTTTTATTCTTTCACCCGATTCGGAAATGGCAAGCCTTACAATTTCTTCGTTGTTAAGGCCTGCACCGGCAATCATGGTGTCTTTTATGTGTTTCTCGTAATTATCGGGAGCGTACATTACCGTGGCAATACCGCCCTGTGCATAGCTGGTGGCTGTGTCCTCAAGGGTTGTTTTGGAAAGCAGGATCACCTTTCCCTTTTGGGCTGTTTTAAGGGCAAAAATCAACCCGGCACTGCCGGTTCCCACTACTAAAAAATCGACTTTGTGTTGCATGACGCTATATTATGATTGCAAAGTTATATCAATTAAGGTTTGAATATGAAAAAAGTGACGGCGTTGTTTGGGAGAGTTTAGCTGGTTGCTGGTTGCTGGTTGCTGGTTGCTGGTTGCTGGTTGCTGGTTGCTGGTTGCTGAATGCTGGTTGCTGCCCTGAATATACCGGGAGGGGTTGCTGGTAATTCAAGGTTTGGAGGTTTAAGGAACCGCGGAGGCGCAAAGCGAACCTTTTCGGTCGGACAAAGGCTTGTGTCCCGATAGTTATCGGGGGAGTCCGGAAAGGTTGAGAAGGCTTAAGGTTAAGATGTTTAGAGGTTGTATTGAAAAGTATAGGGGTTAATGGGTTGAGTAACAAAACCCGCAACCGCTTGTTGTTTACTTTCCTTTTTTAATGGCTTTAAGGGCAATGTTGTCGGTGAGTTGGGGGGCAATCATTTTTAACCATAGTCCTATTTTTGCGCGGGTGGTCATTACCAGTTCGCGTTTTCGTTTTTCGATTACGGGGAGCATTTGCGAAACACATGCTTCAACCGTCATTACATCTTTTTCCTTAACCGGACTTTTGCCCAGCGGGATGCCTTTGCCGTTTAAGGCGCGTTCGCGCACTTCGGTGGAAACAAAGCCGGGGTATATCATGGTAACGGCCACTCCTTTATCTTTTAGTTCAATGCGCAACGAATCAAAAAAGCCTGCCATGGCATGTTTGCTGGCGGCGTAAATGGTGCGGGTGGGGATACCGGTTTTTCCGGTCAGGCTCGAAACACCCACAATTTGTCCTTTTGATTTTAAAAGCCATGGTAAAGCATAGTGGGTTGTGTAAAGACTTCCGAAAAAGTTGATTTGCATGATTTTTTCCAGTGCTTCCAAATTTTCAACCACCTCAAATTCAGCCCACATGGTAATGCCTGCATTGTTAATCAGAATGTCAATTCCGCCAAACGTGTTGACGGTTTTGTCAATAATATTTTTACAGTCCTCTTTTTTTGACACATCGGCAACAACGGTTATTGTTTCACTTCCGGCTTGCCGGCAAATTGATGCGGTTTCCTCAAGCCTCGAAAGATTTCTTGCCGCAAGTGCAAGTTTTGCCCCTTTTTGAGCAAGCCTCACGGCAAGTTCTTTACCGATTCCCGCCGAAGCGCCTGTGATGATAACGGATTTATTGTTGAATACATTTGTTTTCATACGAAATGTTTTTTGATAAAATGTTAACGATTTTCCGAACTATTCAAAATGCGTCAAAAATTTTTTTTCAGGTAAGAATTGTTGTTGCCCAAATCTAAAAAAAACTTTAACATGTCGGTTAACATTTACCATGGGATATGGTTTCAAAACCATAATGCGGATTTTAATATCTGAGATTAATTGCATCTGAATAATACAGGCAAACAAAATTTGTTTTAAATAACCTTAAAAAAACGGTTATATAAAAATGTGCCCGAATGAATTTTATTACATTTGCTCACAATTATCTAAAACATAAACAAAATGAAAAAATTAGTTTTATTTTCGGTTTTATTCCTTTCGGTACTGATGCTTTCAGCCCAAACTGAAAAAAAGGAGGTACAGGTAGCTAAAAAACAAAACGGCCCTGAAATTACTTTTAAAACATTAACCCACAATTACGGTGAGATTTATAACGGGTCGGACGGAAACTACCGGTTTGAATTTACCAACACCGGCAACGAGCCATTGATTCTTACCAAACCCCGTTCATCATGCGGATGTACTGTTCCTCACTGGCCTAAAGAGCCCATTTTGCCCGGCGAATCAAGTGCCATTAAAGTGACTTATAACACCCATAAAAACGGTTCTTTCAATAAAACGGTTACCGTTTATTCAAACTCGGTTAAAAACAAAACCGTTGTATTGCGAATCAAAGGAAAGGTTATTCCCAAGCCGGCCGAAACACTGCCCGAAAAGCCCAAAACAGGTGTTACACCCAAAAACAAATAAGATAAAATCTATTTCTTAATAAATAACTGACTAATAACCGTGTAAACGTTGGTTGTTAGTCAGTTTTTAATTTTAAAGCCATGCCAAACATATCAAAAAAAGGGCAGCTCATGCCCGAGTCACCCATACGAAAACTGGTTCCTTATGCCGAAGCTGCCAAAGCAAAGGGGGTAAAGGTTTATCATTTGAACATTGGTCAGCCCGATATTGAAACTCCCGAAATAGCACTGGATGCTGTAAGGAATTACGATCATAAAGTAATTGAGTACAGCCACTCGGCAGGAATGTTGTCGTTGCGACAAAAACTTACGGAGTATTACAAATCGGTTAATATCGAAGTAACGGCAGACGAGATTATTGTGGGGGCAGGTGCCTCCGAGGCTTTGCTGTTTGCATTTCAGTCCATCATGGACCCCGATGACGAGGTAATCATTCCCGAACCCTTTTATGCCAATTACAATGGTTTTGCCACCAATGCAGGCATTAAAGTAAAACCGATTTTTTCCGATATTGAATCGGGATTTGCACTGCCGCCCATTGAGGATTTTGAAAAAAACATTACCGACAAAACCAAAGCCATTTTGGTTTGTAACCCCAACAACCCTACCGGTTACCTCTATTCAAAAGAGGAGTTGGAAACCTTACGCGATATTGTAAAAAAGCATGATCTGTTTCTGATTGCCGATGAGGTTTATCGCGAATTTGTTTACGACGGCAAAAAACACTATTCGGCCATGCACCTCGAAGGAATCGAGAACAATGTTATCCTTATCGATTCTGTATCCAAGCGGTACAGTGCCTGCGGGGTTCGCATCGGATGGATGATCTCCAAAAACAAAGAGGTAATGGCCACCGCTTTAAAATTTGCCCAGGCCCGTTTGAGCCCGCCCACATTCGGACAGGTTGCTGCCGAGGCTGCCGTTGATACGCCCGACACCTATTTTGAAGCGGTAATGGATGAGTATCTTGCCCGTCGCAACGCCGTTGTGGAAGGAATCAACAATATCGAAGGAGCATACTGCCCCAATCCGGCAGGTGCGTTTTATGTGGTGGCCAAACTGCCCATTGATGATTCCGATAAATTTTGCCGGTGGTTGCTGGAGGAGTTCAGCTACGAAAACCAAACGGTAATGCTGGCACCGGCAACGGGATTTTACTCAACACCGGGTAAAGGAAAAGATGAAGTGCGCATTAGTTATGTTCTTAATGTGGAAGATTTGAAAAATTCCGTTAAGGTGCTTGATGAAGCCGTAAAAGTTTATCCGGGCAGGAAATAAATATTTGAAATCTTATTTTTTGAGTACCTTTGTAAAATCGAAGATTATCTAACAAAAATAATTAACATGAAAAAATTAGGATTATTATCACTTATTGCATTTAGTATTGTATTATTAACATTTACATCTTGTGACAAGGCAGAAGAACTTGCCGATATTACTTTTGATGCTACATTAAGTACCGACATTAATGCCACCTCGGTTTCGGAAACCAGAGGAGAGTCATACTCTTTTAGCGGTTCGGCGGTTGTTGATCCAACATCCGACCCCGATATAAAAGAGTACTGGGACAACATCAAGAATTTTGAAATAAAAAAAATTACCGTAAAGGTTAAAGAGATAGCGGAGCAAACAAACCTTCTGGAAGGACACCTTTTAGTAAATGATAACAATACGCAGGAGGAGCTTTATACTGCTGCTGCAGAAGCGTTACCATTAACTCCGGGCACGGTAATATTAACGGTTACCGAAGGCGACTGGGGTAAAATAACCAATGCGCTTAATAACAAACATGCCCTGTTTACTGCCGTGGAAGGTGCAATTGACAAACCGGGAATAGATATTAAGTTTGAAGTGATTATTGACTTAAAGGTTACTGCAAATCCTTTGTAGGGCCTGAATTAAAAATTAAAAAAACCACGGCAATTAAGTCGTGGTTTTTTTATGTGCCGGTCAGTTATTGCCGCTACCGGGCTTTATCTCCTTCGCGCCTGATTTCCGTATAGTGAAAATCCATGGTTATCTTTCCTTTGATCTTCTTCGGTTCTTCCCAATTTCCGAATAGGGCAAAAGGATTTAAACTAACTTTTTGAGCCTGTTGCTGCCTGTATTCAAAGGTATAACTTAATCCCGACGGTAATATGTCGCCATCTTCGGCATAAGTGTATTGGTAGATAAATTTGCTTTCATCTTTTTCCTTTATCAATACCCGGTAAACAAGGCCGGCGGTTGTATCTACCCAAATAACAAAGTTCTCAATTTTTGAAAGTGTATCCAGCGGAGTAAGCTGAATGACCACACAATCCGTTCCGTTAACCGCCTCCGTTCCCCTTGAAAGTGCTTTAAAATCCTCTCTTTTTAAAAAACGCACGATGGGGGCAAGTTTCCGTTGAGGCAAAACCGTAAATCGATAGGTAGATACCGAGTAGTGGGCAGGCCATTTAAAAAACATCTTTCCCTGTACAACCGGCATCTTTAATGTGGAAATATCGGACTTTACCGTAAAAGAGGCTGCATAATTCCTGATGCTGTCAATCCTTTGATTGCATTTTTCGATATAACCGAACGGGTCGTTTGATTGTGCAACAAGTGTGTTAACGGAAAAAACCGTCAACCATACCAAAAATATATTTAAAGCCTTTTTATGCATCTTAATCAAGTATCTCTTTTTTGCCAAAAAACATCATTGCCAGTCCGTAGAAAACAAGAATATGAACCACCAGCAAAATAATGTCGAACGAAAAATTCATCCAACTCACCCCGATTGTGAAAACCTTTGACCACGAAGAAAAATAGGAGGTAAACAAAAATGGCCGTACACTTTCGAAAAACGGTATGTTCAGGTTTGAAATAAAATAGAGCGCAAGGATGATTGATGCGGTAACCATAATCGATTTAACGCTGTCGGTAAAAAGTACCGAAAAAAGCAGGGAGAGCGAAGCAACGGAAAAGAGCACCAAAAAATAATAGCCGTAAGCAATGGCAAAGCTTAACAATGCCCGGTTGGCAGAAATAAGGGTAAACTTTCCGTCGTCGAAAGCCAGCAACTCGCCATTGCCGAAGAAGAGCAAGCCTGCACCCAGCGTAAAAAGAGCTATTAAAACAATGAGTATTAAAATATAAACTGCGGCAGCACCAAACTTTGCCGAGAGAAATCCCGTACGGCTTACCGGACGCGACAGAATCATTTTGAGGGTTCCTTGCGATTTCTCTTCTGATATCATTCCTCCCGTAACAAAAACCACAAGTAGCGGAATAAAATACCATGTCGATTGTAAAAACTGGTAGGCAAATAAATTACCGTTTACCAAATCGCCCTCAAACTCAACTCCTTTACCAAAAACAGCTGTCAGCGATTGAAAAAACTCCTCTCCCTGAAAAGCAAATGAGAAGCCAAAAAGCAATATCAACACAAAAACCACCGTCAATGCAATAAGGGCAAAGGGGCGTGTAAACATTTTATATATTTCCAAAAAAAACATGGTACACTATTTAGTAAAGGTTAAATAATAACTTGCAATGGCATTTTCGGGACGGAGCATATATACCTGAATGTCGGAAACAAAAAGGAATTTATTGATGTAGGGTATTGCCTCTCTTTCGCAACTCAGCCGGATGACACCTCCTTTTATTACGGCATCGTTAATGGGCA
Organism: uncultured Lentimicrobiaceae bacterium; assembly: GCA_964400655.1. GTDB lineage: Bacteria > Bacteroidota > Bacteroidia > Bacteroidales > F082 > B16-G9. The sequence continues at coordinate 30,754 of CAYNVN010000074.1, forward strand.
GTTGGTTTTTGTTTAACAGTTTTACGGCTTCTTCATTATTGTCGGTTTCAAGTATCAGCCCTATTTTACTTTTGCCCAACAGGTCATCTACTTTGCCTTCGGCAATCAATTGGCCGTCTTCCATTAGTATCATCCTGCTTATCAACCCTTCCAGATTATTAAGTTGTTTGGAAGCAATAATAAAAGTTGTTCCTCTTTCGCTGTTTAACGATTTAAAGAGCTCTTTCATTTTAACGACGCTTTTAATGTCGAGGCCGGTAAACGGGTCGTCCAGAATAACCAGGGAAGGATAATTATAAACGGCCAGTGCAATGCCCAGTTTTTTTCTGTCGCCTGCGGAAAGGTTTTTTACTTTTATATCCGATGTTTCCTGCAAGCCTGTAACCTGTAGTATGCGGTTGATTTCTTCATTATCTTTTTCAAATCCCGAGTAAACGGCATACATGGCAAGGTTATCAAAAACCGTTAAATGTTCGTAAAAAACAGGGTTGCCCACCATCACCCCCATATCTTTAAGAATTTGCTGCCGGTCGGCGATAAGCCGTTTCCCGAAAATCTCAATTTTACCTTTATCCGGTTGCGCCAGCGTTGCCAGAACCCTTAAGAGCATGGTTTTTCCGGCATTATTGGGGCCGATGATTCCGCAAAAATCACCATCAAACACTTCCATGCTAAAATCCGATAATACCGGCATGCCGTCAACTGTTTTCGACAATCCTCTGACCTGAATGATAATATCGTTATTCAATGCTTTGTTTTTTTTGTTAATGATGTAAATATACGAAATAAAAAAACCGCAGACACTTTTCAGTGTCTGCGGCAAATGAAAACAATTATCCTTGTTTAACTTCTTTGTCAAAGAAATGATAAAACCAGGTGATGGTTTCAATTCCTTTGTAGAAATTATCCAACGGATAATTCTCGTTGGGAGAATGGATAGCATCCGATTCGAGGCCAAAACCCATTAAGATGGATTTAATGCCCAGAATATCCTCAAAGGTTGAGATAATGGGGATGCTTCCCCCGCTTCTTGTGGGAACAGGTAACCGGTGGTAAACCTGCTCAAATGCTTTTTCCGCCGCTTTGTATGCCGGCAGGTCAATGGGACAAACATAAGCCTGGCCGCCGTGCAGCGTGGTAACTTTTACTTTAACCGATTTGGGAGCAATACCGGTAAAATATTCTTCAAACAGTTTACCGATTTTTTCGTGATTTTGGTTTGGCACCAGCCGCGACGAGAGCTTGGCATATGCTTTTGACGGCAAAACGGTTTTGGCACCTTCGCCGGTATAGCCGCCCCAAATACCACAGGCATCAAAAGTAGGACGGATGCCTGTGCGCTCAATGGTGGTGTATCCTTTTTCGCCCCAAAGTGCTTCCACCCCAATAGCTCTTTTATATTCCTCTTCGTCAAAAGGAGCTTTGTTGAGCAGCTCGCGCTCTTTGGCAGAAGCTTCCAGCACATCATCGTAAAAACCGGGAATGGTAATATGGTTGTTTTCGTCCAGCACGCCGGCTATCATTTTTGAAAGGATATTTATGGGGTTGGCCACGCCGCCGCCAAAAAGTCCCGAATGCAAATCGCGATTGGGGCCTGTAACTTCCACTTCCCAGTAGGCCAGTCCGCGAAGTCCGGTGGTAATAGACGGAATATCGGGAGCAATCATTCCCGTATCGGAAACGAGGATAATATCTGCTTTCAGCATCTCCTTGTTGGCTTCGCAAAAAGCGCCAAGGCTTACCGATCCAATCTCCTCTTCTCCTTCAATCATAAATTTTACATTTACCGGTAATGCGTTGTTGGCCACCAGTGTTTCAAAAGCCTTAACGTGCATAAACCCCTGGCCTTTATCGTCGTCGGCACCACGTGCCCAGATTTTACCGTCGCGGATTTCAGGTTCAAACGGTGGCGAATCCCAAAGTTCGATGGGGTCAACGGGCATTACATCGTAATGTGCATATACCAGTACCGTAGGTTTGGCAGGATCAACCATCTTTTCGGCATATACCACAGGGTTGCCTGTAGTGGGCATCACCTCGGCCTTGTCAACGCCTGCTTTAAGCAGGGCTTCTTTGTATGCCCCGGCAGTCTTTACCATATCATCTTTATGTTTCTCCAGCGAGCTGATGGAAGGAATTCTGATGATTTCAAAGAGCTCTTCCAGAAAGCGATCTTTGTTATTTTCAATATATTTTTTAAGATTTTCCATACTTATTATTGATTTTGTGTAAAAGTACAAAAATCGTGAAATGTAAAAACAAAAGTATTAATGAAGAAAAAAATATATCACTTTTAAGAATGGGGGTTCGTTGTTTGAGTAATGAAAACCGAAAAAGCCCGCTCCGGTTTTGGGGCAGGCTTGTTAAAAACCAAATTTCCTACCTTTGGTTAATGTGTTTTGGGGTTTAATTTTTGTTTTAATTCTTCAACTTCGTTTAATAATAGGTCGATGGCTTTTTGCCGCAGGGAACGACAAGCCTTTTCCAATGTTAGATGTAATAATATATACTGAATTTCCTGATGTCTTCCATCTGTTTTTTCCGGTAGAGCATTCAATCCAGTTAGAATCATTAAAATAATAAAAGGTGCTGTTATCGGTAACAAATACCAATAATCCTTCGGCCGGATTGTTGATAGCATCTCGCTGAGCTGTTGTCATGCGTGGGATAAGAATTCCTGCCGAGTCTGATTTAACATCCGGCATAACAGAAGGTTCGGTCATTGTTCCGTCGGTGTTCACTGCCATCCGGGCATAAAGAGAGGAGGTTGTTAATAGTAAAGGTAGTATTAAGGTGAAAAGTGCTTTTTTCATGATTCATGGTTTTTATTTAGAGTTTATAAGATTATTTTGATAAGAATATTTTAGAATTATAAATCTGACTGTTACAGATTATACGAACGGCAACATATTGATTATTAATATGGAGCGGCAAAGAAACCAAATCGCCTGCAGGAAGTTTTTGTTGTTTAATTTTCTTTCCCGTAAGGTCGAAAACGGTGATTATTTTGGTTTGATATGCGGCTTTGTTTTTACTTGCAATGTATATGGTATGGCCGTATGAATAAATATTTATGTTGCGGTGTTCGTTGCCGTTTTCGTTAATTCCGGAGGCATTTCGGGTAAAATGTAAACGGAAACGGTTATGTTCGTCCGTTGAAGAAGCCGTGAAATTATATTGCGGGTTTTTGTTTAAAAGTTGCATTGTTCCGGTTTGCATGTCTTCCAAAAAGACTTCAATTCCGGGGATATCCTCTGTTTGGGCTGTCATGGTATGAGTTCCGTTTTTCCCGGCTTTAAACATAAGGTTTACCACTTTGGATTCGCCGACCTTTAAATCGGGTAAAGCATCGATAGATAGCTTTTCCTGTTCTTCTAAACAGTAAAGCTGCGGAGCATCGTTACTTCCCATTCTTTTTCGGCCGTCGTAGCTATTATCGTAACCGTTTGTTAATCCCTCTTTAAACGTAATCCAAATGCCGTCGAAACGTTCCTCTTTTTGAACCGTTAAAATAAAATGGGTAATTGTATTGGGTTCAGGTGCGTAAAAGGATTGGTCGGATAATGTCCGGGCATCCGTCGGAATGGTCAGCGAGGCATTGGCAGCATTGGTATGAACAAAAAATCCCTGACCTTTTGGAATAATTCCACCGGTAAGTAAACCGCTGCCGCTACCACTGTAACTTCTGTAATTACCTGCAACCGGATCCCAGACCCATACTTCATTATCAACGTTTGCGAGGTTCCAGGTGCCTGTGCCCCACAAAACAGGGCAGGTAAACGGATTACCTAACAGGTTGTATCCGAGGGTATCGTGGGTAAACGACAGCGACACGTTTATGCTTGAATCAATTAATGTTCCAGCGAAAGTAACCGTAGTGTCGTATCCGGCATCTACCCAGGCTTCGTAACCCCGACCCGTGTTTAACGGAGTACTTAATGCAATGATGTAGGTACGATCGTTGGTGGGTTCGTTAAATTGGGTTAACCAAACCGAAGGAGTACCGTTAAAATAAAAGTTATTGGCAGTTGCCTCATTAATCATGGGTGAAATTTCGTGCCATTTTCCTGAGGTGAGATAGCGTTCGGCAGTGGCCGTACCGTTTACGGTTATTTTCTCGGTGCCTAACAAAGCGGCATCGCCAGTGTCGTCCGATTCGATAATAATATTTTTGCATACTCCGCCGTAGGTAATAACCTCGGGATAATTGGTTAATCCGGTGGGTATAATTACATCGGTAGAGTCGAAAGGAATGTCTGTTGCGTTCCAATTGCCGTTTTCGTACCAGCTTCTTCCGCCTGTACCTGTCCAGATAGCTGTTGCAGGAATATCGGTATGAATGGTTACACTGTCGATGTAAAGGTTGTACTGATAATTACTGTTGGCAAGGAAGCCGATTGAAACGTTTGCCGTATTTGCCAGGCTGCTGAGGTTTACGGTGTGTTTCGACCATCCCGATTCATTATCTTTTCGCGGATAGATGGTTCCGATATTGTTCCAAACACCTCCGTTTACCGATACCTGAACCGTAATACCTTCTACTTCGTCGCCATATTTATAATGATACATCCAAAATGAGAGGCCGATTTCGGTTAATCCCGTAAAATTAAATTGGGGTGTTGAAAGACGGGCAACGGTTCCCGATGAAGCGTAATGACTGTTGAATATAGCCATGGCACTGCCTTTAGCCGGTTGTGCAGTTGGATAGGTGGAAGAGGCTGTTTTCGACCATGCCGGCATGGTATTTCCCGGCGCAACAACTGTTTGGTGCCAGCATTGGGGGGGTACCGATGTTTCAAACCCTTCGGTAAACGGGAATGTTGTTATGGACGGGCATTCGGTTGTAAAACTTCCCGCATCCGACCAACTACTGCCACAGGCTGCACGAACATACCACTGGTAAGTTGTGGATGCTGTTAGCGTATCAACGGTTACCGGTTTGGAAGTAACTGTGGAGTAAGGCAGTCCGGTGGTATCGGTTCCGTTTGTTACAATGCGTATATCCCATGTGTTGGATACGCCCTGTTCGGTCCACGACAACTTTTCGGTAGTGGCGTTAACATTGCTTGCAGTGAGATTAAGCGGTGGCGGGCATCCCGAAACAGGTTCGTAATTGAAATTGTCGATGTAAATATAACGGTTGGTTCCGCCTAAACCGTGCTTAAATGCAATGTATTCATCGGAACCTGTATAGTTGCCGCCAAAATAGACGATATACTCGGCGTAACTGTTGGTTAATGTGATGGTTTTATAGGGTGTAAAAGTGGTTTCGTCAGCCGGATTCGACATGGTGCCCACAATAAGTGTATAGCCGTTGTAATATCCCTTGGCATAAAAGCGTATCTGGTTTTGCTGTGAGGTTAAATCACCCAATTGAGGAGTTATCAGGTAAAGTTTCGCGTTATTATCATAATAATTATAAAGCAAAACATGGTTGGGTGTTGAATAGGGTCCTGAGGATGAATAGGTTTCCACTTTTATATAGTTGGGGTAGTCGTTCGACTCTTTTATACTCGACCAGCAAAGGGGTAAATCGGGTTTGGTAACAGCATCGAAGTTTTCCGATAACGAAGCGTTATAGGTACCGCAATCGGTAGTAAATGTGGTTGCACTGGTCCATGCGCCACCACAATTACTACGTACATACCAGCTGTATGTGGTTGCGGCGGTGAGGGTATCCACATTTAAAGGATTGCTTGAGGTGGTGGTATAAGGTGTTCCGGTGGTGTCGGTACCCTGTAACACAATGCGGACATCCCATGAGGTAGCAGTACTGTTTTCCAGCCAGCTAAGGTCAGCCGATGTTTGTGTTATGTTACTTGTTGTGGGGTTAGACGGATGTGGACACGAAGGCATGGGCTCGTAAACAAAATCGTCGATATATACCCAGTGGTAACTGCCTGCATTACCGTGCTTAAAGGCGATAATATTGTTGGTTCCGGTATATGCCGCACCGAAAAAGAGGTTGTATTGTGTGTATGTTGTGGAGAGTTGTATGGTATCGAAAGTCGAAAATGTTGAGGCATCGCCGGCATCGGACATGGTTCCCACTATTAAAGTGCCTGTATTGCTGCTGCATTTGGCATAAAAGCTTATTTGATTTTGTTGTGACGTAAGATCGGAGAATGCGGGCGAGATAAGCAACAGGGTGGAATTCAGGTCGTTTCCGTTGTACATCCTAACGTGATTCGGGTAGGAGTGTTCGTTGGAAGTGTTGGTTTCCACAACGGCACCGGTATAGGTGGAGTTGACGATGGTGTTCCAGCAGTGGGGGATTTCGGGCGCTGTAACTCCGTCGAAGTTTTCACTGTAATTAACGGTAAAGGTACCGCAATCGGTAACAAATTCGGAAGGACCTCCCCAGTTGTCGCCGCCATGTTCCCTTACATACCATTCGTAATAGGTATTTGATGTGAGCGTGTCAACGGTAAAAGGATTGTTGGATGTAACGGCATAGGCTACGGCAGTGGTATCGGCACCTTGCAACACAATACGTACATCCCACGAAGTGGCGGTTCCGTTTTCAGTCCATCCCAAATCGGCGCTGTTTTGTGTAATGTTGGTTTCGTAAAGGTCGGATGGCGGCGGGTAGAGCGGCATGGGCTCGTAATGGAAATTGTCAATGTATAGGTGACGATATGTGGCACCCACACCTGCTTTAAAAGCAATATAGTTGTTGTTAAGATTGTAAGAAGAGCCGAACATAACCAAATACTCTTCGTAACTGTTTGTAAGTTCGATGGTTTTAAATGCGGTGAAAGTGGTTTGATCTGCCGGGTCTGACATGGTTCCGACAATAACACTGTCGCCGGCACTGCCGGCTTTGGCATAAAAAGTAATTTGATTTTGTTGTGTGGTAAGGTCGTTGATTTCGGGAGATATGAAAAGTAATAAGGCGTTTACATCGCTGTAATTGTATAGGTGAATATGATTGGGTGATGTAACAGGTGTTTGTGATGTGTACGATTCCACCACTGCATACGAGTTGTTTGCATCCACAATGGACGACCAGCAATGGGGCAGGTTTGGGGCTGCTTCGATATCGAAGTATTCGTCAAATGGCGAAGAAAAGGTAGTGCAATTGGTAACAAAACTGCTTTTTTTCCAATCACTTCCGCAATTACTTCTTACGTACCAGTCGTAATAGGTATTAGGGTCGAGGGTATCTACTACAATGCTGGTTACGTTTTTAGTAACAAAACCGGTTCCGGTAGTATCTGTTCCTTTTAAAACAAGGCGAAGGTCCCATTGGCTGGCACTTCCGTTTTCTGTCCAATCCAATGTAACCGATGTTTGTGTAATGTTGTTTTCGGTTAAATCGGACGGCGGGGGACAGGCAGGCATAGGTTCGTATTGGAAGTCATCAATATAAATGTAAACAGAACCATTGCCAAGGCCATGTTTAAAAGCAATGTATTCGTTGTTGAGCGTATAAGAGCTACCAAACATAATAAGGTATAACGAGTCGTAAGTTGTTCCGGTGGTTATGGTTTTAAATTCGGTAAAAGTGGCTGTGTCGGCAGGGTCCGACATGGTGCCGATTATTAATTGCTGATCGTCAACGCTGCTTTTTGCATAAAACCTGATTTGATTTGTCTGCGAAGTTAAATCGCTCAACCTGGGAGTGACGAGCATTAGAGTGGCATTGTTATCCAATGAGTTGTACATGAGAATATGGTTGGGTGAGGAGTGGGGTGAGGAGTACTTATAGGTTTCAATCCTTGCGTAATTGGAGGTAGAGTAAATAATATCCGACCAGCAATCGGGTAGTTCAGGAGTTGTAACTGCATCAAAGTTTTCCGAAAATGTTGCCGAATAACTATTACAGTCGGTGGTAAAACCGGAACTCTCCGACCAATTGTTTCCGCAGTGTGCTTTTACATACCAGTCGTAAGAGGTGTTGGCGGTAAGTGTATCTACTGTTATCGGATTGGAAGAAATCGTGCTTACGGAAGTGCCGTTGGTATCGGCTCCTGCTTCTACAATGCGAATATCCCATGAGGTGGCGGTACCGTTTTCGACCCACGAAAGTGTTGCCGAAGAAGCGGTTATATTACTTTCCGACAGGTCGGACGGCGGAGGACAGGCAGGTGTGGCTTCGTAAACAAAATCATCAATATAGTAATTCTCGTAATACTTTTCCATAGCATGTTTAAAAGCAATGTAGGTGTTGTTCTCGCCATAAGTAGAGCCGAATATAACCGTATATTGGGAGTAGGTATCGCTAAGGGTAATGGTTTTAAAAGGGGTGAATGTAGAGGCATCCTGCGGGTCGGTCATGGTACCGATTATCAGCGAATAATCAGGGTCATCGCCTTTGGCATAAAATCGTATTTGGTTGGTTTGATTCGTTAAATCGGTAAATTGAGGTGTTATGAGCATTACTGTTCCGCTGGTATCATTGGCATTATATATTAAAACACAGTTAGGGCTTGAAACGGCTGAATTATTGTAAGTTTTTACATAAGCATAGTTAGATGAGTTAACGATTTTCGACCAACAGTTGGGCAGGTTGGGTGCTGAAACACCGTCGAAATTTTCGGAAAGCGGCTGGCTGTTGCTTGAACAGGAAGTAAGGAAAGAGGAGGGACCAATCCATGAACTGCCGCAATGCGACCTGATGTACCAGTCGTATTGGGTATTGCCGCTTAGGGTATCGATGTGCAGCGGGTTGGAAGATGTAGTGGTAAAAGGTTTTCCAGTGGTATCGGCACCCTGTAAAACAAGCCGCACATCCCATGAAGTAATGCTTCCTATTTGCGACCATGATAAGTCGGCCATGGTAGCCGTAATGTTGCTTTCTTCCTGATGTGAGGGAGGCGGACAGGCGGGCATTTGGGTTACGATGATGGTATAATCTTCCACTTCGCCCCGATATGATGTACCGCATGGTTCGCCGCATGACGAACCGGATTGTTTAATCCTGACACGCATTACCGTTCGTCCGGTATCGGCATCTGAGGGAACGTCGAAAAGGTAAGTTCCGGTAGCACCGTTATCCGATTCGCAAATAATATTTTCGGTAGTCTCGTCAAAAATACCGTCGCGGTTCCAGTCAACCCATGCACTAACATCGCTGCTTTGGCTGCTGATTCCGTTGGTAACGGTTATGCTCACTTCGGCTTCTCCCTGATAAAGGTCGGTAGAAAGTGATTTGTAATCGTGATAACCGTCGGATCCGGTTCCCGTATTGTTAATATTTCCAACTTCTACTCCGCTAATATATTCGGTACCACCTCCCGAAGCCTGGCAATAGTAATGGTATTGACCTGTAGTGATGTAATCGGTTTTGGTGTTGGTGTTGCTGCCGCCGGCATTGGTAGCCGTTAGTTGTACGGTGTAGTTTCCAAGAGCGGTAAACTGTACTTTCGGGTTCTGAGAGTTGGCATTTGTACCGTCAACAAAGTTAAAGGTGGAAGGGGTAATGGTCCATTGCCATGATGTAGGCAAATTGCCGGAAAAATCGTACAGATTAACGGTTTGATTAAGAATGGGGACGGTATCGTCGGCAATAAAATCGGTTTGGGGTGTTCCTGCGGTAAAAGTGTATAAATCGGATTCCCAAAGGCCACGGCCGTAACTTGCCGCCCTGATCCGGCTGTTGGAGGGGGTGTTGTTATCGTAATAAATTTTCAGTTCGGTTATAACCACATTTGGCAGGCCGTTGCTGAATAACTGCCATTTGCCGTTTCCGTATTTTACATAAACACCAACATCGGTGCCGGCATATAATTCGGCAACAGAGGTATTTAGTTTGTTTTGTGCCAGTGTCATTACGGGAACTTCGGGTAAGCCGTACGATATGTCTTTCCATGTAGTGCCGCCATCGGTGGTTTCAAACACACTGTAACTGTTGTATTGTCCCATTGTTATCCAAACAGTGTTAACATCGTCGTCTTTAACGGTTACATAAGTGATATTTGCCTGGTTAACAGGAAGTGTTCCGGTAATATTTGTCCATGTAACACCTCCGTCGGTGGTTTTATACAATTCGGAGTTTGAATCAAAACCGGTACATCCGTATATGTAATCGGAATTTGACGGAGCTATTGCAAATTCACGAAATTGATGACTTCCGATAGATGTCCAGGTGTTTCCTCCGTCAATTGATTTTTTCAGTGTATTGTCAACAGCATAAATGGTTGTATGAACGTTGGGATCGATGGCAAGCGGCATAATCCACGGGGCGTATGCAAAATGGGATGAAAGATCGGTACTGGTAGCCCAGTGATTGGTTGTTCGTTTAAGTCCGCCGTTTTGCGATTCTCCGAATTGAATATCGCTGTTGCTGTAATCAATAATACAATCCATACCATCGCCACCTATAACATCCTGCCAGCTACCTGCGTTAACCGACTTTGTTCCGTTATCCTGTAAACCGGCAATAACATCGCTTTGGTTGGTTTGTGACACGTCTGTACGGTATATTTGACCGATAACAATACCGTTACTAAGGTCGCTCCAGGTGGTTCCTCCATCTGATGTTTTATAAATACCACCGTCGTTACCTTCAAAAAGTGTTGAACTACCGTTTTGAAAAGTCAGACAGTGTTTGTCGGCATGAACCTCCTGAACGGCACCCCCGCAGGTACCCGTCCAATAATTTTTTATATTCCAGTTAATTCCGCCATCGGTGGTTTTCCAGGTATTGACACCTCCAACGAACACCACATTGGCGTTGTTAGGATCAACAGCCATTGTAAAGTCGTAGTTTCCCTGACCCCCTCCTAAACCGTTACATAATCTGCCAAGCAGATTAACACTGCATCCTGTAGAAAGATAAGAAACGCCACTGTTATCCGATTTATAGAAACCCTTTAATCCGCTACCATCGTTTACGGCAACTGCAGCATATACCCATGAATTTTGATTGGGGCTAACCGCAATTACCACACGTTTTCCCGATGTTGACAGTGCCTTGTTCCATGTAATACCACCATCGGTAGAGAGAAAGACATCGCCGTTATCCTGTCCTCCGGCATAAATGGTTTGCGCATCACCGGGTTTAAATTCCATATCGTAAAACGGCTCGGATGAAATTAATGTCCATGTAGTTCCTCCGTCGCTGGTTTTGTATAAGCCGTTGGATGTGGCTGCATAAAGTATTTGATGATTTTGGGGGTTCGTCAACAGCCTGTTTATGGTTATTTTGGATGAAGCGGAAAAGGTGAGTCCCGTAGAATTCCAGGTAGTTCCTCCGTCAACCGATTTTAATATACCGATACTGTTGTTGTCGTTTTGTTGTCCTCCGTTCATGGTCCATAACGATCCGCCGTCGCGGTCGCCGGTAGCGATGAACAAAGTATCGTTAGCGGCAGTACTGCCGGCAAGTACAACAACATCGCTAACCCCCAACACGGCATTATCGTCGGTTAAAACACTCCATGATACAGCATTATCAGTGGTTTTCCACAAACCGCCCGAAGGAGAACCTGCGTAATAGGTATTGTTGTCGTTTTCACGGAAACCAATACAGTTTATACGGCCGATACCGTGGTAACCTCCTGACGAAGAGGCTGGCCCCATGCTTGTCCAGTTTCCGGAAGCACTGCGTGAAGCACTGTTTTTAATCTGCATGATAATATCTGCAGCCCTGGTTTTCGGAAAATCGCCTGTTACCGGATTTGTGCGGTCGTGCCAGTACCATTCCCAGCGCTTAAAACGGTTAAATCCGGGAACTTTCTTTTTTATGCCGTTTTCAGTATAGTAGCCTTTATAATCGGCATTATATGCCTTTAATTTTTCATTAAATTGTTTCCGTAAATCAAAAAATGTTTTTGATTTAACAGAAAGAGGATTAGTCGACTTTTTAGCAACCTGCGCCGAAACTCCTGCAGGTATAAGTATCGAAAATGTAATTAATAAAAGTAAAAAGTCGTGTTTCTTCATAATAACAGATTTTAAGAGGTGGGTTAAATAATTATGTGTTTTGTTATGGTTTCTCCATCGAACCTGAGTTTTAGGATAACAGGTCCTGAATGGGGTTCGAGATGATATTTTATAGAATTACAGTTGGTAAACCGTTTAAACAAAATAACCGATTGATTTTTACTGAGAATACTGATGTCGCCCTGTTTGATAATATGGTCGAAATTGACATATATTGTTTGGCCCGTATTCGAAATTATTAGCATAATAGTAGTGGTTTTGTACAATGCAAATAAACCGAAACAAATTATTACTCCCTAATTTTACAGGTCATCAAAAGGTCATCATTATTAATTATTTTTTGATTTGTTTGGTTTTTTTGTGTAGGTGGCTGATTGGGCGACAGACATGGTAATATAAAGCAACAAAGGTAGTTACCATTTGATATCGGGATGATTTATGCTAAATGTAACTTTTGGGCAGGATAATTTATGTACATTTATCCACGAAAAATAGTCATCATGTTATGATTGCTGATAAATTAAGCTTATTTGTTTTATATATGCTTTTTATGTTTTCGGCGGTTTTGAATGGCGAAAACAGTGTTGCAGACCATTCGGGTTTAACCGGGTATAAAACAGCAAAAGAAACAGAAATTGATTCGCTTTTGTTGCTTTCAGACCAATTAAAAATAATCAATCCGGATAAAGCCTTTAAAGTTGCTAATGAAGCATTGTCGATGTTGCATGCGGATGATTCGCTGGTTCCGGTTGCCTATTTTAAAATGGGAAGTGCTTGTTTTATGATGGGTTTAAACGATTCTTCACTGGTTTTTTTTGATAAAGCACTGAAACATCCTTTGATAAAAAATGTAATTAAGGGTCAGGTTTATAATTCTATGTGCATGGTTTATCGCAAATCCGGTAAATACACATTGGCTTTTGAATATGCCGATTCGGCGTTGCAAACTTTTCAACGAATAGGAGATTCGGTAAATATTGCTTATTCATTATATAAAAAGGCGCAGGTTCATCATGTTCACGGCGATTTTGAAGAATCACTTAATCTTTTGTTTGGTCTTCTTGATAAATTTGAAGCGCGTGGCGACAAGGAGATGCAGACCAGTACATTAGGTGAAATTGCCGATATATATATGGATTTGGGTAAATATGAAAAAGCAAAGAGCTATTTTTTAAGATTATTTGAGGAGCGTAACGTACAGGAACAACACTATTACTACGGTAATTTATTGAATAACTACGGAACCTTATTGTATGAGGAAAAAGATTACGATTCCGCCCTTTCGTGTTATTATATGGCAATGAAAGTGTTTAAGTTGGCTGAGCAGGAAGACGGTATGGCCGTTGCAAGTCAGAATATAGGAATTACCTGTGTTTTTTTGGGAAAAATTAAAAAGGGTATCGGTTACTTAAAAAATGCACTTAATACATTTGAGAGATTAGACCTGAAAAATGATGTGGCCAGTGCTCTTATTGATATGGGAACAGCCTATACGGTGATGAAAAGATACGATTCGGCAAATGTTTGTTATCAAAAAGTATTGGATATCACTTCGCAAATAAAAAGTGCCTACTATAAAAATGAGGCGCTGAGGTTATTGTATAGGCTAAATGAACTGAGAGGCGATTATAAAGGGGCGTTTGAGTATTATCAACGGTATATGCATTTTAACGATAGTATCAAAAATTTTAAAATGCAGAAACATATTCAGGAACTTGATATACAATATAAAACCGCAAAACGGCAAAAGGAAATAATGCGTCTGAAAGATCAGCAGTTGATTGAAAAAGCAAACAACAGGTTTTTAACGGGAATGATTACGTGGATTGTGGCTGTTTCGCTGCTGTTATTATTTGGTTTGTGGATTAAACGTCGTAAAGACGTTCAGTTACAAAAACAAAAGTTGCTGATTGCGGAAAAAGAAAAAATATTAATGAAAGAAAAAATTGCACGACAGCGTATTTTGCGCGACCAGCTGGAAAACGAACTGGAATTTAAAAATCGTCAACTGGCTTTGCACGCACTAAATATGATGCATAAAAATACATTACTTAAAGATCTTACTTCCGTTATTGAAAATAAAATGATTAAAGCCGGAGACACCGAAAAACAAAATCTTAAAGAACTGAAACGTCATATACAAAAAGGATTAGATGCCGAAAAGGACTGGGAATTATTTAAACTCTATTTTGAACAGGTAAACACACAGTTTTTCGGCGGACTAAGAAAAGTTAATCCGAAACTTACTGAAAACGATTTTAAGTTGTGCGCCCTTATTAAATTGAATATGAACATTAAAGAGATGGCCACCGTGCTTAATATTTCACCCGACAGTTTAAAAAATGCCCGTTACCGGCTGAAGAAAAAACTCAACCTGGGAACTGGTGATGACCTGAGGCATTTTTTAAACTCCATTTAAACCGGTTACTGGTTACAAAACACGTTGTAATTGGTCTTTTGATTCAAAAGAGATGCAGATATATTTGGGGTAACTCTTATTATTTAGCACCGTTACATTTGTTTTATACTGATGTCAATTGTAATTAAGTTTTTTTATTTGAGGAAAAACCCGGGTATTATTTTGATATTGGGGTTGTTGGAGAGTTTGTTTTAAAAAACATAAAAGATATTGGTCAAAAAACCGAGCAGCAGTATGTTTTATATACGGCACTGCCAATGATTATTAATAGCGTGCGTACATATATTCAGAGTATCACGGCCATGCACGTTTTTGGTGCTTATTTACTTCCCGTCTTGGATTTGGGTACAATCATCAAGGAAAAACTTATTGAAGATAATTCAACGGAACCATAATTGGTTTTGTTCCGGTAAAAACGTTGTTGATACCACCTGTAGTCAAATAAAAAGCAGTTGTTAATTAGCTGTGACTGTTGAAAATTGCCGGCTTTTATTTTACTTGTGGCGAAAAGGAAAAATACTTATAAATATTTCTTTTATGCCGTTTGATGTCGGGATTATCAATTGCCGGCATGATTGTTAAAACTTAGGTTTTAACGGGTAAAAAGCCCGCCCCGGTTTAAGGGGCAGGCTTGTTAAAAACCAAATTTCCTACCTTTGGTTAATTGTTAATGGTTCAACATCTTTTCCAGTTTGGTTAACCGTACTTTTAAATCGTCAAGTTCCGATAATTTATGTTGCAACCGGTTTATGGTTTGCGCTTGTTTGTCAATAATTTTTTGTTGCCGGTTAATCAGCAACTGTTGTTCGTAATTGGTTTTATAGTTATACGAAGTTAACTCATCGGTTAAGATGGCATTGTTTCCGTGAAGCCCTTCGGGTAACGATTCGGGGTCGAGTTCGGGGGCACCGTTATCGGTTTTGGCATCAAAACCACCCGGTTTTTTAGCTATGGGCGGATGGGCAACAATTTCCGAGATCACATCACGGTTAACAAAAGCCGCTGCTCCCTGATTGTACAAATCATCATAATAGATATCATCCCAGGCCATGCCGTTTAACCCCAGATCGCTCCCTTTATGACTCCCCGGTAACAGGTTTCCGTCTTTTACAAATATGTTACCGTGATGATAGAAAAATATCCGGTCTTCGTCGTTATCGTAGCCTATGGAACCACCATAAACGCTGTTGTCGTAAAACTTTACCTGCGCCAGGGTTGAACCGGCAGCTTTTAAATACAGCGATGCCCCGGAAGTAGTAGATTCGATATTGGCGTAAACACTGGAACCTGTTTGTTTTACCTGGAAGTTGCCCAGCACATCCAGTTTTTCAACGGGATTGGTAACGCCGATACCAATTTTAGGAGTTGTAAGTGAAATCCCGGTCCCGTAAATGACGTTTCCGATATTCAACTGGCTGGAAGCTGTTGAAGCAGTGGGTTGCGTATTATATCCGATCATGATATTGTACCATCCGGAGGTAATGTTTTTTCCTGCCAAAAAACCGGCTGCCACATTATAGCTGCCGCTGGTGGCATTTAAAAGCGATTGATTACCAACTGCTACATTGTTTGAACCATGGGTATTAGCTTTCCCCGACTGATATCCCACATAGGTATTTCGGTTTGTTGTAAGGTCGTCATTCAACCCGGCCTCCTCGCCCAGAAAAACGGAATTTCCCGTATTCTTCACTTCTATTCTTCCGCTATCTAAAACAAAGTACTCAACCCCTCCCATTTCAAAACGGATTTTATCTTCGTTGCTGTTTTTTTCTACCTGTATCAACGTATTACTGTCGGCATCGTACAAAACATCGTGTATGTCAACGTCAGCCGGTAGTGTTTCCCACGAAGCCAGTCCGTCGGCATCCGACTTAAGCCATTTGCCGTTTCCCGGGTTGCCACCGGTAATTTTAACCTGTCCGTTTACTTCCAGTTTGGTCGTGGGGTTTTTTGTACCGATACCGATATTCCCGGTTGAAAGGGTGGAATCGACTCCGTCTATTCCGTTACCGAATAACAAATTGCCGATATTCAAGGTGTTGTTGCCCGTAGCCGACGGGGCGCAGATATCCGAACCGATAACAATATTATTTGACCCGGTGGTCAGGTTTGAGGCGGCAGAATATCCGATGGCTATATTTTGGTCACCCGAAATATTATCCGATAAACTTTCTTCACCCAGGGCAGTGTTTTTACTTCCTGTTGTATTATTGTTCATCGAGAAACTGCCTGCGGCCGTATTTTTGTTTCCGGTTGTGTTGTTTAATAGTGAGGAAGTTCCTATTGCACTATTGTTATAACCGCTGCTGTTGGCAGGAAGTGCGTAAAAACCGAATGCGATGTTTTGAATTCCGGAAGTGTTTGCCCTGAGTGCATTGGAACCCACCGCCGAATTACTGTTACCGGTATTGTTTTGTAATGAACCGGAACCAAGAGCCGTATTATTGTTGCCCGTTGAATTGCTGAATAATGCATTGGCACCAAGAGCGGTATTGTTATTTCCCGAGGTGTTGGAATATCCTGTTGCGTTCCCGACAAACACATTCTCATTGTTGGTATAATCATCCGAACTTCCCGCATTATCACCTATAAAAACAGAGCTGCCGGTATTTTTTACAGCAATTCTACCCTCATCAAAAACAAAATACTCGGTTCCACCCAAATCAAACCTGATTTTATCTTCGTTGCTGTTTTTTTCCACCTGTACCAATGTGTTGCTGTCGGCATCGTAAAGTACATCGTGTACATCAACGGGGTCTTCCCACGAAGCCAGTCCGCCGGCATCCGATTGTAAAACTTTTCCTGCTCCCGGATTGCCTCCGGTAATTTTAACCTGTCCGTTTATTTCAAGACGGGCCGTAGGGTTTTTTACTCCTATACCGATGTTTCCCGATGATACAACATCACCGGTTCCGTCCATGTTGTTTCCGTAAATAAGATTGCCAATAACCAGCTGGTTGTCGGCCGATGCGTTGGCAACATGCGTTTGTTTGCCAACTGCAATATTTCCCGAACCGGTAATATTGTTTCCGGCATACCTTCCGAGAGCGATGTTGTTGTTCCCGTTGGTGTTGTTGTAAAGCGCATAACTTCCCAATGCCGTATTGTATGAACCGTCATAATTTTGGAACAAAGCTTTTTTGCCTTGTGCCGTGTTTTCCGAACCATACCTGTTCGACAACATCGAACTGTCGCCAACTACGGTATTGTCCGACCCTGTAGTATTGCTGTAAAGTGTTTTGGAACCTATCGAAACATTGTTGTTCGAGATAAAACTGCTTATCCGTCCGGTATAGTACAAGGCAGAATCGCCGATGGCTATCTGATTTGAACCGTGACGGTTGTAATATAGCGCCGAATAACCTACTGCAACATTGGAATTTCCATCGTTGTTTCCGTTTAAAGCATGACTTCCCAAAGCAGTGTTGTAAGAACCCGTTCTATCGTGATAAAGGGCTTTTGAACCTACCGCCACATTGTTGCTTGAGCTATCGGAAAATAAACCTGATTGGTATAAGGTTGAATCTCCAATGGCAACCTGACAGCTTCCCTTTGTATTGCTACTCATCGAACCGGGCCCGATGGCTATATTGGAAGTTCCGTTTATATTATTATAAAGGGCTTTGTGTCCGATGGCGATGTTGTTATCAGCAACGGAGCGAAACAGTGTTTTATAACCCAGTGCTATATTGTTGTCTCCCTTTTTACCGTAACGCATCGACATATACCCTGTGGAAACATTATAATTGCCCGATGTATCGCTGTATAGTGCCTGATAGCCCGTGGCAATATTTCCAATACCATTGGTGTTGCTATATAGGGCTTCCCGCCCGAAAGCACAGTTGTAATTACCCGATGTGGTTTTAAACATAGCATAGGCCCCTATGGAGTTGTTATATTTACCATTAAGGTTGCTCTTTAAAGAACTGCTTCCTATGGCAACATTTTGATTTCCCGAATTGGTTTTATATCCTGCATAAGAACCGATAAATACATTGTACCGATAGCTTGAAGATGTATCGTTTGCACCGGCATAAAATCCGAAACAAACAGAACCGTTGTCACCTTCGTTAAAAAATTTACCCTCTTTTGTAATGGTCAGAATATTTTGGTTGTTTACCCGGAACTTTAAATCGTTTTCGTCGGTGGTACCAATAAAGTTTTGATATTGATTGATGCCACTATTACCCTTTAAACTCCACGAGTCTCCTTCGGAGTTTAGTTTATTCCATGCGTTATAGTTGTAGTAATAAAAACCTTCTGTATTGTCTGTTTGGTAAACCAGCAATCCGTTGGCCGGGTTTTGTATGGCTTCACGCTCTTCCATTGTCATGCGCGGAATCAATAATCCTTTTTCGGTTGAAGCAACATCCAGCATGGCTGATGCGTCGGCCTCCGTTCCCGTTGTGTTAATTGCCACCTGTGCCCTTAGTTCAGAGTTTACCAGAATACTTAATGCAATAAAGCTGATAATAATTGATAATGTTTTCATGGCTGTTTGTTTATAAGTGTGTAATTGGTAATTCGTTTTTTTGCGACGGTTTTATTTTCGATAATTACTTTAAGTTCAATATTGCCTCTGTTTTTAAAATGTTTGGCCGCTAACATTACAAAATTGGTGTTTGAAAAAGTATGACTGGAACTTAAACCGGAATCTTCGTAACGGAGTAGTATCTCTCCATTTTTGATGTAGTCGTCAAACTGGAGCGAAACCCCTGTTACGTTTGTGATGATTAAACATTTCATGTTGCAATGCGATATAAACGAAAAACAAATCAAGGGCAAACAAACGTTACCTGCTAATTAATTAAGTATTAAAAAAGGATGCACAAGGCATAATACAGGTATTAAAAAAGGATGCAAATAAATTTTAATAAACACACATACAGATATTTATATTACAATAAACGGATTTAATGCTTTTTGGTAGCAGTATTCATTATCTTTGTGGGAAACCAACAATTATGAATGTTTGTACTGAACAGACTAATAAAAAACCCGGTAACGTGTATTGGCGTTTATTAATATTTGTTTTATTGGCACCAATCACAACCGTTGCAATGCCGGCCTCCGATATCCATCAAAAAAGTTTATTGTCAGAGTATAACAAAAAAGCCAAAAAATATTGGGATTCTTCGCTCGACAGTGCCTGTTATTACAGCAGAAAGGCAGTGGATTATGCCCGAAAAAATCATATTGTTTCGGAGCAATCGGCCAAAGCATGTTTGTATTTGGCGGTAGCACTGTTTTACCAAAGCAGGTATGATTCGGCGGTATATTATGCCGTAAAAGGGCTGGATATTTCCGATACGATTCATTCCAAATGGGGCGAAGGGTTTGCAACCAACCTGCTTTGTGTTCTTGAACGGCGAAGAGCCCGTTACCAACAAGCCATTGATTACGGATTACGCAGTGCAAAAATCAGGGAACAACTTAAAGATACTTTTAATTTAGCCGGTGCATATCAAAATCTGGCTAATATTTACAGCTTGACCGGAAAACCGCTTATTGCCATTGATTATCTTTCAAAAAGTCTGGAATTATACCTTGCTACCAACGATACGGCCGGTTTACGGCTGGTTCATGGAAATATCGGAAATCTTTATCTCGATATGAAAGATAAGGAAAACGGGAAAGAGCATATTTTACGGGCACTGGCACTGGATAATAAAAAAGAGCTAAACTATGCCGACAATAGTTTAAGTTTGGGAACCATCTGTTTGGAGTTTGATAAGGAATATGATTCGGCTTTACTGCTGTTTTATAAAGCCAGAAAAATATATAAAAACATTGGTATTGAAGATGGCGTAGCCACTGCCGATGAAAATATTGGCCTGGCTTTGATACATCTCGGGAAAAGTAAAATGGCTTTCGGAAAGTTAAAAAATGCAGAATCCATCTTTACGGCCATCGGCGACTCGGGACAAATAGCCAATGTATCGTTGTCGTTAGGAAAATACTATTTGTCGGTTTCCGATTTTGACTCTGCCACCCTGTTATTAAACAAAGCTTTGAAAACGGGGCAACGATTTAAACGCTCAAATGTTGTTAACGAATCCCTACATCAGTTATACAACCTGTATAAATTAAGGGGAAGACCGGAAAAAGCATTGTCCTACTTTGAAAAATATACCGCCTATCAGGATAGTCTTGAGAAGGTTTTGATAAGTTCGCGTCTGAAAAATATGGAGTCGAAATATCAAAATGTTCAAAAGGAGCGGCAGATTGAGTTGCTAAAGCACGAAAAAGAAAAAATTCAATGGCAAAAAGCCCGCTTGCTCTATCTTCTGTTTTCGGTAATTGTGGTAGCGTTTATTTCGGGGTTGTTGCTTTATTTAAAGAATAAAAAAGAGCGACAAATTGCCAAACAGCAAAAAGAGCTTCTTATTCAGAAAAGAAA
This sequence comes from uncultured Lentimicrobiaceae bacterium, assembly GCA_964400655.1. Lineage (GTDB taxonomy): Bacteria > Bacteroidota > Bacteroidia > Bacteroidales > F082 > B16-G9. The sequence continues at coordinate 51,462 of CAYNVN010000074.1, forward strand.
ACTGGCGGAAAAAGAGTTAGAAACCAAAAGAATTTTACAAAAAGAGATGGAGCAGGAGATTGAATTCAAGTCGAAACAGTTAAGTACCCATGCGCTGAATATGGTACAAAAAAACAAGGTGCTGGGCGAGGTAAAACAGCATCTTGAAGAAATTTCGGGAAAAGTAAAACCCGAGTTTCGTCCAAACCTGAAAAAAATTAACCTGCTGTTGGCACGCCATATGAAAACCGATAAGGAGTGGAATCTGTTTAAAATTTATTTTGAGCAGGTTAACAAAAACTTTTTTCAAAACCTTACGGCTTATAATCCAAAACTTAACACCAACGATTTACGCCACTGCGCCCTGATAAAATTAAATCTTAATGTAAAAGAGGCCGCCTCTTTGCTCAATGTGTCGCCACACACGGTAAAAAGTGCCCGTTACCGGCTAAAAAAGAAACTGAACATAATGCCCGACGGGAACCTCGGTGAATTTATCAGAAGAATTTAAGTTGATAAATAATTAGAAGTTGTTATAAATTAGCATTAAGCAAATGATTTCCCAAAGGATTCACTAATTTTGACCTTCCATAAAAATTGACAGATTATGATCACTATTTATCACAATCCCCGTTGTAAAAAATCGAGAGCAGGATTGGAGTTCCTGAAAACCAAAACAAACGATTTTACCATTGTTGAATACCTTAAGACCCCTCTTACCGAAGAGGAGCTGTCCACGCTGTTGATGAAACTCAACAAAAAACCGCAGGAGATGATTCGTACGCAGGAAGCTGTTTACAAACAGAATTTTAAAGGTAAAAATTTTACGGATCAGGAGTGGATAAAGATTATGGTTGAAAACCCAAAACTGATAAAACGCCCCATTGTGGTTAGAGATAACAAAGCCGTTTGGGGCGACCCGGCCGAAGAAATTGAACAATTGTTTTAACGTTAATATATTTTAATCATGGAATACAGAATAGAACACGACACCATGGGTGAAGTGCAGGTACCCGCCGATAAATACTGGGGTGCCCAAACACAACGCTCAAAAATGAATTTTAAAATTGGCCCCGAAGCATCGATGCCTCACGAAATTATTGAAGCATTTGCCTATTTGAAAAAAGCTGCCGCACTTACCAATGCCGACCTCGGGGTTTTGGCACCTGAAAAAGCGGAAGTTATTGCTCAGGCTGCCGATGAAGTGCTTGAAGGAAAACTCAATGGTAATTTTCCGTTGGTTATCTGGCAAACCGGATCGGGAACCCAGTCGAATATGAACATGAATGAGGTAATTGCCAACCGCGGTCATGTGATTAAAGGGGGAAGCCTCACCGATAAGGAGAAATTTTTACATCCAAACGATGATGTAAACAAATCGCAATCCTCCAACGACACATTTCCCACCGCCATGCACATTGCCGGATATAAGATGATTGTAGAAACAACCATCCCCGGCGTTGAAAAACTTCGCAATGCACTGGACGAAAAAGCCAAAGCTTTTGCCAATGTGGTTAAAACCGGACGTACCCACTGGATGGATGCCACACCGCTCACCCTTGGTCAGGAGTTTTCGGGTTATGTGGCCCAGCTGGACTATGGCCTGAAAGCTTTGAAAAACACACTGGATCACTTGTCGGAGCTGGCCCTTGGCGGTACCGCTGTGGGAACCGGACTAAACACTCCCAAAGGATACGCCGAAAAAGTGGCTGCTAAAATTGCCCAACTGACAGGATATCCGTTTAAAACCGCTCCCAATAAATTTGAAGCGTTATCGGCTCACGATGCCGTTGTAGAAGCTTCGGGTGCTTTAAAACAGCTGGCCGTTAGTTTAATGCACATTGCCAACAATATCCGTTATCTCGGTTCGGGCCCGCGTTGTGGTATCGGTGAGGTGAATTTACCCGCCAACGAACCGGGTTCTTCCATTATGCCGGGTAAGGTAAACCCAACCCAAAACGAAGCACTTACCATGGTTTGTGCGCAGGTTATCGGAAACGATGCAGCCATCACCGCCGGTGGAATGCAGGGTCATTTTCAGCTTAATGTATTCAAACCGGTGATGATTGCCAACCTGTTACAATCGGCACGACTGCTGGGTGATGCCTGTGTTTCGTTTACCGATCATGCCGTTGTGGGCATCGAAGCCAACGAAGAACGCATTGCGCACCACTTAAACAACTCGCTAATGCTGGTTACCGCTTTGAATACGCACATCGGTTATGAAAAAGCCGCCAAAATTGCCAAAAAAGCACATGCCGAAGGGAAAACCCTGCGCGAAGCCGCTTTGGAACTTGGCTTTTTGACAGATGAAGAATTTACCGAGTGGGTTGACCCGCGAAAAATGCTGGGGAGCTTATAAACGCCGGGTTATAGCATAATGAGGCTGTTTGAGATGATTGGTTTCGGGCAGCCTCATTTTTTATTTTCATGGGCACCTAAAACAATTACAATCTCGCCTTTTACCGTTTTTGATTTAAAATATTCCTCCACTTCCGAAAGGGTACCCCTTACCGTTTCCTCATGTATTTTGGTAAGCTCACGCGAAACGGAAACTTTCCGGTCTGCACCGAAAAATTCAATAAACTGACTTAAAGTTTTTACCAGCCTGTGGGGCGATTCGTAAAACACAAGGGTATAAGGAAGCGTGGCCAGAAATTTTAGTCGTGTCTGGCGACCTTTTTTATGAGGCAAAAACCCTTCGAAAAAGAATTTATCATTTGGTAACCCCGAATTTACCAGTGCCGGAACAAAAGCGGTGGCACCCGGAAGGCATTCCACCTCAATACCTTTTTTTATACACTCGCGCACCAACAGGTAACCCGGGTCTGAAATGGCCGGAGTTCCCGCATCGGTAATAAGTGCCATGGTTTCGCCTGAAAGAAGTCGTTCGGTAATCCCCTCCACTGCCTTATGCTCGTTAAACATATGGTAGGCGTTCATTTTGGTTGTTATATCGTAATGCTTTAGCAACTTGCCGCTGGTGCGGGTATCTTCGGCCAAAATGGTATCCGCCTCTTTCAACACTTTAACCGCCCTGAAGGTAAAATCATCAAGGTTTCCGATGGGTGTGGGTACTATGTATAATTTTTTCAATACGTATTTTTTTTCGTCAGACATTAATCTCTTTTACAAAAATACGATTATTTGTAATAAGCGGGCTTTTAAAGCAGTTACCCTGATTGGCATAAAAAAAGAGGCATCCAAAAAAGGAGGCCTCTTTTAACATTAACCCAAATAAAAAAAATTAATTGCTTAAACTTTTTTCAAGATCGTTGATGATCTTTTTGTTTATTTTTCTCGGATTAGCACTTTTAAAAGCTTTTAGCTCTTCAAGTGCTTTTTTTCCGTATTCTATTAATCCCACAGGATTTTTATCATAATCGTAGCTGCCAATGCAAAATTCAAGTTTTGACCGGAGTTCGCTGAACTCATCTTTTTTTAACTTACCTAATGCCTGTACTGCTGCAGCGCAAGCATTCCTGATCTTGTCGTTATTCATAATACCGTTTATTTATTGGTTAAACGCACTGCAAGAATAGATAATAAAGTCATACAATATCAGACTTAGTGTAAAAAATACACTAATACGGGACGATTGTTCCCGTAATAAATTTAATACTTCTGAAACAACGTGTTTTATAACGTTTGCGGAGAAAGTAGTAATTAATATGGTTTAGGGAGTTTTAATGTTGCAAATGGTTAAAATACCTTTTTAACCATTGGGCGTTGGTTGCTCCGGGCGTAAATATTTCCATTAATGCGGGCTTGTCCGGTTGATTGAAAAACTCCGGCAAAGCATAAAGGATTTCCTGAACGGAATCGGCTCTAATATATGTAACATCAAATGTTTCGGCAATATTTTTTACCGACCAATTGTGTTTTGTTTCAAAAAAGGGTTCCAGATACGGTGACTGGTCGGGACCGGGAATGAACCTGAAAATACCGCCACCCCCGTTGTTGATTACGATAATCTTTAAATTGGAAGGGAGGTTTTGGTTCATCAGTCCGTTTGAATCGTAAAAAAAGCCAAGGTCTCCTGTAATTAATAGATTTGTTTTATTTGAAACATAAGCGGCTCCCGCTGCCGTTGACACCTGTCCGTCGATGCCGCTGACCCCGCGGTTGGAGTGGCAGGTGACAAATTCTGTTGTTCCGAATAGTTGTGCATACCGCACGGGGGTGCTGTTTCCGAGATGCAAAATGGTACCTGTGGGAATATGCCGCAGCAACATATCAAAAACCTGAAGATCGGAATATTCAATACCGGCAAGGAAATCCTCCCTGCGATCGATCACTTTGTTGCGTCTTTTAATCCAAAGGGTGGCAAAATCGGGATTGCTTTTTTTTAGTTTGCCCGAAATTTGTTTAAAAAACAGGTCGGGTTTGGCTTTGATAACTTTGTTTAAACATTTATAGGTATCCATAGCCTCTCCCGAAGGCGAAATGTGCCAGTGCTCTTTGGGTTGACGGTTGCGTAAAAACCGTTTTATCTTTTTTGACACCACCTGACCTCCAAAGGTAACAAGCAGCCCGGGTTTGAAAGCATCTGTTTCTTTTTCCGTAATGGTTGTTAAGACGTTGTCGATACAACCCACAAAGTTTTCATTGTATAAATTGGAAGTTGTTTCGGTTAGCAAAACAACATTTTTTTCTGTTACCAGCTCCGACAAAACATCGTTAAGTTGCCGGTTTTTATGCTGTTGGCCGGCAATAAGTAAAATCCGGTCGAATTTATTCCATTCTTCAGCAATGGATGAAATATAACTTTCGGAAAGGTTGCCCGTTTGGAAAGAAGGCTTTGTAACAGTTCCTTCGATGATTTCGTTTGTTGTATTGTACAACGGTTCCGAAAACGGCAGGTTGATATGCACAGGCCCCGGTTCGGGGTAGTGTGCCAGGTCAATGGCCCTGTTGATGATTTTGTTGGCCAAATCAAAAGCTGCCGGCGAGTCAATATTTTCGGGCAGTTCAAAGCCTGCCTTTATATAGTTTTTAAAAACATCTTTTTGCCGGATGGTTTGTCCGTCGCCAACATCAATAAGCTCCGGAGGCCGGTCGGCAGTAAGGATAAGCAGAGGAACTTTTTGATAGTAAGCTTCGGCAACGGCAGGTGCATAGTTCAGCGGTGCGGTTCCCGATGTGCAGGTAATTGCCACCGCCCTTTTTTGCTGTTGAGCCATACCCAGTGCAAAGTATGCCGCACTTCGTTCGTCAACAATGCTTACGGCATTTATCTCGCTACGGCCGGCAAAACCGGTTACAACAGGTGCGTTTCGCGAACCGGGAGATATTACAATATGGGTAAGTCCCTTTTTTATAAACAGGTCGGCCAGCAGGCTGACGGATTTTTTGTCGGATGTCATGGCGCAAATTTCAACAAAATTGAGGAGAAATCACAAGCCCTGTGAATTATTGTTTAATTCGCCGGCGAAATTCGGTTTTATTTTTAAACCGCTTATGTTATTAATATCTATTTTTGAGAAAAATTATAACTGATGAACAAAGGAGCGTTAGATAAACTGATAGTGGTGGGCGACAGGGTTTTAATAAAACCCAAAAGCCAGTCGAACCAGTCGAAAGGAGGGCTTTTCCTGCCTCCGGGATATAAAGAGAAAGAGGAGATACAGAGTGGCTATGTGGTAAAAACAGGCCCGGGTTATCCCATACCCATGCCGTCGGAAGGGTTTGATGAACCCTGGAAGAAAAAGGAGGATACGGTAAACTATATTCCCCTGCAGGCACAAATAGGTGATCTGGCGATTTTCCTTAAAAAAGGTGCCGTTGAAGTACATTTTCATAACGAAAAGTATTTTATCGTTCCCCAGCACTCCATACTCTTACTGGAACGTGATGATTTTGAAGCCGAATGATTATGTGCAGATATATCATCATTACTTTTTTGGCTCTTTCGTTTTTATCGTGTGAACGAAGTGTTGAAAGAAATTCACCCCAACAGCTTTTTACAGGTAAAAACATTTCATCGGATATTAAATATGCCGAACTTTTTGATGTTTATAAAACGGACGGAGTAAGGAAGATTGTTATTCACAGCCCTTTTTCGGATACCGTTACAGCTGCCGTTTATTATTTGGCAGACAGTGCAAATTATGAGAAATACCGGCATTTTGAAAATGTATTGCCTTTCCCGCTAACCAATATTGCCGTGTTGTCGTCAACGCAGCTGAGCGGAATCGACAAACTGGGATTGCTGGACGTTGTTTCGGGAATTGCCGATGAGAGATTCATCAAAAACAGGGCTGTGCGCCAAAGGATTGATGCGGGGAAAATAGCGGAGGTTTCGGTGAACGGACAGCTTTTTGTTGAAAAAACCGT
>CAYNVN010000075.1:0-10009 GCA_964400655.1 uncultured Lentimicrobiaceae bacterium
TAAAAATTAAAGAACTTACCGTTTTACGTTCGTTAATTTACATCGTTGCCGGGGCTGTAGGCCTCTATTTTGGCGGCGACTGGATAGTTAACGGTGCCGGAAAGATATCTGATGATCTTGGTGTATCACAGTCGGTTATCGGTTTAACGCTTATCGCGGGAGCCACCTCGCTGCCCGAACTGGTGACCTCTATTATTGCCGCTATGAAAAAAAATTCGGCCATTGCCATAGGCAATGCGGTTGGTTCCAATATCTTTAATATCTTTTTTGTGCTTGGAATAAGCGCTACCATACGGCCCATACCGTTTAACAGCACTTTAAATTTTCAAATCGGGATGGTTGTTGCTTCGGGATTCCTGCTTTTGATATTTGTTAAATGGACCGGCCGGAAAAATAACCTTATCAATAAAATTGAGGGTGCCTTGTTGATTCTGGCCTATGTTCTGTTTGTTGTTTACAGCGTAATGTTTCAGTAATCATGAAATATAAATGTTTATATCTGTTTTTGTTGTTGATTGCCATTTTGCCGTCTGCCTCCCGGGCGATAAGTTATAAAGATAAGGTTGTCAGTACATCAAAGGAAGTAAATCCTGTGTTGCGCAGGCCGTTTTCATCGCTGACTTATACGCCCTTTTCGCAGAACAGAGACATTAAAAAAGGGTTCCGTTTTCCATATTCGTGGGGAGTGGGTGTTCAGGGGTTTGTTTTTTCGCAACAGTATGATACCAAGGCGCTTTTTATTCAAAACGAAAAGATTACGGCTCACTCCGATTCGCTGGATAATGATATTGTTGCAGGAGAGTATCAGATGCTGATCCGTCCTGAAATAACAGTATTGCCGTTTTTAAATATTTACGGATTGTTTGGTTATGTTGAGGGTAATGTAAATCCCGATATTACGGCCCACGGTATTATTGTTGAATGGCCGTTTCAGGATACCGTTTATGAAATAAAGATTGATACAAGTATTATGATTAATGATCCCATGAAATACAACGGGCCTGTTTACGGTATCGGAGCAACAGCTTCTTATGTTTTTAAACATTTTTTTGTTGAGCTTGATTATAACTATTCGGTTGTCTATCCGAAGGATATGGATGGAAACCTGACCACACAACGGTTAAGTCCTAAAACGGGTTACCTGTTTGCCTCCGGCGGAAAAAAGACCGAAGGAGCGGTTTGGCTTGGTGCTTCATGGATGGAAAACACGCAAACTTTAACGGGGATTGTTAATGTACGTGAGTTTGCCGGCGACCTGGCCGATTATCTTGGAGAAGAGGCGGATTACGTGGCAACCCTAAGTGCCGTTAATAAATGGAATATGGTTGTTGGCGGATCGGTAACATTCAACAAACATTATAATCTTGCGCTGGAGGTCGGATTTATCGGACGTAAAAAAGTTGCGTTGGGGTTTTTATATGGTTTTTGAGTGTTAACAGGTTTATATCCGAAAATTTTATTTTTAAACTTTGGTAGTTTTTAATTAATGAGCATATTTTTAATCTTATTTTGATATAAAGAATTTGAAATCAGAATCCTAATTAAATTAAAGTTTATCGGGATTTTACTCTGTTTCGGAAAAGCAGTTGTCATCAGATTCAGGTACAAAATTATCGTAATCTTAATTATAAAAATTTATTGCTGTCTTTTCATGGCCGGATTTGACCCCGTCGGGAAAAAGTAAAAATAATTAAAACAGTTTTATTGCAGGAAAAGAAAATTTTAAACAAGCCCTGTTTGGAAAGAGTTTGATTCCTGATGCCACCCATTCATCACCTAAATAAAAAAAGCCCTCGATAATCAAGGGCTTAATTTGTGTTTTGCGGTCTGGACGGGACTCGAACCCGCGACCCCCTGCGTGACAGGCAGGTATTCTAACCAAACTGAACTACCAGACCAATGTGTAAAAATGAACTTCCCTCAAATGGGACTGCAAAAGTAATTTGATTTTTTAAATCTCCAAACAAAAAAATAAAAAAAATCGAAAAAAATATTTCCGTCTTTTTTAGCTCCCCGCCGGTGTTGAATCAACGATGGTTCCCTCTTCGCATTTAATGATTCTTCCCGGAAATTTATGAATTAAATTATAGTTATGGGTAGCCATAATAACGGTTCTTCCCGATTCACAAATGGAAAAAAGCAATCGCATGATGCCATTGGATGTTTCGGGATCAAGGTTTCCTGTGGGCTCGTCGGCAAGGATAATATCGGGATGGTTTAACAGTGCGCGTGCAATGGCAATACGTTGCTGTTCGCCTCCCGAAAGCCTGTGCGGCATAACCTTAAGTTTTGAAACCAGGCCCACCTCATCCAAAACATCCAAAATTCGTTCATCTATCTTTTTTTTCTCTTTCCAGCCGGTGGCTTTCAATACAAATTTCAGGTTCTCTTCAACCGTACGGTCATCCAAAAGCTGGAAATCCTGAAAAACAATACCCAGTCTTCTTCTTAAAAAAGGCAGCTCTTTCGGTTTAATGGTGTTGAGCGGATAACCACATACCTCTCCCGTACCTTCTCCCGGTGGTAGTTCGGCATAAATAATTTTTAATAAACTCGATTTGCCGCTTCCGGTATTGCCTATTAAATAAACAAACTCACCACTGTTAATGGAAAGGTTAACATCGGTAAGCACCAGTTTGTTTTTTTGATATACCGATACCCCCGAAAGTTTTACAATTGGATTTGACATTGCCCCTGCTTTGTTTGAGGCAACAAAACTAACAAATTAAGCAAAACCCTTAGGGTGTAATCTGCAAATACTTAAGACTAAAACATTATATTTGCTCTCTTTTACTAAAACCAGATATCTGTGGACAATAATATTTTATCAAAAAGAATCATGCGCCTTTCCGAGTCGGCTACTCTGGAAATGACTCGTAAAAGTCGTGAGCTTAAAGCAAAGGGAGTTGACATCATAACATTAAGTATTGGCGAACCCGATTTTGACACACCCGATGATATTAAAAAGTCAGCCATACAGGCAATAGATGATAATTACACCCATTATCCGCCGGTTCCCGGATTTTTGGAACTGCGGCAGGCGATTGCCGATAAATTAAAACGTGATAACGGGCTGGATTATCAGGCTTCGCAGATTGTGGTTTCCAACGGTGCCAAGCAGTCGCTTACCAATATTTTTATGGTGTTGCTTGATGAGGGCGATGAGGTAATTATTCCTTCACCCTTTTGGGTTTCTTATCCCGAAATGATTAAAATGGCCGATGGCAATCCGGTATATATTGACGCGGGTATTGAAACTGATTTCAAGGTTACCCCCGAACAGATAGAGGCTGCCATAACACCAAAAACAAAAGCCTTTTTACTTAACTCTCCGGGCAATCCTACCGGTTCGGTTTACACCAAAGAGGAGCTTAAGGCCATTGCCGCTGTTTTTGAAAAGTATCCTGATATAGTTATTGTTTCGGACGAAATATATGAACTGATCCTTTTTGACGGTATTCACGAAAGCATCGCACAGTTTGAAAATATTAAAGAGCAGGTTGTCATTGTAAACGGTGTTTCAAAAGGTTTTGCCATGACGGGCTGGCGTATCGGTTACATTGCCGCACCGCAGTTTTTAGCCGGGGCCATTAACAAGCTGCAGGGACAATATACATCGGGTGCGGGAACCATTTCGCAAATGGCAGCATTAAGAGCCATGACCACCCACCCGGCACATTCGGCAGCGTTAAAAAATATGGTAACAACTTTTAAGGAACGGAGAGATTTGTTAATCGATCTGATGAAAGATATTCCGGGGATTAAACTTAATGTTCCCAGCGGTGCTTTTTACCTGTTTCCGGATGTAAGCAGTTACTACGGAAAATCGGATGGCGGGTCGGTTATTGAAAACAGCAACGATTTGTGTATTTATTTACTCAACAAGGCGCATGTGGCGCTGGTTCCGGGTGAAGCTTTCGGTTCTCCCAAATGTATCAGGTTTTCTTATGCCACCTCCAACGACCTCATTAAGGAGGCAATTAAACGTATTAAAGCCGCACTTGAAGTGTTGAGATAGTGTTTTTTTAGAGGAATGTATTTTATCTTTTAGGATAAGTCGGAAGAGACAAAATTTTGCGTTAATATTTCTGCCAGCTCGTTTATTTGTATCGAAATGCCTGAAATGGTTATGGATGCTTTACTGTAACAGGTCTCCCGCTCTGTCAGTTTTTGGATGATGAATGATTTTAACTCCTCTTCGCTTTTTTTTGCTACCAGAGGCCTGCGTTTTTTAGCGGCGGTAAGTCGCCGGAACAATGCTTCGGGAGACAATTTAATGTAAATGCTGGTGCCGTTTTGGTTGATAAGTTCCATACCGTCAAGAAAACAGGGAGTTCCGCCACCTGTTGAGATAACCGTGTTATTGAGGGTGAAAGTTGAAACGAGCATATCGTGTTCAATGCGGCGAAAAACATCTTCACCGTATTTATGAAAAAAGAGGTCAACTGTGGTTTTGTATTTGTGTTCAAAGGCTTTATCCAGATCGTAAAAGGTAAATCCCAGTTTACGGGCTAACTTTTTTCCGATGGTGGTTTTACCGGCACCCATAAACCCGACAAGATATATTCTGTTCACAAAATTTAATTTTTTTCAAAGATAAAAATTTGAGCCGTTTCTAAGACACACACTCTCTGTTTAACGGGAATAGAGAGAGACGGAGTGTTTTTGAGTTTGAAGTGCCTAAAGTTTAGCGTTTGGCGTTCAGCGTTCAGCGTTTCGGGTTTAGCGTTCAGACGGGCTTCGGTCGTGCCCCCTTTTCTTTTTTCTTTCTCCGTCATTCCGACGACCGTAGGAAGGAGGCCTGCCCTGCCGGCAGGCGGGAATCCCCCGCTATAATCGACCGAACCCTCTTTTGTCTAAAGGGCAGGATGATACTTAGGAGATCCCTCAGTCGTGCCTCCTTCGGGGTGACGATGGGGCTTGCGGGAGGTAACGAGCAACGAGCAACAAGCAACAAGCAACAAGGCAAACCTCTCAACCTTTGCGCCTTTGCGTCTTCGCGGTTCATTAAAACCTCAAACTTCCAAACCTTGAATTTAATCCTCTAAACCTCTAAACTTTTAAACCTCTGAACTTTCAAACCTCTGAACTTCTGAACTTTCAAACCTTGAATTACCGGTACTAAGCAACCCCGCCTGTTCTTGTCAGAACATTCGGGCAGGCAGCACCAAGCAACGAGCAACCAGCAACGAGCACCCGGTCACTCCTCTCAATACGGAATTTTATTCTCCAGCCGGTTCCATTGTTCAAAAACCTTAACGGCATCTTCGCGCATAAGCTGAACCGACTGTAGTTGCCGTTGATCTTTGGGTTTGGCAATTTCGGCGTAAATAAACGAATCGTCAAAGTTTGCTTTGGCTGCATCATCTTTGGTGGCTGCATAATAAAGCTTATCGATATGCGACCAGTAAATGGCTCCGAGGCACATGGGACAAGGTTCGCAGCTGGCATAAATTTCACAGCCCGAAAGATCGAAAGTGCCGAGGTTTTTGGCGGCTTCACGGATGGCAACAATTTCGGCATGGGCCGTGGGGTCGTTATTTACCGTAACCTTATTTCCTCCTCTGCCGATTATTTTCCCATCCTTTACCACAACAGCGCCGAAAGGGCCGCCATTATTACCGTGAACATTTTTTTCTGCCAGCGATATGGCTTCCTGCATATATGCTTTAATCTCTTCCATTGTTTTTTGTTTTAATCAACCGACCAACTTCCCCGCCTTGTTGGTTTTTTTAAGCTTTCCTTCAACAAATGTAAAAACTTTTTTCTTTCAACGGGTTTTGCTCCGAGGCTGCTCAGGTGCGGCGTTTCCTGTTGTGCGTCTATCATGTCAAAATTCCACAGCAGCAGCCTGTCCGTTAAATGCCACAAAGCAACCTTTGAAGCGTCGGTTACCAAATGAAACATCGACTCTCCAAAAAAGGTACCACCCAGCGAAACTCCGTATAATCCACCCACAAGACTGCCGTTTTGCCATGCTTCTACCGAATGGGCAAGGCCTAATTCGTGCAGTTTTATGTATGCCATTTCCATATCGCGGGTTATCCAGGTTCCTGAATTGTCGTTTTTCCTTACTGCTGCGCATTGCCCGATTACCTGCCGGAAAGCCCTGTCGAAAGTTATATTGAAAACCGCTTTGTTAACAGTTCTCCGCAGGTTTTTATGCCTTTTAAACTCTTTTGGGAACAGTATCATTCGCGGGTTTGGCGACCACCATAATACCGGTTCTCCCTCGCTGTACCACGGAAAAATACCGTTGGCGTAAGCATGTACAAGTCGCCCGGGTTTTAAATCGCCACCTACGGCAAGCAGGCCGTTATCTTCAGCAAGGCCGGGGTCGGGGAATACGATTTCATCGGGCAGACGGTAAACCGGCATATTTACTTTTTTATAAATTTTAATATTCTGTTGTCTCCGGTGGTTTCAAGTTGTAACAGATATATTCCCGGTTGCATGGAGTTGTTAAGCGGTATTTTCTTTTGAGGAGCGACGGTACCTTTCACTATCTCTTTTCCCCTTATGTCAAAAATTTTAAACGGAACTTTTTTCTTAAGGTTTTTGACGGTAATTGAACCGGAAACAGGATTTGGAAAAATTAATTCGCCTTTTGATTCGGATGATATTTGTTTTGTGCCTGTAATATCGAACCAAAACGAGAAAGAGCCTGCAGGTGCCGACAGGGGATAGGTTACCGAATTTGAATTGACGGCATTTGCCTCGAGATAATAATGTACGGTATCGGTAAGCTGAACATTTTCGATAACTCCGTAGTGTGTAGGACAAACAAGGTGGACGGTGGTTTTTTGCCATGTCGTATCGCTGTTGAAACGATAATAAAGCCACATGTTGTCAATAAGCACATCGGCCGATGCCATACAGGTAATGGTGTATTCGTCGCCGGGGTAGTTTTGCTCGTTTTCAACTTTTTGGTGACTGATTCGTAAAAAATGCTCTTGTGGTTCTTCCTTGGTGATGGTGTGTATGCCCGCATGTAACACCGAAAGTTTTGTAGCATCTATCATCTTAACGGTCATTCCGTAAGTGTTTTCCTTGTATGCGTGAAACGCCGCAGAATCGTAATCGGGATTGTTGTATGAAGGAACCAGAATCAGGTCGTTCAATATCAGAGAATTGGTGTATGACCGAAATTCTCCGTTAAGGGTGGTGTCATATTTTCCGTTTTGTAAAGGGGCCGCTTTGACCCTTACAATTTTATACGGTGCTTCGTAAACATTGGTCAGTCCCTCAATGATGCTTACATTGTTCTCAATTACATCGTGGTCGGGCAGGGTATCCGGTATTTCCGTAAAAAGAACCGTTTCCGAATCGAGTAGTTTCATAAACATATCAAGACTTTTCATGCTGCCTCCGCCGCTGTGCAAGGGTGTTTCCAACAGGGTAACATCCGGAATGTTGTAAATTTCGGAAAGCTGTTGTTTGACCTCCGCTTCGGTTAACGGAAGATTTTCTTCAAGGATGTGTTTTGAAACAAATATGTTTTTTTCGCCGTCAATCAGCACGTTGCCCTGTTCAAAGGCAAGGGTGTACTGAACATAATCTGTTTGACGGTAATTTGCCAGTTGTAACGGAATGGAATCATCCGCCGGCCGGTTATAAGTATCGAAAACCGGATCGCCGTAGTAGCGAACCAGCGATTGGTCAAAAACACCATAACCCGCCACGGGTCCGTATTGCCGTATGTAGAAGGTGTTGTTATAACCGGGAATAAAATTAATGTTGTCGTGATTGTTTCCGGTACTTTGTAAAAAGGTACGGATGTAGTTTGTGTCGGCAGAAACCGAATCGGGGTTATAAATAATCAGGACATCTCCCGACGAAGCAGCATAACCGCTTATTTCGGCAATGATTGAATCGTAATCTGCCTGGTAGGGCCATGTAACAAAAACTCCTTCGTTTTTTTCGTATTCGGCCGGCATGGTAATGGCCATTTGGGCGTTCATCGTTATTGATAAAAGAGTAACTATTACAGTAAACAAATATTTCATAAATTTAATTTTGTATCAGGGTATAATTTTTAATCAACTACTCATTCTAATATGGATGCTTACCATATAATTCGTCCAGCGAAAGTAAAACCAGTTTTACTACTTCGTTAATCTCTTTTTCAGAAATGGTCAGCGGCGGTGCAATGCGAAAACTTTGTTCGTTGAAAAGAAACTGATCGACAATCAGTTTGTTTTTCTTCAAAATGTTAACCATATCCGAAGCACTGTAACCGGCCTTAAGCTCCACTCCCAGCATCAAACCTGTTTGCCGTATTTCTGTAATAGCGGGATGAATATTCAGGGCTTCTTTGATGATTTGTCCTTTAAGTGCCGCTTTGTCGGGAAGTTGCTCGTCAATAATAACCTGTAAACTTGCCAGTGCCGCTGCTGCCGAAACGGGATGTCCGCCAAAGGTGGTAATGTGTCCCAGGGCAGGGTTAAAGGTTAATTTACTCATGTTTTCTTTTGATGAAACAAAAGCACCAATGGGCATTCCTCCTCCCATTCCTTTGGCAAGACACAAGATGTCGGGAATTACATCAAAGTTTTCAAAAGCAAACAGTTTACCCGTTCGTCCAAATCCCATTTGAACCTCGTCAAAAATAAGGATGGTTCCGGTTTCGGTACATCTCTTTTTTACGGCTTTAAGATACTCCTTTTGCGGAATGATAATACCTGCTTCGGCCTGTATGGGTTCAATTATTACACAAGCGGTTTTTTCGGTTATTTGTTTCAGGTCGTCAAAGCAATTAAATTTTAAAAACCTGATGCCGGGTAACAACGGGCGGAAAGCGTATTTCATCTCTTCGTTTCCAAGAACACTTAAAGCACCATGAGTGCTGCCGTGATAAGCATTTTTAAAGGAGATGATTTCGGTTCGTCCCGTAAGCCGTTTGGCAAGTTTAAGAGCTCCTTCGATGGCCTCGCTTCCCGAATTAACAAAAAATACACTGTTTAGTCCGGCAGGCAGGTTTTCGGCCATTAATGCAGCCAGTTTAACCTGTGGCGACTGAATATATTTTCCGTAAACCATCAGGTGCATATAATCATCCAGTTGTGCTTTAACCGCTTTTATTACTTTGGGATGAAGGTGCCCGACATTGCTTACCGAAACACCCGATACAAGGTCGATGTATCTGTCGCCTGTGTCGGTATAAAGGTATATGCCGTTGGCTTTGACCACTTCAAGGGGCTCAGGGTCAACCGCCGGCAGGGCTACATGCTGTAAAAACAGCTGACGATTGGTAAGGTGCATATCAATTTGTTTTTGATGCAAAAGTAGGGAAAAGAGTGGGAATGGACAGGTTTGAGTTTGGAGCATGCTAAAGTTTGGAGTGCTTAAAGTGCCTAGAGTTTGGAGTACTTAGAGTAAATCCCAAATAACAAGTACCAAATTTCAAACCTGCCCGTCCGGCAGGCGGGTAATTTCTAAATACTAAAAACAAAAAATCCAAAACTACGTCGTTCATTCAAATTACTCCGTCATTTCGACGACGACCTTTTCTTTCTTCGTCATTCCGACGACTGCCACTCGCACGTCATTTCGACGACGAAGGAGGAGAAATCCCCTAATATAGACGACTGGATTCCCATTTACTGTAGAGGCAGGCTGGTACTTAGGAGATTCCTCGTCGCTCCCCCGAAAGTTTTCGGGTTCGCTTCCCTCGGAATGACGGTGAGGATTGCGTGAGGGGCACTTGTCAGACTCTTGAACTTTTAAACCTCTAAACTTCTCAACTTTGTCAAACTTTAAAACTTTGAACTTCCAAACCTTGAACTTCCAAACCTTGAACCAACTAGCATCGAGCAACTAGCAACAAGCAACGAGCAACCTTTCCGGGCTCCCCACACAAGCCTTCGTTCGACCGAAAAGGTTTTCTTTGCGCCTTTGCGGTTCATTAAAACCTTAAACTTTAAAACTTTGAACTTCCAAACCTTGAATTACCGGTACCAAGCAACTCCTCCTGTTCTTGTCAGAACATTCGGGCAGGCAGCAACCAGCA
>CAYNVN010000076.1:0-39717 GCA_964400655.1 uncultured Lentimicrobiaceae bacterium
ATGTACCGGTTGCGGCACTAACTTCTACGAAAAAACCTTGTCCCATAGCAATGTATTGAGTACCTCCATTACTTCCAGCTCCTCCAACATAAGAAGCCCAACTTGTTCCATTATAAACATATATCGCATCATACAAATCAGTCTTAGTCCAACCTGCAGAAGCTTCCCAATCAATAGCAGAAGTAAAAGGATTTCCAACAAAATTGTGACCACTATTGGTATTCACCATATTATTTGAAGAACCAACGGTACCTGACCTCAAAGAACCTTCAAAAGTAAAAGTAACAGGAGAAGTTCCTGTCTCAACGGCAGTAAAATAACCGGTCATATCACCCATCACTTGATTCGTATCAGTAAGATAAGAATATGTTCCTGTTGATTCATCAAACTCAGTAACCCAAACAAATGGGCTATCATTAAAATAGGTACCTGAAAAATCAGCTCCGCTTACCGGAGATGAAAATCCGTGCCATTGACCATCGGTTTCATAACGCTCAACCGTAGTAGTTCCCGATACATTTACATCGGTTCCCTCACCTATGAAAGAACCATCACCGGAAGCATCAGATTCAAGATATAAATCGCCTCCAATGTTTAATGTACCGCTAACCGTAAGCTGACCTCCACTTTTGATGGTAACATCATTGGCATAAGCTGTACCGGTAACTGTAGTTTCAGAACCTGAAACAACAAATACATTGTGCCAGCTATTGGGCACAACTCCTGATGTCCAGTTAGCAGCCACATCCCAATCACCACCGGCGATTGTGTCATTTACATAACCCCCTTCTACAGCACCGTTGGTAACGTCTGCATCAGAAAATATATATGTAACATAATTACTTGGTAAAAATTGTGATTCATCACTACCGTAATCAGATGTTTCAAATTTAAGATCTGAATTACCACCCAAAAACTTAAACTTTAAATCTATTAACTTTCCATCAGGAACATTAATAGTAACACCAAGTGATGCTGATTCCCCTAGCACTTTAATAATACCAGGTGAAGGTTCAGTTATTGTAAACTTTGTAACTGCGGAATTTGCATTTGCGGTGTCAACATATTGAAGAATAGCGGTATCATAATCGTAATATACCGTAATTGTAAATACATCTCCTATACTTGTAACATCAATTGGAGCATTAATAGTATCACCTACGGAAGGTGCATTTCCATTTGCACTATTAAATGTATCAGTGGAAAGCGTCTGGGCTTTTATTCCAAAAGAAAGGAATAAACCTATGCTTAAAAATATAACTAATTTTCTCATATCCATAATTTTTAATTTATAATTACATTTTAAGGCATCGGATTAAATCCGGCATTGGCATCGCCAGAACATATTCCACTAAAATTCTGAGATACGTTACTATCCACAACATTTACAGAAACATTGTCAAAAATCCAGTCAGGAGCTGTCCATGCTGCAACTTTAGTATTAGCACCTGAAGGATTATTAACACTTCCATAAACAATGTAAGCATCTGTCTGGTCAGGACCACTAACAGTTTCACTTACATTAGCAGCCTTTGCATAAAGGCCTGTCATCGTTGAATAAGTTCCATAAATAAGGTATGCATCAGAAGCATCATAACTCCATTTCGCATCAATATTAGTAACTGCATCCAGAAAATACGTACCAACTGCAACATTACTAAATAAATAATTTCCTAATGAATCAGTTGTTGCAGTATAAGCAACAGTAGAATCAGCAGCATTTTTTAAATAAACGGTTGTTACATCTGCCCCTTTCGTTCCTATTGGACGACTTGGATGGTCACAATAAGTTAACTGTCCGCTAACCGTAAAACTTGCAACACTTCCATCATATAAACTTGTAGGCAAAGTAGCAGCATATTTATCTTTAAGAATGGTACCACTCTCAAATTGAACCACTGCTAATCCTCCGGAAACTCCATACGTAAAGTTGAGTGTAACCAGTGTATCATCAGCAATAAGGCTGCCAGCTCCACTCCACTGTAAGGTAACATCTCCTGTTGAGTTATTAGAATTTACCGTCCAGCCGGTTAAAACATTAGTTGTAATTCCTGTGAAAGCTAACTTTGACTTATCGAAACCAATATTCAATGTGATAGCCCCAACCGTATCACCGGTAAAATCAGCAGCAACAATAGGAACACTAACCGGTGTTGCAATTGTATCCGGGGTTCCACTTACATTTAAAATTGTAAGCGAACGTGTTCCAATAACAGGATTGATCTGTCCATCGGTATAATCAGTTGCCAGGGGAGATAAAGATGCGTTATTGACTTCACTACCAGGTGAAAATTCCAAATCAGCATTCCCTCCATTATAAGTGAACTTGATACTGAACAGATGGGTAGAACTTGTGCAGTTTATCGGCCCTCCTGTCCATTCAATTTCAAGTACACCATTATTTGCATTGGCGGTCATACCTGATATAGCATAACCAATAAGGCCGTCAAAACTAACCTGCATTTCATCGTAACTAATCTTAAAAGTAAAATCAGAAACGTCACTAAATCCGGTACCCTCCATATAAACAGGCATGTTCACAACATCTCCTACCGTATCGGTAATTGTAGTCATACTGACCGTACCAACAGCAGTTGATTGCATAACAGAGCCATCTAAATAAGTTACAGGTGAAATTACTCCCAAATTGCTATTTGCAACTTCACATTGAGTTGTATCAAAGGATAAAACACCCGAGAAACCACCATGATAATCAAATAGCAAATCAAAAGCCTTACCATTTATATTGTACCCTGTGCCGGTATTAGAAGAGGTATAAGTAATGGTAATTTCATCACCACTAGCATTTGCCACCCAGCTACCCGCTAATTGAGTTGAGTCGATACCGGTAAAATCCATCAAATCCGAATTAAATCCGATGACAAAAGTAATGGCAGCAACATCAGTAAAGCTGAGCATATCAACCTTCACACGGATATCTCCCGGTGGTTTGGTGACAGAATCAATCTGTACTGTTTGTGCCATTACACCCTGCGCGGCTATCAACAAAACCACTATGAGTTGTAATAATCTTTTTAACATATTTTGAGTTTTTAATTGTTTAAAATAAATTTTCATCATAAATCATAAATACTTAATTCCTCAGGAACTTTTTTAAGAATAAAACATGATTACCCTTATAAAGATAAACCTGATACAATCCTGACGACCCCTCTCGCAAATGAAACTCAAATGTATCACCTGAAGTAATATCATTCAAATTATATTGATCGATTATCTGTCCAGCAGGATTTATTAATACCATCCTGCCCGATAAAACATCTGCATTTACTCTGCAATACAATTTATCATTTGCAGGGACAGGCCAGATTAAAAGGCCGGAATCATCTTTCAGAGATTCATGCAATCCGTTTGGAGTAACCAAAAGTTCACTTTCCGAAGTTCCATCGGAACAAACCCCATTAGATATCAAACACCTGTAAAGGCTTTCATTCATATCAGCAGTAACTTTCTCAATAGATAGTTCCGGAGTCAAAACACCCGAATAAACTTCATTTTCTTCGAGGTTTATCCAATCATCACCATCCATTGTTTGCCACTGATACTCTGCGCCTTCAATGGTGCCGGATAACTCAATTGTTGCCGAATTTCCCTCGGTAATTGTCTGTGAAACCGGTTCAGTCCATAGAGAATTCAAAGCAATTAATGAACCTCCAACATACTGAACCCCCTCTACAACACTTAAATCGGGATTAATAAATTCGCAATTATCCTGAAATTCAAAATCAACAGAACCACCACCTTTTACCAAAAAACGAACATTGCACATCAGGCCGTTTTCGATAGTGGCAGGTGTAAGGCTAAACCAGTTCAATATCACAAGTTGGTTTCCTCCGTCTTCACCTCCAATAAAATCGCCTGTTGCAAATTCCCCGTTTATATCTTCAACACCAATATATTTTACAACATTGGTATCGGTAGATATATATAAGGTAAGTGCTGCTATATTCGTCATATTTTCCACATTAACCGGAATCAGCATTTCGGTAGTACTGCAACCGGTAGTATCACCAATCTTCACAACCGGCTGACCATTTACAACAGCGACAAACATCACCATTGCCATCAAGGCCATTGCCAGGTTGCGAAAATCAGTTGATATATTTTTTATCGATTGCATGAAAAACTATTCTGTTAATTCTTATATTATTTATGATTTTTAATAATGTATTTGGAGCAAATTGCTCCAAATACATTACTCAATGAAATTAGTGAACAACAATCATTCTCTTAACAACAGAGTAGTTGTTTAACTCACCCTGTACTGTGATGTGATAGAAGTAAACTCCAGGTTTAACATTGCTACCTGTAAAGACTGCATTCTGTACACCAGATTCCTGATAAGCATCAACAAGTGTGGTTACAAGCATACCAACACTGTTATAAACATCAACCTTAACTTTACCATTTTCAGGTAAGGTGTAGCTAATTGTAGTTGACTGATCAAACGGGTTAGGATAGTTACTTGTTGAGAGATCGGTCGAAACAATAGCACCCTTATTGGTTGTTACACCAATGGTTTTAAGGTTAACATTGCTAATCGGATTGGCATTTGCATCAGCCAGTTCGGTAATTGCATTTAATGTAAACAGCTCGGTTCCTTCAGGAATTTCAGCCAATACACGTACTCTGATTTGAGCCACCGTTGCGTTTTCTTTCAATGTTACTGGCTCTGTTGAGAACCATGCAATGTTCAAAACACCCTCTTCCTGATTGATGAACATATCATCATCCGAATAGTTGGTTCCAAGTACTTCAATCAAATCGTTTCTATAATTGAAGCTTAAGGTAATGGCACCTGCTTCAACATCACGGTCAACGCTAACAGGAATGGTCATTTCCTCACCAACCTGAGTTCCGGCAATACCTTCATATGAAAGTGTCATAGCTGATTTAGCTTTTAAGCCTGATCCCGGAGGAATGTAACTTGCATTAACATCACCAACCGATTCGTAGTAGATGTTGATATAGTTGGCTTTACCATACCATGGCAATGCTACCGAAGTATATTTATGGTTGGTTGCCTGCTGGAAGTACATGTATTCGTTTCCACTGTGGTTAAACGGTACATCAATTGAATCACGTGTTGTTCCGGTAGTGTCAAACGGTGTATTCCAAGTGATGTGCGGTAATGAATCTACCATTCTGCCGGTAACTTTAAAGTTCGGGCTAAACTGATTAGAAGATCCATTATCGGGATAACTACCAAGTAATCCTACTGCACGATATTTAGCTGTTAAAGCGTCCAAAGCAGTAATGCTTCCGGTCAGGTTCCCATCATCAACACCAAATCAATAGTCACCGTATGCCGGTGATGATGCCTGAGGCCCAACCCATGCCTAATTATAAGGTGCAGCTTGAATATCAGTACTTGCAGCCATTAACTGAATGGCCAACGCATCGGTAGCATTAACGCCACCCCAGTTATTGTAAGTATAAGTATTACCAAGCGTTGTATGTGTAGTTGGTACCGGAGGATTGTTATGATAAATAAATCCACCATCCCAAATTTTCAGGTAGTACTCTGCATCACAACCATAGGTATGCGAATCCAAATTAAAATCAAAGTATGACATCAATTCATTAAGGTCTTCCATTAATCTCGGCTGTACATATGCCGTGTCAACTGCATTTGCATCAGCAGTACTATCTACATACAATATTACATAGAAATAATCAAACGGAATGGTATAATAATCGTCTGTTGCAAATGGTGAAGGCATATAGGTTTCCACACTGTTCCAGTATTTCACCTGACCGGCAAGGGTTGGCATATTCAAATCGATATCGAACGAGTTACTACCTTCACAGGTAATAGGTGATCCGGTAATTGAAGAAATAACACTGATATTTCCTGTAACATTATAATCATCACCCCACTCAACTGTTACTGACGTACCGGTAGCGGTAGTTAACCCATTTGTAAATAAGCCTCCCGAAATTGTCCAATTATAAGTCATACCCGAAGTATTGCAACTGGTATCGGTAACGGTATAGGTTGTTTTTGAACATGTATAAACAGATGTATCACCTGATATAACAGGTCTTGGAGTATCGAAATAATTAATTGTGAAAGTCGTATCGGTAGTACACGGTCCATTTTGGGCATGGTAAGTAATAGCATATGAACCACAAGTAGAAACATATACATGATAATTATCAGTTGTAGCATACGGATTATAAACAATCGAATCAACGCCTACACCTGTCATCCATGCAGTATCACCATAACTACAATTATCAAAATAATTTGCGGTTACATATGAGTCAAAACCACAAATTGTATCATTATTCATAACAGTAAGCGTAGGTGTATCTGCAAAATTGTAAGCAACGGTATCTGTTGCAGAACATTTACCATTAACTACCGTATAAGCAAATTCATAAACCCCGCAGGAATCTACAACAACATCTGTATTATCTGATGTTTCATCTGTAAATACAACATGACCGGGTCCTGATACTTTAGTCCAAAGTGTTGTTGGTGTTGTACCATTGTCACAACCAACTGTGTAACTAGCCGTAAGTGTTGCAGTATCTCCACAAACAGTATCTTCTGCCGGCATGGTTATAACAGGGGTATCGTAAAAATATATATTCACAAAATCAGAATCTGCACATAAACCATTTGTTACTTTATAATAAAATGTATAGCTACCGCAAACATCTGTTGTTACTGTGTCACCGCTAAATACGGGATTAGCACCGGCAGGTGCAACACTTGTGTACCAAGCTGTTGTTACAGGATCATTCGAACTTGTACAATTAACGGTATAGCTAGGATTAAATTCATATCTTAAACCGCAAACCGACGAATCCTGACCGGCACTAACAGTAGGTGTATCATAAAAGAAAAGATCAAGTGTATCTTTTGCTACTGTACATCCCTGCGTATTTGTTACATTTAATACCAGTTGATATGCTCCACAACTTGGTGCAGTAAATGTAAAAATACTATCAGGATCAGGATCCTTTGGATAAACTGAAGATGAGTCAGCTCCATTAACATACCACGATACAATAGTATCAGTTACCTGAGTACCCATATTATACATAAAATGTATATCCGTAGTTAAACCACAAACAGTATCATCAGCAAAAAACCAGTCGATGGTTGGTGAACTGAATAAATAAACCTGTGCCTGAGCATTGTCAGTTGCGTTCCAGGTATATTTTAATACATAATTTCCGGGAGCATCAGTTGTATAAAATGCTGTATCATTTGTTATATCTCCCATTAAAGTCAAATCAAAATGAACCTCAGCATCAGGACTACTCCATCCATAACCGCTACCTGCTGAAGGATAAGGAGGACATGTACTGCCGCCTGTTGAGGAAACATTTGCCACCGCAGTATCTACCTGAGTAGTACCTTCCCAACATTTATTAGTTCTGGTAATTGAAAACGTACACGATCTGGAACCGTCACTATTTTTTGTAATAACAGAACCATTCTGGGCATTCATCATGATTTCATCGTAAAATCCGGCTTGAGTAATCTCAATGAATTTTACACCCGGGTCGTTCAAAGCTTTAATAAGCTCGTTGTTGTTGGCTACTTTCACAGTGTTACCCTTTTGGGCAAACATGTTTTGCGTGAAAAACAGCACTAGTGTTGCAGTGAACACTAACAGTAATAATTTTTTCATACGATAAAAATTAGGTTAATAAAATAATAATTTAGAAAATTTAAAAAGTTCATATGTTAATTTTAAACATAATCTTCAAAAGATGTCAAATATATGTAAAAAACCATTGATAGCAATGGATTCGGCTTACTTTTTTACAACAATCCCACATCCAATTAAGTTTCAAATCTTTAATATGGTGGCAATAGCTAAAATTATGCCATCCTTTAACACTCTTTGATTCTAAAACACTTATAGAATCTACATTTGCTTCAATTCCGTTATCGGCTATTGATTATGGGAAATCAATTACAAAAACGGAGATTAACTGATTTTCTATATACGTTATAACCAAAAAAAGTTTCACAAAAATATAGTAGTTTTGTTGCATTCCCTAATAAAAGCATAAAAAATATGTTCAGGATTTTTGTAATTTACATCACTATTTCCCTAACATTTTTTACACGATGTACTGAAAATAAACATATATCAGCACCGAAAGTCAATACAAAGCAAGTAACTACAGTTCGTACAGGAACAAATGAGCAAAAAAAAGGAGCAGTCATTTTTATACGTAATCAAAACATCAACGCCGGAAAAATTGAACAAAACACTCCCTTAATGCGTGATGTTTACTATTTGAACAGAGGGGACGAATCTTTAATTATTTCCAATGTAAGAACTTCGTGCAATTGCACTGTGGCCTCTTTTTCTAAAACCCCGTTAATGCCCGGCGATTCGGCCAAAATAGTACTTGAACTGGATACCGAAAACAAAGGAGAATATCACAAAATCATGGCAGTATATTCTAATGCCGTTAACGATTACGACAGTACCATTAACAGCTCACGGATTTTGGTAAAAGTACAATGGAATGTAGTTGCAAAACATGAGAAAAAATAAGTTCTTTTATCAGAAAAAGTCAACGGTCAATCCATCTCTTAATCATTTAGTTTAAGGACAGCCATAAAAGCTTTTTGCGGCACTTCTACATTGCCCACCTGACGCATCCGTTTTTTTCCTTTTTTCTGTTTTTCAAGCAGTTTCCGTTTACGGGTTATGTCGCCTCCGTAACATTTTGCCGTTACATCTTTGCGGACTGCTTTTACCGTTTCGCGGGCAATAATCTTTGCCCCGATAGCCGCCTGAATGGCTATATCAAACTGTTGACGCGGAATCAACTCTTTAAGCTTAACACACATACGCCTGCCGAAATCGTAAGCATTATCGCGATGAATTAATGTTGAAAGAGCATCTACCGATTCGCCGTTTAATAATATATCAAGTTTTACAAGATTGGCAGGTTTAAATCCCGATATATGATAATCAAACGAAGCATAACCTTTTGAAATACTTTTAAGCTTATCGTAAAAATCGAAAACAATTTCCCCCAACGGCATTTCCACGGTTAGCTCAACCCTGTTGGTTGTAAGATAAACCTGATTGAGCAGGGTTCCTCTTTTATCAATCACCAGTTTAATGATTCCTCCAAGATAATCGGCCGTGGTAATTACCTGAGCCCTTATAAACGGTTCTTCAATATGATTGACATACTTCTGTTCGGGTAAACCCGACGGGTTATGTACTTCGATAACTTCACCCTTATTGGTAATCACCTTATATGATACGTTTGGCACCGTTGTAATAACATTCATATCAAACTCACGTTCCAAACGTTCCTGAATAATCTCCATATGTAACAACCCGAGAAAACCGCATCTAAACCCAAACCCAAGAGCCATTGAAGATTCCGGCTCAAAAGTAAGTGAGGCATCATTGAGTTGTAACTTTTCCATCGAGGTTCTTAACTCCTCGTAATCATCGGTATCAACCGGGTAAATACCTGCAAACACCATGGGTTTTACCTCTTCGAAACCTTCGATGGCGGCATCGCATGGATTGTCGATATGAGTAATGGTATCGCCTACTTTAACCTCTTTTGAGGTCTTGATTCCCGAAATAATATACCCCACATCACCTGCATGCAACGTTTTACGAGGTTCCTGCTTTAAGCGCAACACACCTATTTCGTCGGCATCGTACTCCTTACCTGTATTTACAAATTTTACACGGTCACCTTTTGATATACTACCATTAAAAATTCTGAAATAGGCAATAATACCCCTGAATGAATTAAAAACCGAATCAAAAATCAGGGCCTGCAGCGGTGCATTTTCATCACCTTTGGGAGCCGGCACCTTATCAATAATAGCATCCAGCACTTTATCCACACCATAACCGGTTTTTCCGCTGGCTTCGATAATATCATCATAATCGCAGCCGAGCATATCTACTATCTGATCTTTAACCTCATCGGGCATGGCGTTGGGAAGATCCATTTTATTCAGTACCGGAATAATTTCCAAATCGTGGTCAATGGCAAGATAGAGGTTTGAAATGGTTTGTGCCTGAATTCCCTGCGTGGCATCAACCACCAGCAAAGCACCTTCGCATGCTGCAATTGAACGGGAAACTTCATAAGAAAAATCAACATGTCCGGGAGTATCGATAAGATTTAAAACATAGTTGGTTTTTTCACGCCTGTAATCCATTTGAATGGCATGACTTTTAATGGTAATACCACGCTCACGTTCCAAATCCATATCATCAAGCACCTGGGCCTGTGCATCGCGTTCCGAAACAGTATCGGTAAATTCAAGCAAACGGTCGGCCAGCGTGCTTTTTCCGTGATCAATATGTGCAATTATGCAGAAATTTCTAATGTTTTCCATAGGGCGCAAAAGTACGATAATTTCATCAAAATATTTTTCCTAATATTTTTTGTCATCAATACAAAAAGTTTACCACACAAAATATATCAAATCGCCCAACTAAAAAACAAGATACGGCTTAACCATAAAACACCATCTTTTATTATTATCATTCAGCAATTTGCCGTTATTTTGGCTTTTAAATAAAAAAGTAATTCAGCACTTGCAGATATAAAAACTTTTTATACTTTTGCAGTCCCAAAATTTGGGCTTAAATATCAATTAATTAACTATTTTAAAAGTAATTTTATGAATCAGTACGAAACCGTTTTCATTTTAACTCCCGTTTTGTCTGAAGAACAGATGAAGGAAGCGGTAAAAAAGTATGAAGATTTCCTCACCGGACACGGTGCCGAAATTGTTCATCGTGAGAACTGGGGATTACGCAAACTGGCTTACCCCATCCAAAAAAAATCCACCGGATTTTATCATCTGGTAGAATACAAAGCCGAAGGATCGGTTATTGCTCCTTTGGAAGTGCAATTTAAACGCGACGAACGTGTCATGCGTTTCCTTACCGTTAAACTCGACAAACATGCTGTAGCATACAACGAGAAAAAACGCAGAAAAGCAAAAGAAAGTAAGGAAGAAAAAGCTAACGCTTAATTTGTTAACTGTAAAAAATTAAAATCATGGCACAATCAAATTCAGACATCAAATATCTTACTCCCATAGCAGTAGATACCAAAAAGAAAAAGTATTGTCGTTTCAAAAAGAACGGCATTAAATACATCGATTATAAAGATGAAGCTTTTTTGATGAAATTCATCAACGAGCAGGGCAAATTGTTACCCCGCCGTATTACCGGTACTTCAACCAAGTACCAGAAAAAGGTTTCCCAGGCTGTTAAAAGAGCCCGTCACCTTGCTTTGTTACCATATGTTGCGGATTTACTTAAATAGGAGGATTGAAAGATGGAAATAATTCTTAAACAAGAGATAACAGGACTGGGATATAAAAACGACCTGGTAAACGTAAAAGACGGCTATGCCAGAAACTACCTTATCCCTAAAGGAATGGCTGTAATTGCTACTCCTTCGAACAAAAAAATGCTTGCCGAAACAAAAAAACAGCAGGCTTACAAAGAAGAAAAGATCAGAAAAGAAGCGGAATCAATGGCACAGGTTCTCGAAGGCCTTGAACTGAAAGTGGGTGTTAAAGCCGGTACTTCGGGAAAAATCTTCGGATCGGTAAATACCATTATGATTGCCAATGCCATTAAAGAAACCAAAAAGGTTGATATTGACCGCAAAAAAATCCAGATCGACGAAGAACACATCAAAGAGGTTGGCAAATACACTGCCAAAATCAAACTTCACAAAGACATTGTTGTGGATATAGCGCTTGATGTTGTTGCCGAATAATATTTAATGATTTTTCATTATTTTTGAAGTCCTTCCTTTATCCGGAAGGACTTTTTTTTTGAATATTATTTATTTACATAACCCAACCCCCGCCATGCCAACCAATGCCCAAACAAAACTGATCAGGTCGCTTCACCAAAAAAAATTCAGAAAAGAATACAGCCTCTTTGTTGCCGAAGGCAGCACCAACGTATTGGACCTGTTAAAAAGCCAAATGGAACTGCAATGGCTTTTTGCTTTAACAGAATGGGCCGAAAAATTTGCAAACAAACTCACCGCTTATAATGTTCAAACCGTTTCGGGAAAAGAGATGGAAAAAATGACCCTGCTTAAAAATCCATCGGAAGTACTGGCGGTGTTTAAACTTCCCGACCTTACAGCATTTGACCCGGCAACCGTTAACGATTACATACTCGCACTGGATAACATCAAAGACCCCGGCAACCTCGGCACAATTATCCGTACGGCCGACTGGTTCGGGATAAAAACCATAATTTGCACCCGCGAAACCGTGGACGCATACAATCCGAAAGTAGTACAGGCCACCATGGGGTCATTGGCAAGGGTTAATGTTCATTACCTTGATTTGAAAGCAGTTTTGGGTGAAGTGCCCGCCGAAACAGATGTTTTTGGTGCCTGTTTAAAAGGAGAAGAGGTCAGCAGTGTCGAAAAAAAAGGAAAGGGCATAATTTTAATCGGAAGCGAAGCGCATGGTATATCCGACGACTATCTTTCGTTATTAACCCATAAAATTACCATTCCTTCTTATGCAAAAAGTAAAAACGGTGCCGAATCGCTGAATGCCGCTGTTGCCACCTCTATTTTATGTTACGAATTTAGAAGAAGTTAACCCCCCTGTCCCAAAACCATACTGTAAAACAGATAAACATTGAGCAGTGCCAGAATACCGGCAATGGTATAAAGCAACACTTTTGAAAACATTGAGTTTTTATATTTCCCCATCACTTTTGCCGAAGAAGTTAGATATACCTGCAGAAATACAGTAAACGGCAACTGAATACTCAAAATCATTTGCGAAATAATAAGCCCCTGAAACGGGTTTGAAATAAAAAATATCAAAACCAGTGCCACCAGCAACGAAATGGCAACACCAAGCCTTGAGTGGTTATCCTTAATATCGTATGGCTCTTTAAACATACCCGCAAAAATGCTTCCCGCCGCTATTCCTGATGTTACCGTAGAAGCAATGCCCGCCAGCAACAGGGCTACGGCAAAAACAACGGCAGCATTACTTCCCAAAAGCGGTTCCAGCAAACGGTTGGACTGTTGCAGCTCGGTAACGGGTGTCGAATTTTTAAAAAAAGTGGCAGCTGCAAGCAAAATCATGGCACTGTTTATGGCCCACCCAATAAGCATCGATAACAGGGTGTCGGTAAACTCAAAACGCAATTGCCGTTTAATTATCTTTTCATCCTTTCTGTTCCACTGGCGGCTCTGTATAATTTCGGAATGGAGAAACAAATTATGCGGCATCACCACTGCACCCAAAACACTCATAATAATAACGACCGAACCTTCGGGAAAAGCCGGAGTAACCCAGCCCGCACCGGCAGCCCGCCAGTCGATATCAACCAGCAAAAGTTCGTACAAAAACGAAAGCCCGATAACAGAAACAAAAGCAATGATCCACTTTTCAATTTTCAGGTACGAATTGGTAACCAGCATTATAATTACAAAAAGGGTAGTCAGTACCGCCCCTGCAACAACCGGAATTTCAAAAAGCATTTCAAGGGCAATGGCCCCTCCCAGTATTTCGGCCAGCGAAGTGGATATGGAAGCCAGCATGGCCGAGGTGAGAATAATTTTTGACCAAACCGGTTTTACATAAACAGAAGCAGCCTCCGACAGACAATATCCTGTTGCAATACCCAGATGTGCCACATTATGCTGCAATACTACCAGCATAATGGTAGAAAGGGTAACCATCCACAACAGGGCATAACCATACTCCGCGCCCGCCGCAAGGTTCGATGCCCAGTTCCCCGGATCGATAAACCCAACGGTTACCAACAATCCCGGCCCGATATACCTGAAAATATCCAGCGCACCCAAACCGGGTTTGTAATCTTTATTATCAATATTTTTAAAAAAACTGCCGATTACTTTAAATTATGATAAAACCATACCGGGCATCTGCAAAATAACAAACCCCTTATCATTTTCAAAAATACAAAATTGAAACTATTCTTTTCTCTTGCCCGACGAACCTGCCGGCGACATGTCAACACCTTCCAAAACCCCATGCCACATGCTTTCCAAAATTAAGTAAACCACAACATCAGGCTTTTCGTTCTCAACAATATTTTCATCCGATCTGTAATTCCACGAATCAAAAATAAATACCGACCTGTTAAAACTTTGGTTAACGTAAGGCATTACAACCTTCCCGAATGAATCATGAATAAAAAGGAGGTTGGGAAGTTTATGGTTACCCGTTTCAAACTCATGTTCAAAATCCCACTTATAAGGAAACGATTCGGGTACCGGATAACCAACCTTTTTAACTTTTTTTGCTTTAGAAGGAAATTTCTGTTTAAAAACATACTCCGTATCGGTATAATCATCAATCATATTCAACATTTCAGCCAAATTTTTACCGGCAGTAGTTTCGATTTTAATATTAAAATCCTGCAACGATAAAACGGGAA
The DNA here is from genome assembly GCA_964400655.1 of uncultured Lentimicrobiaceae bacterium. GTDB lineage: Bacteria > Bacteroidota > Bacteroidia > Bacteroidales > F082 > B16-G9. Next base: position 14,454 of record CAYNVN010000076.1, read on the forward strand.
TCGCGGGAAAATCCGATTTAATACGACTTATTATTGCCCTGTAAGCATAAAATGCCCCCAGGTTATTCCAATGATTATCGGTTTTATAATACAGGAGGCCATTGGACTTTTCCTTCAACAATACCGGTCTCAAATCCAAAACATTCATCCCGTTTTCATTCAATTCCTTTACAATTAAATCGGTTCTTGTTTTACTGTTTATTTTATCAACATAAGATGGCAAAAACTCGGGATATACGGAATATTTTATAGGGGCAACAACAATGTAAAGCTTTGTATTTCTTTTGTTAAGATACTCTTTCCTCCTTAAAAACTCCTTTACAATTTTTTCCACATCCCTTTGCTTCATAATATTTGTTCCCCTGTACTCGGCCAGTTCATCTTCAACAAGAAATAACCAACCCTCTTTTCCGAAAATCACCTTATCGGGCATAGGAGAATTTTGCAAAGCGTTTTTTACCAACTTCGATTTCAGCTTTATAAACTGATTTCTTAAACTAAAATGATCGTTAAAGTATTTTTCATATCGGGCCGGAAAAGGGTCAAGCATATTAATATCAAACACGGGTTTGTCGGCAAGTTTCCGATTTTCGGTATTTTTTACCTCCGGAATAACGGGATAAACGCTTTGTACCGCCGGAAATATAATTAACAGCACAAACCCAAAGCTGATGATTACATCTCTTATTTTTATAATATTTATCTTTTTTCCCAAAGCTTAACCTGTTAAAACCTGTAATAGATAAACGGATTATACGTGTTTGACAATAAATATACCGAACACAATACAAACAATCCGAAATAAAATAATATTGTTAACACCGAAAAGACCGATTGAATGGTAATTAATTTACTTCCGTGTTGTTTCGACAAGAAACTTTCAATGTTAATTCTTAATTTTTTAAATACCATTGCCGAAGCCAGTGTACCAATTATAAGTACCGTATAAAATTCAGCATTCATAAATTTAGCTACTTCATAGGTGCCCGCATAACTGTTATTAAAACCCAGCATTGCTTTATAATACCCCCAGGCATATTGAAAATCATCGGCTCTGAAAAGCACCCATGCAAAAACAACAACGGTAAGAGTATAAATATGCCGCAGAGGTTTCCATAATTTTTGTAACAGTTTATCGCCACCAAGACGTTCCAGCACAAGGAAAAAACCATGCAGCAAACCCCAAACAACAAAATTCCAACTGGCACCATGCCACAAACCTGTCAGAAAAAACACGATAATAAGGTTTATATAGGTTCTTCTTGTTCCCAAACGATTTCCACCAAGCGGTATGTAAAGATAATCGCGAAACCATGTTGAAAGAGATATATGCCATCTCCGCCAGAACTCCTTTATTGACCGCGAGATATAAGGAAAATTAAAATTCTCCATAATACGAAACCCGAATATACTGCCAAGACCAATGGCCATATCGGAGTAACCCGAAAAATCAAAATATATTTGAAAGGTATATGCAATTACACCCAACCATGCCGATGCTGAAGTCAAATCGGAAGGTATTACCGTAAATATGTTATCAGCCACATAACCAAAATTATTGGCAAGCAACACCTTTTTGCCCAGCCCCGTAATAAACCGCTGTACGCCGTAACTGAACTTCTCAACCGACACCTCACGCTTTTCGAGCTGTGCCGCAATATCAATATACCTTACAATAGGCCCCGCTATTAACTGAGGGAAAAGCGATATGTACAAACCAAGGCGTAAAATGTTTTTTTGCACAGGTGCCTCTTTTCTGTATATATCAACAAGATAAGAAAGCGATTGAAATGTATAAAAGGAAATACCCACAGGTAAAGCAATTGAATCGTTCTCTATCGGTGGTATTTTAAACAGGTCAAACCAAAAGTTAAGGTTCTCAATAATAAAATTTGCATATTTGAAAATGATGAGTAACAACAGGTTTAGGCTCACACCTAAAATCAACATATTTTTCGACCTCTTTGAACCGGGATTTTTCGCAACCTGCAGCCCCATAAAATAGTTCATTATTATGGAACCTATCAACAACAACGAATAGCTGACACCTCCCCATGCAAAAAATACCAGACTCGAAACAAACAGAAAAACATTTCTCCAATTCCCTCTGAGCAGATAATAACCGACTATTACAACCGGCAAAAAATAAAAAAGAAATATCGGTGAACTAAAAAGCATAAGAACATCTTTTTTCAGCACAATTATTTATACTTAGCCTAAGCCCGTTTTTAATATGCTGATATGTTTCCGACAAAATACTCCGCATCCGTTTTTCTCCGCTTTGTACTATTACAAGTAAAAAATAATCGGCTAAAATACTATAAAATAAATATGAAGAATTGAAAATATCGGTTAACCGACAAACCTATTTGTTTGTATTTGCTTCGATAAAACATTTCCGGCAAAGCGGCTCATAAGCATCGGTTTCTCCCAACAACACCAGCTTGTCTTCCTGAGTGGTACGATGCGAATAATTTGCCAGATTTCCGCACCGGATGCAAATGGCATGTACCTTGGTAACATATTCGGCAGTAGCCATCAACTGCGGAATGGGACCAAACGGTTTTCCGGTAAAATCCATGTCCAGCCCGGCAACAATTACTCTTTTTCCGCGATTGGCCAACTCGTTGCACACATTAATCAGTTCGTCATCAAAAAACTGTGCTTCATCAATTCCAACCACTTCAAACTCCTCGGCATAAAACAGTATCTGTGAAGCATTTTGAACGGGATTGGATTTTACCGCATTTGAATCGTGCGAAACCACATCCTCTTCATCATATCGGGTGTCGATGGCAGGTTTAAAAATCTCCACCTTTTGTTTGGCAATTCGTGCCCTGTTCAGCCTGCGAATCAGCTCTTCGGTTTTTCCCGAAAACATCGAGCCGCAAACCACTTCAATCCACCCTGTGCGTTCGCTGGCATTTTTATCTTTTTCTAAAAACATAATTTAACTTCAAGGTCAGAATAATTGCAAAGGGATACTGTTAAAAGTAGTAACTTTGCCAAACAGCAAATGTAATAACTTTGAAAGTATATTGATATGGAACAGGAAAAAATCCTTCTTCAAATTGAAACCGAACTGGTTGCACTCAGAACCTTTATCCGCAAGCTCAAACACGATGCTAAACTGCATCAGTTGGATATTGATCTGATTAAACAAAAAGCCCGAAGCATGTACGACTCCGTCCTGCTGCTTCAGCCCACATCGGCAGCCACCCCGCGGGCTACTGTTTTCGACATAAAAAAACCCGAACCTGCAGAAGTTCCCGAAGAAGAACTTGACGACAGCATGGAAAAAGAAAAAGAGCGACTAAAGAAAAATGTTCCGGCGGTAGAGGCCGAAGTTATTATGACCACCGAAGAAGAGATATCCCACGATATTCCCGAACCTGTTCAGGCAAAAGCAAAGCCTCCTGTTAACAAAATGCCAAAACCCGAACCCGTACCGGAACCGGTACACAAACCCCAACCGGAAACCGTGATTAATAAAGAAAAAACAGAAATAATTGAATTTGAAATTGAAAAACCGGAACCGGTTAAAGAGGTAAAACCCGCCGAGCCTGTTATTAAAGAAGAAAAAACCTTTGCCAAACAGGAACCTGATACCGAACCCAAACCGGTTAATCAGCCACAAGCCGATCTTTTTTCAACATCTCCCGAAACGGTAGCCGATAAATTATCATCCGAAGGAAAACAAACGCTGGCCGACAAATTATCGCAAAGCACCAACAAAAGTTTAAGACAGTTTATAGGTATTAACGAAAAATTCCTCTTTATTAACGAACTGTTTAACGGCGATATGAGCCGCTACAACAGCGCCATCGACGAACTCGACAGCATGCCGACCCTTAAAGGGGCCGAAACCTTTTTGTTTGAATTAAAAGTGCAAAACATGTGGGACGAAGAGTCGGATGCCTACCTTAAACTGAAAGAGTTACCCGCATTGAAATTTGGTTAAAAAACATTGTATTTGCTTGCGATGGCACAAAAAAAATAACATTCGTAACTTTTACATGACAACATAAAAGAGGTTATACAGATTTATTTGATTTTAACAAAAAAAAACACCGTACCCCGTTTAAACCTCTATTAAAATACTTTTAACCATCGAGAAGATATTTTACAAAATATAAAATGATACGATACACGTTCGTCCTGCTTTTTTGTTTATTCCTCTCCGCCGTTCACGGACAGGATTTACAATATGTTAAAAAAGCAAATCACAAACTCAGCTCCAAAGCATTTCACGGCCGCGGTTATGTAAAAAACGGCGATGCAAAAGCTGCCGGGTTTATTGTTTCGCAATTTAAAAAAGAGGGGGTTAAAAGTTTTACCGAAAACTATTACCAGCCTTACGACTTCTCAATTAATACGTTCCCCGGTAAAATTGTTGTAAAGGCCGGAAACCGAAAGCTATCCCCCGGAACCGATTTTGTGATTAGCCTTTCGTCACCCGGACTGCACGGAACCTTTCCTTTGATTTGGATTCCCGACACCATTACCACACCCGAACAACTGGTATCGTTTATTGATAAAAACGGTGCAGGTGACGGTTTTTTGGTTTTATCGCAAGCCTTTAAAAAGCTTTACGGAACCGACCTCCCCTGGGGACGGGGAGCAATTCTTTTGGAAGAAAAACAACCCTGGTGGCACGTTTCCAACGGAAAAAAAACCGTCAATTCCGTTTGGCTTAAAATCGATAAAAACAAACTTCCCAAATCAACACAAACCATCCAAATTGACTTTGACAATAAATTTGTTGAAGACTACAAAACCCAAAATATAGCAGGTTATCTCGAAGGAACGGTAAAAGACACCTTTTTGGTTTTTACGGCCCATTACGATCACCTTGGCATGATGGGGAACAAAGCATTTTTTCCTGGCTCAAATGATAATGCCAGCGGAACCTCCATGGTGCTCGACCTGGCACGCTACTATGCACATCATCCGCACAAATACAGCATGGCATTCATTTTGTTCAGCGGCGAAGAAGCAGGATTGAAGGGATCGACTCACTTTGCCGAAAACCCGTTATTTCCCTTAAATCAAATTAAGTTACTCGTTAATCTTGATATGATTGGAACCGGTAGCGAAGGCATCACGGTAGTAAACGGAAAAGTATTTACGGATATTTTTCAAAAAATGATGAGTATTAACGATAAAAACCACTATCTGCCCGAAATTAAATCACGCGGAGAGGCTTGCAACAGCGACCATTGCCCTTTTTACAAGAAAGGAGTAAAAGCTATTTTTATATACACCCGCGGCAAAGAGTACACGGAATATCACACCGTAACCGACAACCATGTGCCCTACACCAAATACAACGACTTTTTTAAACTGATAAGAGACCTGGCAGATAGTTATTAACCCGAAAGTTAATGTAAAAAAAAGTATTTAAACCATACGTTTTTGCTTTTCCGAACCCTCTTTCTCAGTAAAATATACATTTTCAGGACAAGCCCTTTACGGCTGTTTAAGGTTCAAGGTTTGGATGTTTAAAGTTTGAATAAACGACGTAGTTTTGGGTTTTTTGTTTTTAGTATTTGAAATTTTCCCGCCTGCCGGACGGGCAGGTTTGTGATTTGGTGCTTGTGTTTTGGAATTTACTTCAGGCACTCCAAACTTTAGTCACTCCAAACTTTAGTCACTCCAAACTTTTATGTATGTTTGCCCATTAACAATTTTCAAACCATGTATATCAGCAAAGATTACCCGAAAATCACCACGCACGTTTTACAGGAAATGAAACAGCGCGGCGAAAAAATTGCCATGCTTACCGGTTACGATTATTCAATGGCACGCCTGCTGGACGAAGCCGGTATTGATGTTATTTTGGTTGGCGACTCCGCCTCCAATGTTATGGCGGGACATGTTACCACCCTGCCCATAACCCTTGATCAGATGATTTACCATGCCTCATCGGTTATGAGGGCTGTTAAACGTGCCTTAGTAGTAGTCGACCTTCCGTTCGGAACTTATCAGGGAAACTCAAAAGAGGCTTTAAACTCGGCAATACGCATCATGAAAGAGTCGGGAGCCAACGCCATTAAAATGGAAGGCGGAGACGAAATTGTTGAATCCATCGACAGAATTCTTTCTGCCGGTATTCCCGTTCTTGGTCACCTGGGGTTAACTCCGCAATCCATAAATAAATTCGGAACCTATGTGGTAAGAGCCACCGAAGAGGGCGAAGCTAACAAACTGAAAGCGGATGCAAAAATCCTTGAACAGCGTGGCTGTTTCGGGATTGTACTTGAAAAAATCCCTTCGGGGCTGGCAGCCGAAGTTACCGAATCGTTAAGTATTCCCACCATTGGAATTGGTGCCGGCGACAAAGTGGACGGACAGGTTTTGGTATTGCACGATATGTTGGGCATCAATCAGGATTTTTCTCCCAGATTCCTGCGTCGTTACCACAATCTGCACGATGAAATTATCGGTGCCTTCAATCACTACATCGAAGATGTAAAAAACAAAGATTTTCCCAACGAAAAAGAACAGTACTTTAAATGATACCGCTGAGCGAAAGGATTCTTTTTGAAGACAATCATCTTTTAATAGTAAACAAACTCCCCTCCGAGATTGTTCAGGGAGATAAAACCGGAGATGAACCGCTAAGCGAGTTGCTGAAACTGTTTATAAAGAAAAAATACAACAAACCGGGTAATGTTTTTATGGGAGTTGTTCATCGTTTGGACAGGCCGGTGAGCGGAGCAGTTGTTTTTGCCAAAACCTCCAAAGCACTTACAAGGTTAAACAAAATGGTTAAAGAACGTGCCATAAAAAAAACTTACCGGGCTATCGTAAAAGAACCTCCTCCAAATGAAAGCGGCACATTAAAACATTTCATTGTACGAAACCCTAAAAAAAACAAATCGTTCGCTTATAAAAAACCGGTTGACAACAGTAAAGAAGCTGTTTTAAGCTACAGGCTTATTGCCGCCAGCAACGATTATTATTTACTTGAGATTGACCTGCATACAGGACGACACCATCAAATAAGGGCGCAACTGGCTGCCATCGGCTGTCCTATCAAAGGCGATTTAAAATATGGTTTTCCCCGTTCAAACCCCGATGCCTCCATAAGTCTGCATGCCCAAAAAGTTGAATTTATTCATCCCGTAAAAAAAGAGCCGCTGTCAATAACGGCTCCTCCCCCGCAAGATGCTTTGTGGGATTACTTTTCAAATATTTAAGGCCAATAAAAAAGGCTGTCTGAAAAAATCAAAACAGCCTTTTTGTTAAATGCTTTGTATTCTTTTATTTAAAAGAAACTCCGGCAGTATGCATCATATAATGAAAAGCATCATAAATATCCTGCTCCGAACAAGCCGTACAGGTTCCCTTTTCGGGCATTACGCCGTGTTTTCCCTGAAAACCGTGCAAAGCATGATTAAATACAACATCTTCACCCTGGCTGGCAGTTGCTTCCCATCTTTCTTTGTCGGTAATTTTGGCCGCTCCGGCAACACCGGTCATGTGGCAGGCAACACAAGTATTGGAATAAACCTTTTTTCCATTTTCCAGATTAACCGTAAAATCGGCAGCAGAAACCTCTTTTTTGGTCTCTTTTTTTACCTCTTTTTTTACCTCCTGCTTAGGAGCTTCCTGTTTTTTTTCCGAAGTGGCTTTGTTACCGCTTCCACCACAGCTGGTCATTACAAAACCGGCAAATACCGATACCATTAAAAGTGCAAAAAATCTTTTCATAATTTTTGATTTGTTTTTATTAATAAAGTTCTGTTTATGCTATAATCAGGTAGCAAAAATAAACAAAAAAAGGTATCCCGCCCACGGGATACCTTTTTACATTGTCAAATACTTTGCTTTATGCAAACAAAGGAAAATCCTTCATCATATCATTTACACGTTGTTTAACGCTTTCCAGAACCTTCTCATCTTCAATATTGCTGATCACTTCGTCAATCATGGCAACAATCGGTTCCATGTGCTCTTCCTTTAAACCGCGGGTGGTAATGGCGGGTGTACCCACACGCAAACCGCTGGTTTGGAATGGCGAACGGCTGTCGAACGGAACCATGTTCTTATTCACGGTAATATCGGCCTTTACCAACGTATTTTCAACCACTTTACCGGTAATATCGGGGAATTTTGAGCGCAAATCGATCAACATTAAGTGATTGTCGGTTCCTCCCGAAATAACATGATAACCCCGTTCGATAAATGCTTTCGACATGGCATCGGCATTTTTCTTAACCTGAAGAATATATTGGAAATAGTCGTCGGTAAGTGCTTCGCCAAAGGCAACCGCCTTGGCTGCAATAACATGCTCAAGCGGTCCGCCCTGAACACCCGGAAAAACGGCAGAGTTAAGCACCGTTGACATTTTTTTAACTACGCCTTTGGGTGTTTTCAATCCCCACGGGTTTTCAAAATCCTCACCCATCAAAATCATACCGCCCCTTGGGCCGCGAAGGGTTTTATGCGTGGTTGTGGTAACAATATGACAATGTTCGATGGGATCATTCAAAATTCCTTTTGCAATTAACCCTGCAGGATGCGAAATATCAGCCATAAGAATAGCCCCCGTTTTGTCGGCAATATCGCGCATACGCTCATAATCCCAGTCGCGCGAATAGGCGGAAGCACCGGCAATAATTAATTTCGGTTTTTCTTCCAGAGCAATTTTTTCCATTTCATCGTAATCCAGCGTTCCCGTCTCCTCACTTACATGATAAGCCACCGGACGATAAAGAATTCCCGACGAGTTTACATGCGAGCCGTGCGAAAGATGTCCGCCATGCGAAAGATCAAGTCCCATAAAAGTATCACCGGGCTTTAAACAGGCCAACAAAACAGCCATGTTTGCCTGTGCTCCCGAGTGGGGTTGCACGTTGGCATATTCGGCATCAAAAAGTTCGCAGGCACGGTCGATGGCCAGCTGCTCGGTTTGGTCAACCACTTCGCAACCACCGTAATATCTTTTTCCGGGATAACCCTCGGCATATTTATTGGTCATTACCGAACCCATAGCCTCCAGCACCTGTTCGCTTACAAAGTTCTCCGAAGCAATCAGTTCAATGCCGTGCATCTGGCGTTCTTTTTCTTTTTGTATCAGTTCAAAAACTTTATTATCTCTTTCCATATCAACTGTTTTTAAGATTTAAAAAAGGGAGCGACAAAGGTAAAAAAATCAGATAAGCCGCCGTAAAGTATTTTACCAAAAAAAGTTAAGGAAACATTACGGCAACTATTATACACCCTGCACACTAAATCTTACAAATCAAAGTTAATCTGTTACACACAATGGTTTACATTTGCAGGCCATACAGCATAAAGGTTATGATAAACTTTGAAAGATTTACACTCGATAACGGATTAACGGTTATTGTTCACAACGACCCTTCCACCCCCGTTGTGGCCATGAACATAATTTATAAAGTAGGGTCGCGCGACGAAAATCCCGACAAAACGGGTTTTGCCCATCTGTTTGAACATTTAATGTTTGGCGGTTCGGTTAACATCCCCAAATACGACGAACCGCTGCAAAAAGCGGGTGGCGAAAACAATGCTTTTACAAACAGCGATTACACCAACTACTACCTAACCATCCCGAAAAACAATCTGGAGGTCGGTTTTTGGCTTGAATCGGACCGCATGCTGAACTTGGCATTTACCGACAAAAGCCTTGAAGTACAACGGCAGGTGGTTATCGAAGAGTTCAAACAAAATTATCTGAACCAACCTTACGGCGATGTTTATTTACTACTAAAACCCCTTGCATATAAAGTTCACCCTTATCAGTGGCCCACCATCGGAAAAGAGGTCAGCCATATTGAAAATGCCACCATGGAAGATGTAAAGGCATTTTATAAAAAGTACTATAATCCCGACAATGCAATATTATCTGTGGCGGGAGATGTTGATGCGGATCAAATAAAAACACTCTCCGAAAAATGGTTTGGTACAATCAACAAAAGCAGCAACCTGAAAAACAGAAACCTGCCCGAAGAACCCGAACAAACCGAACCGCGAACACAATCCGTTGAACGCAACGTACCGCAGGATGCCATTTACATGGCCTGGCATACCGGAACCAGATACCAGGAAAGTTTTTACCATTACGATTTTATCTCCGACATACTGTCAAACGGCGATTCATCGCGTCTGTATCAATCGTTGATAAAAGAAAAACAACTGTTTTCCGATATCAACGCTTTCATCACCGGCGATTTGGATAAAGGATTGTTTATTGTTTCCGGTAAACTGATGAACGGTGTAAGCATGGAAACCGCCGAAACAGCCATTGAAACAGAACTTCAAAAAATGCAAAACGAGCTTGTTGAAAAACAAGAGTTGGAAAAGATAAAGAACAAAGTGGAATCGAACCTTGTTTTTTCGCGTTTGGCGGCACTGCACAAAGCCATGAACCTGGGATATTACGAAATGCTGGGAGATGCAAACCTCTTTAACAGGGAAACAGAACGCTATCAACAGGTTACGAGAGAGGATATTTTAACAACCTCCCGACAACTTTTTGCTCCGCACCGTAAAAACACCCTTTATTACCTTAAAAAAAAGTAAACCATGACATCCATACCTCAACCCGACCGTACAAAAATGCCGCCTTTGGGAAAAAATCAGGTGTTTCATCTAAACGAACCCGATACAATAACCCTTTCAAACAATATCGAAACAAGCATCATCAGGGCAGGCACCGAAAACATAACCCGGATTGATATGGTTTTTAAAGCCGGTTCGGCCTGTCAAAACAAACGATTGGTGGCATCAACCACCAACAATTTGCTAAAGGAAGGCACTTCGCAAAAAAGCTCCTCTGCCATTGCCGGTATTCTCGATTATTACGGTGCTTACCTGCACACTCAAATCAATAAAGATACGGCATCGGTTACCCTTTATGCACTCTCCAAACATCTTAACGAGTTACTACCGTTAATGGCAGAATTGATTTCCGACTCGGTTTTTCCGGAAAACGAACTGAACCTCTACCTGCAACGTCACAAACAGGAATATCTGGTCAACATTAAAAAAGTACGGTATCTGGCTTCCCTCGAATTTAACAAAATGGTGTTCGGTAAAAACAGTGCCTACGGACAGGTATTAACACAAAACGACTTTGACAATATCTCACGGGAAGATGTTTTGACTTTTTACAAAAACTACTACAATCCGGCCAATGCCTACATCATCATCAGCGGATTTACAGATGATAACATTATGAGCCTTACCGAAAAACATCTCGGAACACTTGTGCCCGACAAAAATATGCGGTTCAATAACAACATTATCTATTCCGAAAACAGCGCTCCGCAAAACAAATATATCGAACAAAAAGAGGCTTTGCAGTCGGCCCTCAGAATTGGTAAACAAATCATCGGAAGAAACCATCCCGATTTTCCGGCCATTCAGTTGTTAAATACAATACTTGGAGGATATTTCGGTTCGAGGCTTATGTCGAACCTGCGTGAAGACAAAGGATATACTTACGGAATCAGTTCGTTTATTCAGTCGTATAAACACGCTTCCGCTTTTACAATTGCCACCGAAGTGAATGCGGATAACACCACGGAAGCCGTTGATGAAATTTGCAAAGAGATATCTTTGTTACGAAAGTATGAAGTTGACAATAAAGAGCTGCAACTTGTAAAAAATTACGTTTTCGGAAATTTCCTCAAAAGTTTTGACGGCCCGCTGGCACTGGCCGAACGCTACAGGATAGTAAAAGATGCCGGACTCGATTTCAGCTATTATTCCCAAAGCCTCCAATCGATGATGAAATTATCGGCAAAACAATTGCTGGAAACAGCCTACAAATACTTTGAACCGGAAAGTTTATTACATTTGGTCGTTGGAAAGAAAAAATGAAAAAAAAATTCACATACGGACTGATATTAATTCTCTTATTGATGATAAACGTCAGGATAAATGCTCAAAGCCGGACAATTTCATCACATATCGTATGTTTGAATATTATTGACAACGATCAGGTTGAAGTTAAATGGACCAAATCGGTTACCGAAAACTTTGAAAGCTATACCCTTTTCTTTTCTGATGACGGAACAACTTTTACCGAATTGCTCACGCTCCCCAATGTGGAAGACACAACTTATCTCCATACCGGTATTAATGCGCTTCAATCATCAAAATATTATTACGTAAAAGTAAACGGCTCCCTGAACGACAAATCGCCCATAGCCAAAACCCTTTTTATTCAAGGTATTGACGTTAACAGCAACGGTTACGAAGCCGACCTGTTTTGGAGCACCTTTGCCGATACGCTGCACCGCAATATGGGTGATTATAAAGTGTATAACGATTACCCCGACGGCAACTGGCATTTGGTCGGAACCACCGAACAAAACGAAATGAGACACATTAAGGTTATTACCTGCAACGATTCCATCCGTTTTAAAGTGGAAATAAACTATGGCGATTGCATTTCAAACTCTACTCAGGTAAAAGGATTGTTCCAGGATATTATACTGCCCGACAAACCGGTTTTGGATTCGGTAAGCGTTACTCCGGGAGGACAAACCGTGATTGGCTGGACACAATCCGACAGCATGGATGTGGTGGGAAATATTATTTACAGATACGACGGAACCAAATGGCTGCCCATCGATTCGGTTTGGGGTTACGATACACAATTTTATATTGATACCGTTAAAGACCCCTGTATCGAAAACTATAAATATGCCATATCTGCGTTCGACAGTTGCGGTAACAAAAGTCCCTTTACCGACCAAACCGCACAGCGCCCCATATTTTTGTACAACATTCATTACAGCGTTTGCGACTTAAAAGACACCTTGCGCTGGATTGTTTACGAACATCCCAAAATACCCATCGAAACTTACGAAATCTGGCGAAGTCAAAACAACGGTGCTTATACCCTGATCAACACGGTCAATCCACAACAAGGTATGGATGAACTTACCTACGTTGACGACGACATCGACCCGGGTGCCCTTTACGAATATTTTGTCCGTGCCAAAATGGACACCATCACATCATCATCATGCCGTAAAACAGTTCAAACCTTCAGTTACAAAATCCCGCAATTTGTCAACACGGTTACCGCCGATGTTTTGGCCGATAACACGGTAACACTCGTTATTGACGGCGACATGACCGTTAACAAATGTGTTTGGGATATATGGCGTTACGGCCCTGCACAACCCGATACCACTCATATTGCCCAAGTTACCAAACCAAACCAAAACACTTCTCCGTTTAACGTTTCCGACGGTGATGTGAATGCCTCAATTAACCCCTTGTTTTATTATACCACGGTAATCGACAGCTGCGGAAAAGAGCGCCACAAATCCGAAAATTTCAAAACCATCTGGTTACAGGGCAATACACAAGACAACATTAACCACCTGTTTTGGACAGCCTCCCAAGGATGGACCGACGGAGTGGAGAAATACTATATTTTCCGTACGGTACCCGGTGTGGAACCAACAGCACCCATCGATTCGGTTGACGGAAATACGTTACAATATCAGGAACCTGCCCCCACATCGGGTGTTGCCGACGGCAGAACCATCTATTTTGTTCAGGCGCTTAAAAAACCGGTTGCCGGCGAACGCATTACCAGCACCTCAAACCGCATACCGTTGTACAAAGCGGCCACCCTTTACTTTGCCAACGCTTTCCGTCCGGATGGAGTGAACAACGAGTTCAAACCCATATTCGACTTTTTCGGAGGATTAAATTACCTGTTCCGAATTTACGACAGATGGGGAAAAATAATTTTTGAAACCAATGACATTAACAAAGGCTGGGACGGTACTTTCAATAACGAACCCGTTGAAAAAGGAACGTATGTTTATGTTATAACCTACCGTTCGGTCAACGGAAAAAATATATCTCACAAAGGAACCGTTACCCTGATTAGATAAAACCGTTACTTCCTTTACCGATCACAAGGCGTTTTTTAACGGTCTCTTCCGAAATCTTACCAGCGTTAACAGATGTTAAAACCCTTTAAACAACCAACTTTTATCTTTTAATTATGTCATTTATTTTGATACTTTTGCCCAACCCCAAAAAAATCATTTATTTATGTCTTTTGATAGCGAAAAACTCATCTCCGAAGGTCTGACATACGACGACGTTTTGTTGGTGCCTGCGCAATCGGATGTACTTCCGCGCGAAACCGACCTCTCCACAAGATTTACCCGCAACATCAGCCTTAAGATTCCCATTGTGTCTGCCGCCATGGATACGGTTACCGAATCGAAACTGGCAATTGCCATGGCACAGTTGGGCGGTATTGGTGTATTGCATAAAAACATGACCATCGAAAAACAGGCCAACGAAGTAAGAAAAGTTAAACGTGCCGAAAACGGTATGATCATCGACCCCGTTACGCTTCACAAAAACGCTACGGTGGGCGATGCGCTTAAAATAATGGAAGAATACAGCATTGGCGGTATTCCGGTGGTTGACAAAAACAACAAACTGGCGGGAATTGTTACCAACCGCGATTTACGGTTTGAACGCGATATGCGCAAATCGGTTTCGGAAGTAATGACCTCCGAAAACCTTGTCACCACCACCGAGTTCACCGATTTTGAACAAGCGGCCGAAACGCTTCAAAAATATAAAATCGAAAAACTTCCCGTGGTGGACGAACAATATAAACTGGTCGGATTGATCACCTACCGCGACATCATTAAAATTAAAGAAAACCCGAACAGCTGCAAAGACGAAAAAGGCAGATTACGGGTTGCTGCTGCCGTTGGCGTTGCACACAATACACTTGAAAGAGTTGAAGCTCTTGTTGAAGCCGGCGTTGATGCCATAGTTATCGATACAGCCCACGGACACTCGCAGGGAGTACTTAATATGGCCAAAAGCGTAAAATCAAAATTTCCTCAAATCGAATTGATTGTAGGTAATATAGCCACTGCCGAAGCGGCACTTGACCTGATAGCTGCCGGTGCCGATGCCATAAAAGTGGGAATAGGCCCCGGATCAATATGCACCACACGTATCATTGCAGGAGTAGGCGTACCCCAGTTAACGGCGGTTCACGACGTTACTCAGGCAGTAAAAAATACAGGCATTCCGGTAATTGCCGACGGCGGTATCCGCTATACCGGCGATATCGTTAAAGCCATTGCTGCAGGTGCCGACACCATTATGGCCGGCTCACTGTTTGCAGGTGTTGACGAATCTCCCGGTGAAACCATCATTTTTGAAGGAAGAAAATATAAAACCTACCGCGGTATGGGTTCGGTGGAAGCCATGCAGGAAGGTTCAAAAGACCGTTATTTCCAGGATATGGAAGACGACATTAAAAAACTGGTTCCCGAAGGCATTGTTGGTCGCGTACCCTACAAAGGCTCGCTGGCGGAAGTTATTCACCAAATGGTGGGCGGACTAAGGTCGGGTATGGGATATACCGGTTCACAAAATATCGAAACACTTCAAAAAGCACGGTTCATAAAAATAACCGCAGCAGGCTTTGCCGAAAGTCATCCCCACGACATCACCATTACACGCGAAGCACCAAACTACAGCCCCAAAGGGTAACATAATATGATTTAGATTTCAATAATAATATAAATCTAACCAAACATTAAAAACAAATGAAAAAGATAATTACAAAAACCTCGTTGTTAATGATTATGGCACTCCTGTTTCAGGGAGTACAGGCACAATTTTTTAAATCGTTGGACGACAAAACACTGGTAACTATAGGCGACGAAAATGTTAAGGTAAAGGAATTTATCCGCGTTTACGAAAAAAACAATACCGAAGCCGAACGTCAAAAACCGGATGCCATTAAAGAATACCTCGACCTTTACATCAATTTTAAATTAAAAGTTAAAGAGGCCGAAGCGCTGAAAATGGACACGGTAGCATCTTTTAAAAAAGAGCTGAAAGGTTACAGGGAACAGCTTGCCAAACCCTACTTTACCGACGAATCGGTTAACGAAAAACTGCTTAACGAAGCATACGACCGCCTTAAACATGACGTTAGGGCCAGCCACATCCTCATTATGGTGGACGAAAATGCAACCCCTGAGGATACCCTTAAAGCATGGAATAAAATAAAGCAAATCCGTCAGGAGATAATGGATGGCAAAGCATTCGGAGAGGCAGCCATTGAGTACTCGGACGACCCCTCGGCCAAAGACCAAAAAGAAATCCCCGGCAAACAGGCATTTCGTAAAGGAAACCACGGCGACTTAGGCTATTTCACCGTTTTTAATATGGTTTATCCTTTTGAAACTGCTGCCTACGAAACACCGGTCGGTCAGGTGTCGCAGCCGGTAAGAACCCAATATGGCTATCATTTGGTTAAAGTAACCGACAAAAAGCCGGCCATGGGTGTTGCCGAAGTAGCACATATTTTCGTTCGTTTGCGTCCCAACGCCAGCGATAACGATGTAAAACGCAAAACCGAAAAAATTGACAATATCTACCAAAAACTTGAAAAGGGTATGCCATGGGATTCGGCTGTAATTAAATATTCCGAAGATAAAGGTTCGGTTAACAAAGGCGGTAAATTATCAAAATTTACCTGTAGCCGGATTGTTCCCGAGTTTGTGGTAACAATCGACAGCCTTAAAACCGGACAATATTCAAAACCGGTTCGTACCATGTACGGATGGCACATCATTAAACTTATCAGCATTAAACATCCCGGAACCTTTGAAGAGGAAAAAGCAGGGCTGGAAGAACGCCTGAAAAAAGATATGCGTTCAAAACTCAGTAAAGAAGCCGTGATTAAACAAATAATGGCCAACAACAATTACAAAGTGGTGGAAGAATCGAAAGCGGAAGTTTTTGCCGTTATCGACTCCACGGTTTTACTTGGAAAATTTAAAGCCGACAGCATTGATTTTAACTGCGAAAAACCCCTTATTAAAATCGGTAAAGAAACCATCAGTCAACAGGACTTTATAAAATATGTTGAAAAAAATCAAAAGAAACAGGCCAACATCGACAAAAACCTCTATTTGCAAAGACTGTTTGACAAATTCTCCCACAAGGTTTGTCTCGATTACAAAGATGCCAATCTTGAAAAAGAATATCCCGAATTTGCAAATCTTATGAAAGAATACCACGACGGTATTTTACTTTTCAATTTAAGCGACGAAAAAGTATGGTCGAAAGCCGTAAAAGATACAACCGGACTGAAAAAGTTCTATGAAAATAATAAGATTAAATATCAGTGGGAAGCAAGAGCAGAAGCCACCGTTTATTACATCAGCAACAAAAATGATGTGGAAAAAGCTGTTAAAATTATCAGAAGCGGAAACGACGATGGCGAAATTGCCAAAGCACTGCTTAACGACAGTATAAATTCGGTAAAAATCACTCCGGGAAAATTCGAAAAAGGCGACAACAAATATGTTGATGCTGTTGAGTGGCAACCCGGTTTCTACCAGGCCGGAAACTCCGATGTTGAAGACTTAACAGTATTTGTAAAAATTAAAAACATCATAAAACCCATGGCCAAATCGCTTGACGAAGCAAGAGGTCTGGTTACCGCCGATTATCAGGATTACCTTGAAAAAGAGTGGGTAAAAGCGTTAAAACAAAAGTATCCCGTCAAGGTTAACGAAAAAGTCCTGACAAAAGTTATTGAAAAAGAAACAGCCAATTAACAGTTAATCTCCGAAATTGCCATATCGGTAAAATTTAAGGTTTTACCGATATGGCAATTTCTTTCTAAAATACAGGTTTTGTTGAAATTACCTTTACTATCCATATTGTTGCTTACACTTGCTTTTACAGCATGTGATTCCGGTATGGTACAGGACAAAGGAGCACCGCTTGCCAGAGTTGGCGATGATGTATTATACGAAAACGACATCAAAAATTTGCTCCCGCCAAACACAAAACCGCTCGACTCAATAGTTTGGGTACACAATTATACCAACAACTGGGTTAAAACAAAACTTCTTATAAACAAAGCCAAAAAAAATTTAAAGCCGCAACAACTTGATTTTAAAACACAACTGGAAAAATACCGAAACTCTCTGATTACATACACCTACGAAACCGAACTGATAAAGCAACAACTCGACACCGTAGTTACCGATAATGAAATTGAAGCATATTACCATACCCACAAAAACGAATTTATTCTGGTAAAAAATATTGTACGATCGATGTATGTGGTTATCGAAAACAATAAAAAGCTTGACAAGCATTTTACCAAACTCTTTACACTGCCCGATTCGGTAATTATCGATTCGCTGGAATATAATTGCAAACAATTTGCGTACGACTATTTTCTCGACACAACCACATGGTTACTTTTTGATGACGTACTGAAAACCATCCCCGTTAAAACCTACAACAAAGAGCTTTTTCTTAAAAACAACAGGTTCGTAAAAGTAAAAGACAAGGATTATATATATCTGATTAACTTTGTTGACTTTAAAATAAAAAATGATTTTTCGCCGTTAGAGCTGGAACGTGAAAATATTAAAAACATAATTGTTAACAGCCGAAAAATGGTTTTCATTAAAAAACTACACGACAAGCTGTACAACGAAGCGGCACGAAAAAATGAATTTGAGATTTACATATATGATGAACAAAACAAATAAACACCTTTCAGCCATTCTTGCAGCTGCACTTACGCTGTTATTGAATTTAAGTGTTGTAAGGGCACAACAACCACAGGTTATTGATCAGGTAGCAGCAGTGGTTGGACGAAACATTATTTTAGAATCGGATATCGAAAACCAATATCTTAATTACCGGCTCCAGGGAAGCATAAAAGGCAGCGAGCAGGAGGTTAAATGCAGCATTTTGGAGGATATGCTTTTCCAAAAACTGCTGGTAGCCCAGGCCGAAGTTGACAGTATTGTTGTGGACGACGCACAGGTAAATGCCGAACTCGACAGAAGAATAGGCATGTTTATCCAACAATTCGGATCGCAGGAAAAACTGGAACGCTACTACAACAAAAGCATTACCGACATTAAAAAAGAGCTGTTTGATGTAATTAAAGAACAGCTTTTATCGCAACAGGTACAGCAGCAAATAATTGCAAATGTAACGGTAACCCCGTCGGAAGTTAAAGCCTTTTTCAAATCAATTCCCAAAGACAGCCTTCCACAAATAAAAACCGAATATGTAATTCAGCAAATCGTAAAAAACCCGCCTGTAAGTATCGAAGAAAAAATAAGGGTAAAAGAACAACTGCTTAATTTAAGAAAAAGAATCCTTGATGGCGAAAATTTCTCAACACTGGCCATTCTCTATTCCGAAGACCCCGGCTCCGCTTCAAAAGGCGGTGAACTCGGTTTTTACGGCCGCGGACAACTTTATCCCGAGTTTGAAGCCGTTGCCTTTAAACTGAAAGAGGGTGAAGTTTCGGATATTGTGGAAACCGAAGCCGGTTATCATATCATCCAGATGATTGCAAGAAAAGGCGATTACATCAATGTACGACATATTTTACTGGTCCCCAAAGTATCGCCGCTCGACCTTACAAAAGCACGAAATGAACTTGACAGTGTAGCTGCACTCATAAGAAACGATTCCATTACTTTTGATGAAGCCGTAGAAAAATTCTCGGAAGGAAAAAACAAAAACAGCGGTGGTTATCTGATCAATGATTATACGGGAGGTACCTCTTTTGAGGCCGAACAACTCGACCCTCAGGTTTCGTTTGTGGTTGACAAACTGAAAGTGGGTGAAATTTCCAATCCGGTACCCATGAAAACCGATAAAATGAAAGATGCTTACCGCATTTTATACCTCAAAGAAAAAACCAGGCCGCACCGCGCCAACATGAAAGACGACTACCCCAAAATTCAACAATGGGCACAACAAAAAAAGCAAAAAAAGGTAATTGACGAATGGGTAAACGAAAAAAGCAAACAAACCTACATTCGTATTAGTGATGATTTTATGAAGTGTAATTTTCATTACAACTGGCTTGAAACCAATTAACCAAACCTTAAAATCAAACCATGACTACTTATAAATCAGATGTAGAAGCCGTTGAGGCATTTGTTAATAAATACAAGCTGCTGCAAACCGAAATCGCAAAAGTTATTGTCGGGCAGGAAGAGACCATTAAAAATACACTGATTTCGATTTTTAGTCAGGGTCATGTACTTTTGGTGGGCGTACCCGGCCTGGCTAAAACACTGTTGGTAAACACCATAGGTAAAGTACTGGGACTTTCATTTAACCGCATTCAGTTTACCCCCGATTTGATGCCGTCCGACATTATCGGAACCGAAATACTGGACGAAAACCGTAAATTCAAATTTATCAAAGGGCCTGTTTTTGCCAACATCATTCTTGCCGACGAAATCAACCGTACGCCGCCAAAAACCCAGTCGGCACTGCTTGAAGCCATGCAGGAAAAATCGGTTACCGTGGCCGGAGCATCTTACAAACTCGACGAACCGTTTTTTGTACTCGCCACCCAAAACCCCATCGAACAGGAAGGAACCTACCCGTTACCCGAAGCACAACTGGACCGTTTTATGTTCAACCTTATCCTTGATTACCCCTCGGCACAGGAAGAAATTGATGTGGTTAAACGCACCACAACGGCAAAAACCTCAGAAGCTTCCGAAGTAATGAATGCCGGTGAAATATTGTTCTTCCAGCAGTTGGTACGTAAAATCCCCGTAGCTGATAATGTGATGGAGTATGCGGTAAACCTTGTTTCAAAAACAAGACCGGGTACCCAATCAGCTCACGAATGGGCTAACAAATTCCTAAACTGGGGAGCAGGACCCCGAGCTTCGCAATACCTTATCATCGGAGCTAAAACCCATGCTGCCGCTAACGGTAAATTTTCTCCCGATATTGAAGATGTTAAAGCCGTTGCTTTGCCTATCCTGCGACATCGTATCGTAAGAAATTATAAAGCGGAAGCCGAAGGTATATCTCTGGACGACATCATAAATAAATTAATGAACGGATAATTTTTTCTTAAGGTGTCACCACACAACTGCTAATCTTTTGATAATTCGGCCATCCACGCAGTATAATCGAATCCTAAAATATTTTTATTATTCTTTGTTCATATTGGTTTTTTGTGTATCTTTGATATTTTATTCCCATACTGGGAATACAGGCGGGCAATAAAGTTTTGTAACGCTTTGATATTTAATCCTATTTAACTATATTTACAGTTTGGTATGATTTTTTGAATAGATTAACAAAAGTATATCACCTAAAAATAATAAAGCCATGAAAACAAAAATTTATTTATTGATGGCAGCCCTGGCTGCATTTGTTTTCTTCAACAGCGGTTGCAAGAAAACAACAACTGACGACACCATAACCATGAAGGATTTGCAAATTCCTGATGGCTTTACTTTTGAAACCACCAAAGAAGTTAAAGTTACCATAATAATGCCACAAAGCATTGATTTTAACGATACTTACAGGAGCCGGTTTAATATTTATACAGCCAACCCCGACGAAGGAGGAAAATTGCTATTGGCAGGAAGTTTTGATAACGACCGGAAATTTACCGGAACATTAAAAGTTCCTCAGGCACTTAACGAAGTTTATGTAACAACCATTGCCGGAGCACTCTCCGTTCCCGTTAGCGAAGCAACGTTTAAAGAAGATGGTGTTATTATCAATTTTGGCGACGAATACGGATTTACTCCTCCCGACACAACAGAACCAGGAAAAAAATCAACATCCATTGAAAATTACGATATTGTACCGGCCAAATCAATTATGTTAAGCGGCGCAAACCTTGTCGGTAACGGCGATTTTGAAAATAACGATTTCGGCACCATTCGATACTGGAGTACCCCCCACCCTGTTGACGGCAAATGGTATTTCACCCAGTATCAGGGCAGCATGGAATGGACAAACGACGACGGCAACAACGTGGTACGATCACCCTGGACTGAACCCGGAAACTACTATTATGGCGGTGTCTCCCAAATGATTAACGCCTCGGCAGGTGACGTTGTTACCTTTTCTGCCGACATTAAAAGCGTGGGTACTAATAACAGGCTCTACTCCTGGCTTTATTTAATTCCCCGTAATGCAGGAGGTTCCGTTCTTGCCTATTATAATGTAAGATATTACCGCCCCTCGGCCAACTGGACTAACAAAACACTTATTGCAACCATGCCAAACGGAACCGCAACCTGCCAGGTACTGGTTTGGACAAACGATTATACTGCCAATGCTGCCGTTTATGTTGACAATGTTGTTGTTACAGGCCCTGTTACCGATGCCGACAACGATGGGGTTGACGATGACCTTGACGATTATCCAAACGACCCCGACAGAGCCTTTAACGTTTATTATCCAAACAAAACCGACTGGGGAACACTGGCCTTTGAAGATTTGTGGCCCGGCGAAGGCGATTACGATTTCAACGACCTGGTTTTAGATTATCATTTTAAATCGGTTTTAAACTCTTCAAACCAGCTGGTAGAATTTTTTATGGATTACTCAACCCGTGCAGTAGGCGCAAGCCTTGTCAACGGCTTTGCTTTAATGCTTGGAGGCGACCCCGCAAACATCAACTCGGTTACCGGCTCACAAATGACCGAAAATTACATCTCGCTTAACAGCAACGGAACCGAACAAAACCAAAGCAAAACCGTTATCTTTTTATTCGACAATGCCTTTAACACCATAGGATCGTCGGGTTCGCAATTTGTTAACACCAAAGAGGATGTCCCTTACGTCGATCCCGATACCAGCCAACTGGTGGTAACCTATACCGATCCCGTTTCTACCGATATAACAGGTACCGCCCCCTATAACCCTTTTATTGTTGTTGACAAAACCAGAGGTAAAGAGGTACATCTGGCAGGAAATGTTCCGACCGACCTGGTGGATACCGGCCTGTTTGGCACATGGGCCGATGACTCAGACCCTGCAACAGGCAAGTATTATCAAACCGTTAACAACCTGCCCTGGGCACTTGACCTGCCCGTTTCATTCGATTATCCTGTTGAACAGGTCGAAATCCTGAATGCTTACAATCATTTCAAAGAGTGGGCAGAATCGGGCGGAAGCGTTTATGACGACTGGTATGAAGATAATTCGGGCTACAGAAATGATAAAAATATTTACACGCCACCTAAAGATAAATAATGGTCTTTATATTGGATTTTCTTCTCAAATTGAAACATACTTAATCAAAATAAATAACACACACATTGCGCAATTCCTTCAGGTTAACCCGCAATAAACTATGGCACAATTTTGGTTGTGCCATAGTTTTATCAATTTAAATTATTATGAAAAAATATTTTATTATACCTATTGCTTTAAGCATCCTGTTATTTGCGAATACCGGCTGTAATAAAACAACCCCCGTAAAAACACCAACCATTGACGACATTAACGTACCTGACGGTTTTACTTACGAAACAACCCGTGAAGTGGATATAAAAATTGTTATGCCCGGATCGGTAGATTTTAACAACTACAGGGGAAGGTTTGATATTTACACAACCGAAGACGGAAATAAAAACAAACATGTTTACTCCGGTAGTTTTAACAAAGCTGGAATATTTGAAGGCACCATTAAAATACCCAATAAAATTGATGAACTTTTGATTTCCACCATAGCCGGAAACATGATTATAGCCGTTCCCGAAAACCAATTGAAAGAGGGAGGCGTAACAGCAGACTTTGGTGACGACTATATTAAAACTCCGCCCGACTCCGTTACTGTTCTTAAAAATACTTTTAATAAAACAACATCAACCTATAAAAAAACATTAACAACCGTTTCGCCGGTTAACATGGTTACCAACGGCGATTTTGAAGTGAATGATTTTGACGATATCTTTTGGTGGAGTACACCCCATCCCGTTGACCAAAAATGGCACAGAACCACCAAATATGCTCCCGGAGAATGGTACAACGACGGAGGAAACCATGTGGCAAGGTCGCCATACCTAAACGGCCACTACGCCGGTGGTTTTTCGCAAATGATAACGGTTAGCCCGGGAAATATAGTCACCTTTACAGGCGACATAAAGGCTTCTTTTCCCGCAACAGGCAACCAGCTCAGATCATGGATGTACCTGATACCTTACAATTCGGCAGGCAGTCCGATTGACTATTTTGCAGTCGAATACGTCCCGCCTGCAACAACATGGACAAGCAAACAACTTGTAGCCACCATGCCTGCCAATACGGTAAAATGTCAGGTACTTTTTTGGGCTCACGATTTAAAAGTTAACGGATCTGTTATGTTTGACAATGCAATTGTAACCATTACGGGACCCGACTCGGATAACGACGGAGTACCGGATGACGACGATGATTATCCAAACGATCCGGAAAGAGCGTTTAATGTATATTATCCCAATGAAACCGACTGGGGAACACTGGCCTTTGAAGATTTGTGGCCCGGTAAAGGTGATTACGATTTTAACGATTTAATATTTGACTATCATTTTAAATCGGTTTTAAATGCACAAAACAATCTGGTTGAATTTTTTACCGATTATTCCGTCAGAGCAGTAGGTGCCAGCCTGGAAAACGGCCTGGGCTTTATGATTGGCGGCGACCCTTCAAATGTCGCAACAATTACCGGAACCCGGTTTACCGAAAACTATATTAACCTTAATGCCAACGGAACCGAGCAAAACCAAACCAATACGGTTATTGTTTTGTTTGATAATTCATTTTCAATGATCGACCCTTCGGGTTCAACTTTTATCAATACCAAACCCGAAGTACCCTATGTTGATCCGGATACCAACCAACTGTATGTCTATTTTACAAACCCGGTTTCAACCAGCATAACCGGAACGGCTCCTTACAATCCTTTCCTTATTGTTGACAAAACCAGAGGCAAAGAGGTACACCTGTCAGGGAACATACCAACCGATTTAGCCGACACGGCGCTGTTTGGAACATGGGCCGACGATTCCGATCCCGCTACGGGTAAATACTACCAAACGGTTAACAATTTACCGTGGGCACTCGACCTGCCCGTATCATTCGACTATCCGGTTGAGCAGATTGAAATAATCCATGCTTACAACCATTTTGTTGAATGGGCCGAATCGGGTGGCAGCAGCTATCCCGACTGGTACGAAGACAATGCAGGGTATCGTAACAGTACCAACATTTATACGCCCGCACCGTAAAGTTTTATTTCCTGTTTCAAAACACGATTCTTCCGGAAATAAAACACGCTGTTTACTGAAAAACCACGGGTTTTTTAAGTTATCTGATTTTAAAACGTTGCTTACCGCAACAGCTATTTATCAGCAATGATAATAATGGCAAATATATTGTTCTTTATCCCATTTGTACATTGAAGTTGTTTAAA
>CAYNVN010000077.1:0-3552 GCA_964400655.1 uncultured Lentimicrobiaceae bacterium
GCAACAAGCTCAACCTTCTCAACCTTTCCGGACTCCCCACGCAAGCCTTCGTTCGGCCGAAAAGCTTTACTTCGCGCCTCTGCGTCTTTGCGGTACATCAAACTTTAAAACTAATTTCTATTTCACATCTTTTTTCTGTTCTTTTTGACATATCCCCCAAAGATATTTTTTAAGTTTGCCATTCAATTTAAAACAGTGAAAAAATGCACAAAATAGGAATAAGACACGAAGATAAGTATGTGATGGAGCGCAGGGTTCCTCTCGTGCCGGCGCATGTTAAAAGATTGGTGGAACAGGGAATAGAGGTTCATGTACAGCGTTCGCCCAAGCGAATATTTAAAGATGACGAGTTTGAAGCCGCAGGGGCTAAACTGGTGGATGAACTCACCGAACCCGACCTGATACTCGGTGTAAAAGAGATGCCGATGGATTTCTTTGAGTTTCAAAAAACCTATATCTTTTTTAGTCATACCATCAAAGGGCAGTCGTATAATATGCCGTTGCTAAAGCGAATGATGGAAAAAGAGATAAACCTGATTGACTACGAGAAAATTACAAATGAAAAAGGTCAGCGACTGATATTTTTCGGAAGATTTGCCGGACTGGCAGGTATGATCAATTCGCTTTGGTCGGCCGGAATGCGTTATAAAGAGCTTGGAATTGATACTCCTTTTACGGCCATTAAGCAAACCCACACTTATAATTCGCTGGATGAAGCCAAAGAGGTTATTGCCGCTGTGGGCGAAAAAATCAGGCAGGAAGGATTGCCCCAACAGCTCTCTCCTTTTGTGGTAGGGATTACAGGTTACGGAAATGTATCAAAAGGTGCACAGGAAATCCTGTCGCTGCTTCCTGTTGAAGAAATTTCTCCGGAGGAGTTGCTTACGCTTAACAATCGTAACGACCTGTCCAACAAAGTGGTTTATAAGGTGGTTTTTAAGGAACAAGACCTCTCCAAACCGCTTGAAGCGGGAAAAGCTTTTGATCTTCAGGAGTATTATCAACATCCCGAAAGGTTCGAAGGTGTGTTTGAACAGTACATTCCCCATATGAGCATCCTTATGAACTGTATGTACTGGGACGACAGATACCCGCGTATTGTTACCAAAGATTATCTTGAAAAACTATTTAAAGAGGGAACTCCTAAGCTCACGGTTATCGGTGACGTAACCTGTGATCCTGACGGATCGGTTGAAATAACATACAAGGGAACCGAAATTGAAGACCCCGTTTTTGTTTATAATCCTTTTACCCGCAAACCGGTTCATGGTTTTAAAGGCGAGGGTGTTTTGGTGATGGCTGTGGATATATTGCCCAGTGAGTTGCCCCGCGAATCGTCACAGGCATTCAGTGATGCCCTGGTTGATTTTGTGCCAGATATTGCCGCAGCCGATTACGATCTCGATTTTCAGTCGCTGAATGTTCCGGCACCCTTTAAAAGAGCCATGATCCTTCACAGAGGTAAATTAACTCCCGATTTTGAATATCTCAACGAATATTTAAAAGATTTATAAAATAACCAAAACCAGCAACCCCGCCCGAACGCACCGAAAGGTACGGGCGGGCAGCAACCAGCAACCAGCAACCAGCAACCAGCAACAAGCAACAAGCAACAAGTAACAAGTATGAAAAAAATATTAATCATCGGGGCAGGACTATCTACCATCTCCCTGATTGAATATCTGCTGAATAATGCAGAAAAATATGACTGGCAAATCACGGTTGGTGATATGTCGGAAGAAAATGCACGTAAAAAAGTGAATGGCAATCCGCGTGGGATCGCCAAAGTGTTTGATGTTAACGACGACCTTGAAAGCTGGAATACCATCGCTCAGCACGATGTTGTTATTTCCATGCTTCCGGCCTCGCTTCATCATCTTGTGGCGGAAAAATGTATCGACCTGCGCAAACCGATGCTTACGGCCTCTTATGCCACCGACGAGATTAAAGCGTTGGATGAAAAGGCCCGTAAAGCAGGAGTGCCCATATTGATGGAGCTGGGGCTCGACCCGGGTATCGATCATATGTCGGCTATGAAAGTGATAAACCGCATAAAAAACGAAGGAGGAAAACTTACCTCTTTTTATTCCTTTACCGGCGGCCTTGTGGCTCCCGAATCGGATAACAACCCGTGGAATTATAAATTTACCTGGAACCCGCGCAATGTGGTGGTAGCCGGACAGGGTGTGGCACAGTACATCAAGAACGGGCGTTACAAGTATATTCCGTATCATCGTCTTTTCGACCGCATTATGACACGGAAAATATTACAATTCGGCGATTTTGAAATTTATGCAAACCGCGATTCGTTAAAATATCGTGATATTTACGGATTAAACGATATCCCTTCTCTCTTTAGAGGAACCATTCGTAAACCCGGATTTGCCAAGGCATGGAATGTTTTTGTCCGGCTTGGTTTAACCGAAGATGATTATGTGGTTGAGGATTCAGAACGTATGACCTATCGTCAGTTTATCAATGCCTTTTTAAAATACGAACCCAATGTTCCGGTTGAGATTAAACTTCAGGAATATTGCTCAAATGCTGCAGATCCGGTGGTTTTTGAAAAATTAAAATGGCTGGGAATTTTTGATGACAGAAAGATAGGTTTGGTAAAGGCCACCCCGGCTCAGATATTACAAAAGCTGCTTGAAGAAAAATGGTCGATGGATCCTGATGATAAGGATATGATCATTATGCAACACGAGTTTAAATATACAACCGCATCAAACGAAGATAAAATGATTGTTTCGGCCATGGCATACATTGGCGAAAATCAGGAAAAAACGGCCATGGCAATAAATGTGGGGCTTCCGCTTGCCATTACCACCAAGCTGTTGCTTACCGGAAAAATTGATATGACCGGAGTTAACCTGCCTGTTATTGAGCAAATTTATGAACCTGTTCTTGAAGAATTAAAGCAATTTGGAATTAATTTTGAAGAGAAAGAATATATGATGGGATAGCAGCCGTTAGCCGCTTATAGGTTAACAATCTTTCACCTTCTGTAATTTGTACTTCCTCTTTAAAATCACTACCTTTGCGGCCCCTTGAAAAAGAAACTTTTTTAAGAGGCCGGAATAATAACTAACCTTTAAAATTAACGAATATGGCATTTGATATTGAAATGATTAAAGGTCTTTATGCACGCTTTCCCGAGCGCGTAGAAGCAGCAACAAAAATGCTGGGAAGACCAATGACCCACGCTGAAAAAGTATTGTATGCTCACCTTGACGAAGGTGCTGCCAAAGAAGCATATAAAAGAGGAAAATCGTACGTTGATTTTCGCCCCGACCGTGTAGCCATGCAGGATGCTACCGCACAAATGGCCCTGTTGCAGTTTATGCAGGCCGGAAAAAAATCGGTGGCGGTACCGTCAACCGTGCATTGCGACCACCTTATCACAGCTAAAGAGGGAGCGGTAAAAGACCTTGAAAATGCCAAATATAACAATCAGGAGGTGTACGACTTCCTTGCTTCGGTTTCCAATAAATACGGAATCGGTTTCTGGAAACCGGGTGCCGGTATCATCCATCAGGTAGTGCTTGAAAA
>CAYNVN010000078.1:0-10449 GCA_964400655.1 uncultured Lentimicrobiaceae bacterium
AAGGGGTATCTCAAAGTTGATGAAGACCCTTTTATCAAATGTTATTGACGCAATCCCTGAAAATCTGCCCGACTATTTGATCCGCCATTACAATTTGTTATCCAGGCGTGAGGCATTGGTAAATATCCATTTTCCGGTGTCACCCGAAATGATCAAGAATGCAGAGAAACGTTTGAAATTTGAGGAGCTTCTGTTTGTTCAGCTTCAGATATTGCAGGAAAAGATCAATGTTCAAAAAAAAATAAAGGGGCATGTTTTTAATGTGGTGGGCGATTTTTTTAACGGATTTTATCACCATCATCTTCCCTTTACGCTTACCGGCGCACAAAAACGGGTGATAAAAGAGATAAGGCTTGATATGAAATCGGGCAGGCAGATGAACCGGCTGTTACAGGGCGATGTGGGTAGCGGGAAAACACTGGTGGCGTTAATGTCGATGTTGATTGCGCTGGATAACGGTTATCAGGCAGCCATGATGGCCCCTACCGAAATACTTGCCACACAGCATTTCCACTCAATTACAAATCTTTTAAAAGATATGGATATTGAGGTTGGATTGCTTACGGGATCAACCAAAGCGCCACAACGAAAGATAATTCATCAGCGCCTTAAAGAGGGTAAAATGCAGATTCTTATCGGAACACATGCTTTAATTGAGGATACGGTTACATTCAACAACCTCGGGCTTGTGATAATTGACGAGCAGCATCGCTTTGGTGTTGCACAACGCGCCGGAATGTGGAAAAAAAACATCATTCCTCCCCATGTGCTTGTTATGACCGCCACCCCCATTCCGCGAACCCTCGCCATGACCCTCTACGGAAATCTTGATGTTTCGGTTATTGATGAACTGCCGCCCGGAAGAAAACCCGTTAAAACATTGCACTTTTTTGAAAATAAACGACTCCGTGTTACGGGCTTTATGCGTGAACAAATAAAACGCGGCAGGCAAATTTATGTGGTTTATCCTTTAATTAATGAATCGGAAACACTGGACTTGAAAAACCTGATGGAAGGTTTTGAACACATACAGCGCGACTTTCCTTTGCCTGAATATCAGGTAAGTGTGGTGCACGGAAAATTAAAACCTGCCGATAAAGAGGCTGAGATGAAAAGGTTTGTGGAAGGAAAAACCAACATCATGGTTTCAACAACCGTGATAGAGGTTGGTGTTGACGTACCCAATGCTTCGGTAATGGTTATCGAAAATGCCGAACGTTTCGGCCTGTCGCAGTTACACCAGTTGCGTGGAAGAGTGGGGCGCGGAGCCGATCAGTCCTATTGCATCTTGATGTCGGGTAATAAACTTTCAAACGAGGGAAGAAAACGGCTTGAAATTATGGTGCAAACCAACGATGGTTTTGAAATTGCCGAAGCCGACCTGAAGCTTCGCGGACCGGGTGATATGCAGGGTACCCGCCAGTCGGGAATGATGGAATTTAAAATTGTAAACCTTGCCAGAGATGGCGAAATGGTGAGCCGTACCCGGGCTGTTGCTCAAAATATCCTTAATAAAGATGCCCTGCTGGAACTCCCGGCCAATAGCAGACTGAGAACACAACTTGCAGAGCTTAAAAAAAATAAAACTAACTGGGGGAGAATATCGTAACAACACGGAAAAAAGGTGTCCCGAAATAAACCACCGGATTATAATTTTCCTTTTGTTTTCGGAAGATTACCCGACAGAGCAATAAATAATTAAATTTGTCCACTAATTTGCAGCCTGTATAATAAAATCGGGTAAAAAAAGTTATATCAAAAAGTTAGAGAGCATTGACCGGCAAAAAAACATATACTTTATTCGTTACTTTTCTTTTGTTGTTGGGGGCAGGTACCTTTTTAAACAGTTGCTCAACCAAAAAAAATACCTGGACACGAAGGGCATACCATAATGTTACCTGTCATTACAATGTGTTTTGGAACGGATTGATGAGCCTTGAAGAGGGAAAGCTTAACAATGAACTGAACGTTAAAGATAATTTTAAAGATGTTTTGCGTGTTTACAATTACGGAACCAAAGCCGACGCAAAATCGCTTTTCCCAAAAATGGACCGCACCATCGAAAAGGCTTCCATCGCCATACAAAAACACTCCATGTATTTCAATGGCCAGGAGCGTGTAAAATGGGTAGCCAACAGCTATCTTATTATGGGTATCGGTCACTTTTACAAACAGGATTACATAAGCGCCCGCAGGGTTTTCGACTACATATATAAGGAGAACAAAGAAAGACCCATTAAATACGAAGGGTTACTTTGGCTTGCCAAAACTTACATTCAGATGGGTCGCCCTGCCAAAGCCGAGGCAACACTCAACTTGCTTACTTCAAAAATGGATGATGAACTGTTTCCCAAAAAAGTTGAAAAAGAACTTCCGTTGGTTCAGGCCGACCTTTACCTTTCACAAAAAAATTATTCTGCAGCATATCCCTATCTCGAAAGAGCTTTGGAAATAAATAATAATCGTTATTACGTGAACAGAGTGTTGTTTATTCTCGGGCAGATTAATCAGAAGGATGGAGATTTTGCCAGGGCTTCTCGTTATTATTCAAAACTAATCAAACGAAATCCTCCCTATAAACTGGCTTTTAAAGCCCGTCTTAATTTGGCCGAATGTTACGATTCGGAAACAGGAAACAGCAAAGCCATTATTAAGCTGCTGACCAAGATGGTAAAAGAGGCTAAAAATAAAGAGTTTCTGGATCAGATTTATTATGCTCTGGCGGAAGTGGCTTTAAAAGATAATAACGATACACTGGCCATCAATTATTTGCGAAAATCGGTAGCAGCAAGTGTTTCCGACAATTATCAAAAAGCAATGTCGTCGCTTAAAGTGGCCGATCTCTATTTTGAAATACCTGATTATCAAAATGCACAATATTATTACGATACGGCCGTATCGGTTTTGCCTGCCGATTATCCTGACTTTAACGAAATAAAAAAACGGGCTTTAATTCTTACTAAAATTGTAACGGAACATCAAACCATAAAAAAGCAGGACAGTTTACAAACTGTTGCAAAAATGTCGCCCGAAGAAAGGAACAAAATAATTGATGCTGCCATTGAAAAATATAAAATTGCCGAAGAGTTACGGAGAAAACAGGAGGAGGAAGAAAAAGATGCCCGCGAGGCCGAGCAACTGGCCAGAGAGAGCGGCAGGGGTGGCCCCGGAGGAAGAGGAGGCCCGGGTGGCCCTCCCACACTGGGCGGAGGAAATGGTAAATGGTATTTTTATAATCCTCAGGCACTGAGTAAAGGTTATTCCGAGTTTGTGAGAAAATGGGGAAAACGTCAACTGGCTGATAACTGGAATATAAGCGATAAACGTCAAATGATGATTAACCCCGATGAACTTGGAGAAGGAGAATTGGCCGACAGCACAATGGCAGGAGCAGCCTCCGATTCAGCGGCAGCATCAGCAAGGGTTACGCCTTACGACAGAGCCTTTTACTTAAAAGAGTTGCCCAAAACAGAGCAGGATTTTAAAAATTCCGACAGCCTTATTCTGGAAGCATATTACAAACTCGGCACTTTATATAAGGAATCATTGCACGACACGGCTGCTGCATTGGCAAATTATAAAGAATTGGAAACACGATTCCCACACAGTAAGTACGAACTGGATACCTGGTATGCACTTTATTCTCTTTACAAGGGAAACGGCAATGCAGCCAATACCGCAAAATACAAAAACCTGATTCTTGCAAAATACCCCGAAAGCGATTTTGCCAAGGTAATTATCGATCCCGATTACTTTGTTAAACTGGCAGAAAAAAAAGGGCAAGTGTTTAAACTTTACGAGCGTGCTTATAAAGCATACGAGCGCGAGCAATATTTCAGAGTGCTTACATATGCCAACCGTGCTGTAAAAGCATATCCCGATGAAGAATCGCTGTTGCCACAGTTTCTCTTTTTGCGTGCCATGGCACTTGGAAAGGTAACTACGGTTGACTCGATGTATTCCGAAATGAAAAACCTTGTTAAACAATATCCACAAAGCGAGGTGGTGCCAATGGCCAATGATATTTTGGCAATGCTGCGTGGCGAATATGGTTTCGACGGAGGTAATAAACCGGATGCAAATGCTAAAAAGAAGGTTACAAAATATAAGGTTAACGATAACATTCCCTTTTTCGTAATCCTTTCGGTAAATGCCAATAACGTAAAAATAAATCCGTTAAAAGTTAGAATATCCGATTTTAATAAAAAATACTTTAGGTTAAGGAAGTTGCGGATTAAAAGTCTGCAGCTCGATAATATGCGTACCATTATTACGGTTGGTAACTTTAGCAATAAAAGTGATGCCGTTAATTATTACAGAGCCATTAAAGGTGATGAATATGTGCTTTCGGGTCTTAATAAAAAGGATTACGATATTTTCCCCATTTCAACACAAAATTATCCGGTTTTATATCGCGACAAAGA
The DNA here is from genome assembly GCA_964400655.1 of uncultured Lentimicrobiaceae bacterium. Lineage (GTDB taxonomy): Bacteria > Bacteroidota > Bacteroidia > Bacteroidales > F082 > B16-G9. The sequence goes on from CAYNVN010000078.1 coordinate 4,425, forward strand.
TATAAAAGGCTACCTGGAATTTGTGAAAGAGAACTATAAGTTTGAATAGATTGTTTCGTTTTATAATTCTTACCTTTGTTGCCCGCCATTTGTTAATCAGGTAAATCATGCAACCAAAAAAAGAAAATCCGTTAAAGTTTTATGCCAAATACTCAGCATTGGCATTGCAGATGGGTGTGATTATAGTTGCAGGAGCTTTCGGAGGAAAAGAACTGGACAGACACACTGTCTGGAAATTTCCCGTTTTTACACTTGTACTTACCATACTCGGCGTGGTTGTTGCAGTGCTTTACGGTATGCGTGAACTGTTCAGATACAATAAACACGATAAAAAGTCAAAAACCGATGATGATGGAAATGACCTTTAAAAAAACAGCGGTACAGTTTACGGCATTTACCTTATTAATAATACCGGCAACTCTGTTGGTTGATTTTTTAATTCCGTCGCTAAAGGCTTCCGATAACTGGCCGGCTATTTTGTTTTTTATGTATCTGTTCACCATGGGTGTTTTGTACCTGCTTGTATCTTCGGTAAAAAAGAGAATGGTAAGATTTGTAAACACCTACCTGCTTGTTAGTTTCGGTAAAATGATGTTATATGTTGTTATCATGTTTGTTTATGCCTGGCTAAATCCGGCTAATGCCGTTCCTTTTATACTAACTTTTTTGGTCTATTATATTATCTTTTTAATTTATGAAGTAGTTGTTTTGCTGCACATTAGTTAACTGCCGGTTGCTGATAATACGGCAATTATTTTGTGCAGTTTCATCCGTTGTTTATCAGGTTTCTGTTGCCGTTCTGCAAACGTTTCCCCGATGGTTTATTTTTTTTTCTTCATACATAATATCATTAAGGAATTTTTATATTTTTAACGTTTCTTAAGGAAATTATTTTATGTACCATCAGGCATCTTTTCAGGATATTTTGTTTGTGTTGGCAGGGATTGCCTGGGTAGCCTATTCGGCATATAGGTCAAATGCTAATAAACAACGGAATAACAAGCCTGATCAGGGTAATAATAAATCGGGTTTTGAAAGTTTGCTGGATGAAGTAATGGCACAATTTGACGATGAAAGTAAGCCCGATTTGAAGAAAAATGATAAAAATATTGCAGATGTTGCAACTCCTGCTCATAATGAATCGTCATTAATAACCGATGTAACTTATTTTTCAGCAGAAGACAAACAGAAAGAGCATGTAAGTGAAGAAACCGGAAAAGTAAAAGAAAGTTATATTGAAGACGAGGTTAACAGGAAAGCCCGGACAGCTTATAATATAGTAACACAGAATGTTAGGAAAAACAAGTTTGATTTAAAAAAAGCATTTATTTATTCGGAAATATTGAACCGGAAATATATTTAATTTTTAATGGATAAAAATTGGTGAGTTTAACAATTGATTTGTTAATTAATTATAAATTTACCGACCCTTTTAATAATACGAAAGTTTATCATTGTGGATATAAAATTGCAGATATGATAAGAAATTTACTCCTCACGTTTGGTTTAATTCTTTCAACAGGCCTTATGCTTTTTGCGCAGCAGGGTGCTTTGAAAGGAAAGGTTATTGATAAAAAAACCAATGAACCAATTCCTTTTGCCAACATTGTTTTGGAAAACAAAGGAACAATGGTTGGAGGTGCCACCTCCGATTTTGATGGTAATTATCAGATAAAGCCGATTCCCCCCGGTAAGTACGACCTGAAAGCAACCTATATAGGTTACAAAACGGTTATTACCCAGGGAATGATTATTTCGGCTGATAAGACCCGGTTCTTCGATATTATGATGACACCAACTTCCGAAACACTTGAGGAAGTTGAAATTGTTGATTATACTGTTCCGCTGATTTCAAAGGACGAAACCTCAAGCGGTGCCTCGGTAACTTCCGAGGAAATAGCCAAGATGCCTAACCGTAGCGCCAATGCCGTTGCTACAACGGTGGGAGGTGTGTTCTCCAAAGACGGTGAACGCGGAAGTGTTCGTGGTGCCCGTAAAAATGCTACGGCTATGTATATCGATGGTATCAGGGTTATCGGTAGCTCTACCGTACCGCAGTCGGCCATCGAGCAGGTTGACGTAATCCTTGGTGGTACTCCCGCACAGTACGGTGATGCTACCTCGGGGGTAATTAATGTAACAACAAAAGGGGCATCACGTCAGTTTGGTGCCGGCCTTGAACTGGAAACCTCCGAGATGCTTGATGCCTTCGGACACAATCGTCTTGGTTTTAATATTATGGGACCTTTAATTAAAGGTAAAGATAAAAACGGAACCGCCTTACTGGGTTTCTTTATTGCAGGCGATGGTTATTATAATGAGGATGGAGCACCTTCGGCAGTAGGTCATTATTATGCTAAAGATAATGTATTGGCACAACTCGAAGCCAGTCCGTTACGCCCAACCGGTACAGGTAGCGGTACTTTTGTTAATGGCGAGTTTTTGCGCCTTAATGATTTGCAAAAATTAGATTATTCGCAAAACACCTCCAACTGGAGCATAAACGTGTTGGGTAATATAAATGTACGTACAACCGAAACCATTCATCTTACCATAGGAGGTGCCTATAACCGTTCACATCGAAATGCCTTTAGTTACAGCGGTTCGTTATTGAACTACGATAAAAACGGCGTTTATAATAACGAAACCATCAGAGGGTACGTGCGTTTTACACAGCGATTCCCTTCAAGTAGCGAAAGCACATCGCTTCTGCGAAATGTGTATTATTCCATCCAGGCCGACTATACAAAAGTTAGAGGAGAACATGGAGACAGAAATCACTGGGATGATGTGTTTAAATACGGATATCTCGGCAAATTCAGCTGGTATAAAGACCCAACTTTTGAACTCGGAAGCGATTCGGTAAACGGCGTTTATTACGAAAATGTTTGGCTTTTGAACCAGTGGGATAACGATACCCTTGTAACATGGGACCCGCGTAATTACAACCCTTTGGTTGCCGAATATACAACCAGTTATTACAATACTTTTGCCGGTTACCCCGAGGGACATTACGATAATATGGATAATATCCTTTTGGGTGGAGGTTTGATGAATGGCGGCCAGCCACGATCGGTTTACGGCTTGTACCAGTCGCCGGGTACAAACCAAATAGGTTACGGTTTTTATAACAACGATCAATATAACCTGAAACTGGATGCCTCAATGGACCTTGGCGACCACGATATTAAAATCGGTTTTCAGTACGAACAACGCGTAAACTCCGGTGCAAGTCTTGCTACTACAGGTATGTGGAACCTGATGCGTCAGTTAACAAACTTCCATATTCTGGAGTTGGATAAAGACCATCCCGAACTGATTTCGCACGACGGAGTAGTAGATACCATTATCTATTACAGAAAATACGATGCCAATTCACAAAGAATTTTCGACAAAAATTTACGTGAAAAACTGGGCCTTCCGGTGGATGGCCTCGATTATATCACCATCGACTCGTGGGATTACGACAGTAAAACCATTGAGTATTTCGACAGAAATGGCGTTAAACACTCCGTTAAGGTTGACGGCGATTTATTTTCGGTGGATATGTTCTCGCCCGACGAATTGTGGAATAACGGTAACTCATATATAAGTTACTACGGGTACGATTATAAAGGAAACAAATTAAAGTCACAACCCTCTTACCAGGATTTCTTTAATAAACAAGATGAAAACGGAATGTACACCCGTGATATCGGTTCGTTCCGTCCTATTTATATGGCCGGTTACATTCAGGATAAATTCTCGGTACGAGACCTTATTTTTAATGTAGGAGTAAGGGTTGATCGTTACGATGCCAACCAAAAGGTGTTAAACGATCCCTATTTGCTTTTTCCCGCTAAAACGGTAAAAGAAGTGGATAATCTTGGAGGAAATCCTGTGTCGCACCCCGGAAACATTGGCTCTGACTATGTTGTTTATGCCGACAAGGTAGAGAACCCCACAAGAGTAACCGGTTACCGTAACGGAAATATCTGGTACAATGCGCAGGGTGTGGAAATACAAGACCCTGCCGTTTTGGATGTTGGAAGCGGTATTTCTCCGGTATTGGAAGATCCGAACCAGCAGTATGTCAATATTAAATCGTTTAAAGATTACGACCCGCAGGTAAGCATCATGCCCCGTATTTCATTCTCTTTCCCTATTTCCGATGAAGCACTCTTTTTTGCACATTACGATGTATTAACACAACGCCCTTCCAGTAACTCTTTTACAACACCTGCAACCTATTACTTTTTTAATACAATACGCGGTGCCATTAACAACCCGTCGTTGACACCCGAAAAAACCATCGACTACGAAATCGGTTTTACCCAAAAGCTGACAAATACTTCAGCCATTACCTTCTCTACTTTCTACCGCGAGATGCGTAATATGATCCAGATGTATCGTTATACAGGAGCTTATCCTAAAGATTATTCGTCGTTTAATAACCTTGACTTTGGAACCGTTAAAGGTTTGACCATTGATTACGACCTGCGTCGTACGGGAAATATTCAGCTTAGAGCTTCTTATACGCTGCAATTTGCCGATGCTACAGGCTCGTCAACAACTACGGCTGCTTCGTTAATTGCTGCCGGTTTGCCAAACCTGCGTTCTACCTATCCTATGCCTTGGGACAGAAGACATCAATTTAACGTTGTTTTCGATTTCAGGTATTTTGACGGTAAAAAATATAACGGACCACGTATCAGACGTGATAAGTCGGGCAAACCCCCAATAGATGTGTTAAGCAATTTCGGTGTAAACGTTACACTTGGTGGCGGATCGGGTACGCCTTATACCGCTTCACGTAATATATTGTCTCCCATTTCGGGCGGTACCAAATTGTTAAAAGGTACTTACAACGGTTCAAGACTTCCATGGCAGTTTAGAATCGATATGAGAATCGATAAAGATTTTTATTTTAAATCGCACACTCGAAAAGATGGTTCGACACGACAGTCGTATATGAATGTTTATTTCCTGGTGCTTAATGTATTAGATACCAAAAATGTGATGAATGTTTATCCTTATACCGGTAACCCGGATGATGATGGATATTTGGCAGCACCTGAATGGCAAAGGGAGATTAACAACCAACTTGATCCGGAATCATACAGAGAGCTTTACAGCGTATATGTTAACAGGCCCGGTAACTATAGTATGCCAAGGCAGTTAAGACTTGGAGTTTCGTTTAACTTCTAAAAGTAAACCGGATTATTGTTTTAGTAACTAAAGAATAAACAGAATATATTATGAAGAATATTACTCATATTTTATTGATTGTTTTTATTTCGTCACTTTTTGCCACAACCACGTACGGCAGAGAGTCGGTTGACGATACCCTGAAAACCAGACGAGTTTTGAAAAATACCACGGCAGGTTGTGCGCCCGCTGCCGGTTACGAATGGCTCGATATCAATAATGTTAAAGCAAGGATTAATACAGGTGGCGATATGTGGTGGGATTTACCGGGAGGTACCGGTTCAAAATATTATATCCCTAAAAACGGAACCGCCACTTCCATGTTTTCGGGTGCTTTGTGGATTGGTGGTCTCGATATCAATAATCAGCTGAAACTTGCCGCCCAGCGTTACCGTCAGGTAGGTATCGATTACTGGACAGGACCATTAACCATTGACGGAACGGCTGCCATTGATGCGGCTACCTGTTCGCAATACGACAAACAGTGGAAAATTTACAGGGCCGATGTGGATGAGTTTATTGCTCATTGCGACCCTGAAACCGGTGCATTCATTCCTTCGGATGATTATTCAATTCCCGCTTCAATTCAAAACTGGCCTGCACACGGTGATCCCGGTAAAGGGCAAAGCTATTATCTGGCTCCGTTTTATGATAATGACGGTGACGGTGAATATGATCCCAATGCAGGTGATTACCCCTATTACGATATTAATAACAGCTTGTGTCATACTAAAACACCTACTAAAGATGAAGAACTCGAAGGCGTTGTTCATGGTAGCGTACTTGCCGACCAGGTAATTAAAGGTGACCAGACTTTATGGTGGGTGTTTAACGATAA
>CAYNVN010000079.1:0-2885 GCA_964400655.1 uncultured Lentimicrobiaceae bacterium
ACCTGACGAAACTGAGGTTTTTCCCGGTCACGGCCCGAAAACCTCCATCGGATTTGAAAAGATTAACAACCCGTTTGTAGCAATTGGGATGTAGGGAGAAGGGGTGAAAAGTTGAGAGGGTGAGAGGTTGAGAAGTTGAGAAGTTGAGAAGTTGAGAGGTTGAGAGGTTGTGAAGTTGAGAGGTTGAGAAGTTGAGAGGTTTGACAAGCCCCTGCCACAAGCCCCGGCATCATCCCGAAGGAGGCACGATTGAGGCCCGCCCGAACGTACCGTTCGGTACGGGCGGGGAACTCCTCGGCATCAGCCTGCCCCCTGTAAACAAAAGAAAACTTGGTCGATTATAGAAGGGGGTTCCCGCCTGCCGGCAGGGCAGGTCTCCTCCCTACGGTCGTCGGAATGACGAAGAAAAAGCGGTTGTGCCTCCCTCGAAATGACGGGATAACATGAATTGAACGACGTAGTTTTAACTCCAGGCACTCCAAACTTTAGGCACTCTAGGCACTTTAAAATTACAACCCCTTAAGCGCCATTAAAACCGGATAAATCAGGCCGGCGATTAATATGAGCGTAATAAAAGGGCGGTTGATGTTTTGCCAGGCATAATTGTGCTTTTTAATTGCATTAACACCATGATTGATGGCCGAAAAAAAGAAAAAGAAAATAAAAGTAAACAGGATGGTCAATTCGGCTTTAATGCCCCATTGGGCAAAATAAACAAATGCTGCAATAAACGCATATGAGAGTAACGCTATACCGGATTGTTTCTGATAATTACTTCCAACTTCAAAACCCTTAAGTTCTGCAGCCTTATCGCCGAAAAAAATACTTTCAATCCCCGTAATTCCGGCAATTGTAACAATCATTACAGGTACCATAAAATGTAATTGCGCAGCAGCATCGTAAGTTTCTCCGGCAAAACCTATTTGATATCCAAAAAAGAAAGCAATGGTAACACCGACTATTCTGATAATGTCAAATAATTTTAACAACATGATTAAAATTTTTTTATTAATAAAAGTAGTTTTTGGGAAAACAGGTAAATACCTGAGTTTCAAATTTACAAAAATTTTTGAAGCACAGAAAGATAAGTAACCTAAAAAGCTGCAGAAATAATAAATAACCTATAAGGAATTAAAAAAGCAGGACAACATCGGTTATCCTGCTTAAAAAACTAAATCACACTTATGAAAAAGCTTTTACTTGGTCGCTAATATTGACGACCCGAAATAAATTTAAGTTGCATAATTAAATGTCGCTTCACAAATTAATTTTAATAAACCCACTTAAATTCCGAGAATATTTATTGAAGTTGCTTTACGGGTTTAGTAGCTGATAACCATAACTCCTTACAAAAAACCGATAAATATTTTGCAGTTATCCGGCACGATATTAAACGGCAACACTTTAGCAGGTTAAATAAATTTTTTCGGGAAAATGTTTTCAAAAAATCAATAACCGGTTGAAAAACCGACGTTTAATAAAATACCTACATATGGTTACCTTACACATATCGGTTATATCTATTTTTGTCGTATATTAACCTCGACATTTCGTAACCATTCAAAATCCCTATACTAATGAGCACAAAAAACAAACACATTGTGGTACTCGGCGGCGGGTTTGCCGGCGTTGAGTCGGTTTACCGGCTAAGTAAATACAACTACCGCGTAACACTGATCTCGGAAAGAGATTACTGTTTTATCTATCCAATTTCCATATGGATTCCTGTTGGAAAGATTGACTTTGAAGATGTAAAACTGCCACTGAAAAAGTTACAGGAGGTACATAAATTCGATTTGGTTATCGACAAAGTGGAGGCAATCCGCTCAGAAGAAAACAAAGTGATACTTTCGAACAGCACCATTGAATACGACTATTTAATTGTGGCGCTTGGCGGAAATAAAATACAAACCGAAGGTATCGAAAACACCTTTTCTACCTGTGGAAAGCCCCAAAAACTGTTGGAACTGCAAAAACGTATTGAAACATTAATTGAAAAAGGTAGCGGAAAAATTGCCATCGGTTTTGGCGGCAACCCCAAATCGCCCACAGGAGTGAGGGGCGGCCCGGCTTTTGAAATGTTGTTTAACATTGTTACCCTGCTTAAAGAGAAAAAGGTTTACAACAACTTTAAAATCACCTTTTTTGCTCCCATGAAAGAGCCCGGCGCACGTATGGGCGGTGAAGGATTGAAAATGCTTTCGAAAATGTACGAAAAGCATGAAATCGATCAGAAAATAGGAGTGCCCATTAAGCGGTTTGAAAAAGATAAGGTGGTGTTTGCAGATGGCTCGGAGCTCGAGAGTGACCTGACTATTTTCACACCGGCCATGACCGGCCACCCTATAATGAAAAATTCAGACCTGCCCCTGTCGGTTGACGGCAATATTTTAATTGACGGTTATTGCAAGGTCCACGGAGTGGATAACGTGTATGCCGCCGGAGATGTTACCCGTATTGACGGCCCGGGCTGGATAGCCAAACAGGGACATATTGCCGAAATAATGGCCAACTACGCAGTGTATAATATTAACAACCATATTATAGGAAACCCAAAACGAAAAGGTTATCCCAATCACCTTAACATTATCTGTGTGATGGATGCCGGAAACGGAGCCATCTTTACCAAACGAACCTGGAATAAAGAAACCATTGTTCCCATGCCAAAATTTGGCCATTGGGTAAAACAGGCCTGGGGAAAATATTGGAAACTCTCAAAACTGAAAAAAATCCCCCGCATACCCGGAATGTGATGAAACAACCAAAATTTGAAAGTACGAGGTTTTGATGGTTGCTCGTTGCTTGTTGCTCGTTGCTCGTTGCTTGTTGCTTGTTGCTGGTAGGTTCAAGGTTTGGAGGTTCAAAGTTTGAGGTTTCAATGAACC
>CAYNVN010000080.1:0-4098 GCA_964400655.1 uncultured Lentimicrobiaceae bacterium
CCCGAAAGCTTTCGGGGGAGCGACGAGGAATCTCCCGGGTAGCAGCCTGCCCCTAAAACAAAAGAAAATTCGGTAGATTATAGTAGGGGATTCCCGCCCGTACCGAACGGTACGTTCGGGCGGGCCTCAGTCGTACCTCCTTCGGGATGACGTTGGGGCTTGCGGGAGGGGCAACCAGCAACCCCGCCTGTTCTTGTCAGAACATTCGGGCAGGCAGCATCAAGCAACAAGGAACCGAAAAGGTTCACTTCGCGCCTTAGCGTCTTCGCGGTTCAAACTTTAAAACTTTGAACCTCCAAACCTTGAACCGACCAGCAACCCCGCCCGTACCTTCCGGTACATTCGGGCAGGCAGCACTGAGCTCTCAACTTCTCAACTTCTTAACCTTCGCGCCTTTGCGGTACATCAAACTTTAAAACTTTGAATTTTCAAACCTTGAACCGACCAGCAACAAGCAACCAGCAACAAGCAACCAGCAACCAGTCAAGCCTCTAAAAATTCATCAAATTAACAGTGTGGCAGGCGGCAACGGCGGCGGTTTCGGTTCTTAGCCGCGCCGGGCCGAGCTTAACGGGGACAAACCCTTTTTCTTTGGCTTGTTCCACCTCTTCCGGACTAAAATCACCTTCGGGGCCAATCAGCACAAAGGCATTGTTGCCGGGTGTGTATGCTTTTGAAAGCTCCAGGGTCACCGCTTTATCGATGTAGGCAATAAATTTATCCCCCTCAAAAGGGAGACTGATCATCTCCTTAAAACTCATTAGCTTGTCCAATTTGGGGTGAAACGATTTTAACGACTGTTTTACAGCTGCCGTAATTACCCTGTTTAGCCTGTCGGGTTTTATATCCTTACGTTCGGAATGAAAACTCACAAAAGGAATGATGGTATCAATACCAATTTCGGTAGCCTTTTCAATAAACCACTCAAAACGTGATATGTTTTTCGTGGGAGCTACTCCCATCCATAAGGTAAAAGGCCGGCGATCGTCTCCTTCTTGTTTTTCAATAACTTCCACTTTGCAATGTTTGGGACTGTCGTCCACTATCCGGCAAATGTAAAAGAACCCGTTTCCGTCGGTAAAATGAACTTTATCACCGCTTTTGTGACGCAAAACACGTATCAGGTGTTTCGATTCCTCTTCCGGAAGCTGGTAAAAAGGTTCCGTAATATCGGGGGCATAAAAAAGATTCATGGTGTAAAATTAGTTTTTTCCGTTTATCTCTGTTAAAAATATTAAAAGCTTCCAAGAAGCTGATAATTAAATAAAAAAAGATATATCGTAAATATGGTAGGAAGCCATACAAAATTAGATGTTTACAAACGGAATGAAAAACATATTAAGAAATGCTGATCATAAAAAATAGCAGGCCGGTTAATTTAGTTTTAAACTCCCCCCGGAATAATGTTGAAAAATTAAATCATTTTCTTTCCTTTGTCACAAAAATTGAAAAATGAAACATTTTTACCGGATTGTTTTGTTACTTCTTCCTTATGTTGCAGGGGCACAAAGCAGTACACAGCTTATTGGTAAAGAGGAAAACTCCTATATTTTCGGCCAGATATCCACCGGTTTTTATGCCGGTTTTAACGATAACTTTAAACCGCAGGCCGCTTTTATATTCAAGCAGGGAATTATTGGTTATAAACACGGGTTCAAACACGGATTGTCGGGACTTATTATGCTGGATGTTACCCGTACCACCCATTTTACAAGCCTTAGCGATACGGCCGGGAATATAATTCCTCTGGACTATTTTGAAGGCAGCAAATATACCGCCTACCTTAAAATGGCCGAAATAAAATGGAACATCAATCACCATTTTACATTGCGTTTCGGACAATTGCTCAACACGCAATACCTAACTTTTATTGATAAATTCTGGGGGTTCAGGTATGTGGACGTTACCTTTCAGGAAAAATACCGCTTTGGGATGCCTGCCGATTTTGGAATCCAGGCCGATTACAAACTAAAAGATAAGTTGTTGTTACAACTGTCGGTGGTTAACGGCGAAGGCCCTTTCAGGTATCAGGATAAGTTAAGCCGGTTCCTTTATGCGGCAAATATTCAGTATCGTCCGGTTAAAGATTTTACCCTTAAACTTTATGCCGGCGTTGAATCGGCACCCGATACGGGAATGTATGTAACCATAAAAAAGATCGGTTCCCTGTTTGCAGGCTATAAAACCGAAAAGTTTGGTGTGGGAGCCGAAGCCAACTATGTTAAAGATTACAATTATGTTGAGGGAACCGACAAGTACGGATACTCGGTTTACGGTTTTGTAACGCTTTTCCCGAAATTTGTGGTTCTGGGCAGATACGATTATTTGTTTCAGCAATTTGAAAATAATAACCTGGTAAATAACTACTACATTGTGGGTGCACAATACGAACCGGTTAAGTTCTTGCTTACTTCGCTCAACTTCAGATACTATTCAAAAAACGATTTTCCGATGATTTACCTCAATGTGGGATTTAAATTTTAACATCAGCGGGCTTTAACAGTTTTTTAATATTTCTCTTCTACTGTTTGCCTACTTTTGTGCAAAAATTTATTGCCTTTGAAATTAAAAAGATCATTTGTTTTATTGCTGTTGGCGGCAACGGCACTTGCCACATTTTCGCAAAACAGGGTGGGTTACCAAAAACATCTGTTCAGTTACGGCAGTGTGCCTGCAAAAAGCAATCTGCATTCGGTCTTTTCGTTGATGTCGGTCAACAATGAGAAAAACATACGTACCCTTAAGTACGAAATGAAATGGCGGCGCTTTGTTGAGGTTACAAAAAGCCAGGTCAAAATAAGCAGTGATAATGTTTCGGTAACCGGCGATATTTTTTTCAGGGATTTTAATTTCGATACCCTCATTACTCCCGATCTGGCAAAAATCACCCTTTCGTGGAAGGAGCGTAAAACAGGTTATCACCGGCAACAACAATTCATCGCCCCTTTTCCATCCGTTAACACGGTTCTTAATCCGGATCATTTTCAGGGAGAAAGCTTGTCGGTTTCATGCGGATTTGAAATGTCGGACCGCAAATATGCCGGCTTTGTAAAAGCTGCCGGTGTGGTAAATCATTATTATGGTTTTAAATCGGTTCTTGCGGGATTTAAACGGTATTCGGGCGACAGGGAAAAGGTGAAAGTTTTAACCGATTATATTGAAATACACAGGGCTTTGGAAAATATCAGAAGCCTGAACATCATAAACTATCTTCATTTAAAAAAACACGATCCGGCAAAATTTTTGTCGCTCTACAATAAAGCGGTAAGGCTTGAAACCCGGAACCGCACCCTTGCCCGCCAGTATCTTAACCGCATGAGACGGGAGAAGAATCTGAAAGCCATATTTTCACGAAATCTTGTGGAATTATCGGTTAGTTATTTGTCGGCAAAAAGCGGTTATCAACCCTATATTGCCGCTTCGTACGAAAAAATGGCAAGTCTGTCCGATGATGAGGAAACATTTGAATATTACCGATTGGTTTGCAGTAAACTCGATAATACCGGGAGCGGCACCGTTTCCGTTTCGCAGATGGTTTTTAACGAATTTATTAAGCAGGCCGAACGTTATGAACAGTCGGAATCGTACGCCTATTCGCTGATAATGCTCGACAATGCCGCTGTTTGGGCAGGAAGGATGAAAAAGGTAAAAACCGAACCTGCATTCACGGTTCAGTTGCAGCACACCATTGACGGAATGCTTGCATCATATTTAAAAGTGGCATCGGCAGGTATGCACTCCGGAAATCGTAAAATGGCCGAACGATACATTGTCAAAGCCGGAAAGCTTTACCGGCAATCGTTAAAAAAGTACCCTTTTCTTTCGGGAATGTCGTTACCGCTTTTTCTGCAAACATTGCATCAAATGGTAACGGAAGAGATATCTTCGGAACATTATCAAACCGCGCTGGATTTGCTGTTTCGCTTTAAAAGTGTTTTTGTTTACGGCGGAAAGGAGACGGAGCTGACGGCCCTCAACACCAAAGCTTATACGGGCCTTTACGCTCAATATATTACACGGGTTCAAACGGCGCTTGCCAACGGTTACATTGATGAAGCTTACAAAAGAATAGAAGCGCTTAAAGATTTTAAAAAGATG
>CAYNVN010000081.1:0-7867 GCA_964400655.1 uncultured Lentimicrobiaceae bacterium
GGATGGTGAAATTGCAGATATTCCGGAGGTTAAACCTGTATGGGAACAGTATAAATAAATTTAGTAACAAAATAAAAGAAATATAATTATGGATATGACAAAATTACCCAACCCTGCAACATGGTTGGTACCCGTTATAGGTGATAATACCTTTTATCAGGGTGTAAAAAACGACAGAATAATTGCCGCTCAAAAAAATGGCGGAATAACTAAAAATACCGGTAAGGTAACCATAAGTTTTTATGGTATGATTGCATACAAAGTAACTACTCCGCAAGGATTGGAAATATTGATAGATCCGTTCAGAAATGCCCCCGATTTGGATTTAGGCGGTATTTGGTTTTTATCGCAATTTCCCGAAATATATGCAGATATTGTTGTTTCAACTCACGGACACGGTGATCACGACGGCATGATGCGTGTAAAAGCTCCCATGATGCTCGACAGGCTTGCCGGTACTGTTGAAATAGGTGATGCCAAAATTACAGGTTTCCCCGATAAGCATGTAAGTAACCCTCAAAACGAGATTTATGACGGAATTATTCTGGAAAAAGCTTTCGGCAAACATAACTATCCACCGGGAGAAAATATGGAGTGGGATAACTCGATGATCTTAATTGAAACAGGAGGTATGCGTATTCTTCACTGGGGCGATAACCGTCAGAATCCGCCGCAGGAAATGTTCGACCAAATCGGCGATATTGACATCTTCATTTCAGCTATCAGCGATGACGGGCATATCACAACACCAAGATGGGGTACAAAAATCGGGAAAGAAAAACTACATGCAAAAGTTGTATTCCCCGGACATTATAATGTTGAAGGAATTAACCACCCGTACGCTTCCGGAATTATTGATGCAACACAGTTTACCCGTATGCACGAGCATACTTTTATCAAAGATAAATCCGTTTCCTTTACAAAAGAGGAGCTTGATAAGTATGACTTCCATGTATTTTACTTTGGCGAAAATGTTGATTGGGATGTGCTTAAGTGGCCCCATAAATTTCCTTACGATTATCCGGTTTCCGATTTGGATGTGTGGCCCGGTGATCACAGGGAATGGGAACGGTATAAACCAAAAAACGGCGATAAATATTAAACGTAAATAATCATTAAATCATTGACAAACGGTAGCATTTAATTAAATGTACTACCGTTTGTTTTTTTATATTTGAAAAAAAAACCAACATGAAAAAATATTCTATAACCAGCTTAACAGGAAACCTTATTGTTTTGATAATTCTTTTTTTACAGATTGATGTTTATTCACAAAAAACACAACCCGTTAACAGCAACTATTTAATCGAATACGGTATTTCACCGCGGGTTTTAGATGCGGCAGCCAGCCCCTATATGCAGGATGGCAGCTTTACCGAGGATGTAATTATCAAAGTAAACAAAGATGGTAACCAAAAAAAGTATAATGTTATACTGATTTACGACCCTTCATACAACGACGGTATGGATATCCGTATAGTCAACAAATCAGGTGAGCTTAGCAAAAAGGAGCTTAAAGCACTTAAAAAGTATATCGAAAAAAGCCATTTTCTCAGCCGGATGTCGGAAAACTATCTTTATGATGAAAATAGTTTAAAGGTCGTTAAAAACGATGGCGATAAATTGGTGCTGGAGTTTTATTATAAGAAAAAAGATATTGATCCCTCTCTTAAATTCGTAAAAAGAATAAAAGGGGAGGTTTATATTAGTAACGGTGAGTTGAAGAAAGTGGTGCTCACTAATTTTAAACCTTTACGGAAAAATATTGTTGACTATCGTAAAGAGGTTGATTTTGTAAAATCAAAAGAGGGCGGATATATTATTTTTTCGGAAAATGAAAAAGTTGTTACCGGAAAGCCGGGTAAAAAAGAGGAAGTGGAAATCATTACCAAAATCCTTGATTACAAAGGCGGCAATGGCAACAGTTTAAGCTGGGACAATAAAACTAAAACAGAGGTTAAGTACGATAAAAATGATATGGTTACCGTTGGACTTGGAGGAACGCTTCCTTTTCTCGGTAAAGAGGCAACAAAAATGGGCTACAAACTTCCGCGGCCATTCGGCGTGGATGTTTTTGTTTATGCACACGATCAGCAAATGGATTTTACCGCTTTGCAGGTTGGTTTCGACGAAGACAAAATGGTAAATCTGGAAAACCTTTTTGCATTAAAAGAATCGTCTGTAAGCCAGTCAACCTTTATGCCTTTGGCAAAGGCCGATGTGTGGATTTTTCCGTTTCTTAATGTGATGGCCATTGTGGGAGGAGGAGAAAACCGGCTGGACGGAGAACTGGTAATCAACGAAGATTTACGCGAATTTATCAATGGGTTGCCCGGTTTTATTGTTGATATTCCCAATGTACCTTATGCCATTCCCATTAAAACAAATATTACTTCCGAGGTGTATGGCGGAGGCGTGACCCTGGCAGGAGGTATTGCCAATTTTAACATTTCGGTAAATTACCAGCTTATGTTTACCAAAATTGTGGAAGCCAACACCACCAATATGGTCAATGTGGTTACCCCCATGCTGGGCTATATGGCTCCTTTTGGCGTGAATTTTATGGCAGGTGCCCAGGGACAGTTTTACAATACCAATATTACAGGATTTATTGAACTTGTTGACGAAGACGGCAATATGCACAAACTTAATTATAAGGTTGATTTTGAACCCATACAGTGGAATGCCATTGTAGGGTTGTATAAAAACTTTGCCAAACACTGGGAGATGTCGTTTCAGGCCGGGTTCGGACAGAGAACCTCCATCACGGCAATTTTTGGATATCGGTTTTAGAAAAAACAATATTGTTGACGTGTTTACCGATATATCCCATCTGTAAAAGTATTAAACTTTCAGGCCTTTGGCGAAGACCGGTGCATGAATATTTCCATTTCTGTGATAACTGCTCTTCAGGTCTTTAGCGGGATCCCTTCCTTTTAAGGTTGATTTTTTGTATATTTACCGGTATTATCAAAATCAGGAATGAGAATACATGAATACTTTTGATACCGGTTTGGTATTGACTACAAAGCTTCAGAGACCTAACCTGCCCGGTGATTTTATTCCGAGACCAAAACTGATTGAGTATGTAAATATTGATTTACAACGGCCGCTCACTTTGGTGTCGGCAGGTGCCGGATATGGGAAAAGTACTTTTGTAAGCAGCTGGTTTAATGAAATATCTCAAAAAAACTGCTGGCTGTCGCTGGATGAGAATGATAACGATTTACGGACTTTGTTTGTGCATTTTATTTCCGCAATTAGAACCGTAATACCCGATTTTGGTATGAAAACGGCCGGGCTGCTGAATATTCCCGATATGCCCGGCATCAATATCTTAAAGAATACATTAATCAACGATTTGAATGAACTGCCTGAAACGGTCTTTCTTGCTTTGGATGATTTTCATATCATCAACAACCAGGACATTATTGATATTTTTACGGAGAGCCTTAAATTTCCACCGAAAAATTTCCACCTCGTTATTATTTCACGAAACGATCCGGTATTGCCGCTATCCTGCCTTAGGGCAAAAAATAAGATGAAAGAGATTCGTTCATCGCATTTGCAACTTACGCAATATGAAATTAAAAGTTTTGTCGAAAGTCATCTGAAAATATACGACGCTGAAATGATTGCCCAAAAACTCAACTCCGGTCTGGAAGGTTGGTTTACAGGATTACGATTTGCCGTACTCCATTTATCGCTTCAGGATATTAAGGGAGAAAGCATTAACCTGATTAATTTTTCCTCCGGTAATTCCGATAGTTATTTTATGGATGAAATATTGGAGCATTTGGATGGCGATATGCTTAATTTTTTACTCAAAACATCAATATTGCATAAATTCAGCAGCGATATTGCGGATTATTTACTCCAAAATAAAAATGGTCGTGCTCAAATCAACAAACTGGTAAACAATAACCTGTTCATTATCAATTTGGATAACCGGGGTGAGTGGTATCGTTACCATCATGTTTTTCATGGGTTGCTTCAAAAGGAACTTATAAAACGGTTCTCCGAAAAAGAGGTTTCTTTTTTGAAGCTCAGGGCTGTAAAATGGTTTGAAGAGCATGGAATGATTAACGAAGCCATTACGCTTGCATCGCAGTCGGGCGATACGGAGGGATTGATAGCATTGATTGAAAAATACATGCATGTTCCTCTTAACGAAGATAAATGGTATGTGCTGGAGCAATGGCTTGATAAAATCCCGGCAAACTATATCGATCAAAGTCCTGATTTGCTTATTGCCCGGATGTGGGTTTTGCAGCATAAGAACATTTTTTGGGCCATTCCGGGACTGCTTGCAAAACTTAACGAGTTGCAGCAAAAGCAAAAGCTGAATAAAGATACCGGACTTCAGGCAATGTATTTTAAGGGAGTCATTCGTTTTTGGTCTGCCGAAATAAATGAAAGCATAACTCTCTTTAAAACGGTTTTAGACAATATTTCACCGGAACGTATCGGTGCTTACAGCCTTACAAGTATATATTACGGAACCGCCTCACAACAGAATGGTTCCGCCCAACCGGTTTACCGAAAAACCGAAGAGATATTACAAAGCGGCCGCCTGCATCCCACATTTAAAATTTTATTGTTGGGAAAATTGATATATATGAGGGTTTTGGAGGGCAATCTTTACAGAGCCAAACAACTATTGAAAAAGCAGTTAAAAATAGGTTTGTCGGTTAACCATATCTTTGCGCAGGCATGGACAGACTATTTTTTTGGATACGTTGCTTTCCAAAATTACAATCTTGAAAAGGCGGAATCATTTTTCGGGCGGGCAATCAACAATGTGTATTATCTGAATATGATAGCGCCCATGGATAGTTTTGCAGGGATGTTGCTTACACAAAAAATGCTCAATAAACCGAAAGAATATCAAATTACTTATCACAAGATGATCTCTTTTGTAAACGATAAAGCACATCCCGTTTATACCTCTTTGTCCTATTCTTTAAGGGCCAGGCTTTCGTTGCTCGAAAACGACCTTGAAGCGGCAAATAAATGGATAAATTTGACGGATATGTCTTTTAGCAAGGGCAATGTGTTGTTTGATATCGAAGTTCCAAGACTTACCGAATGCCGGGTATTGCTGGCTCATAACGATCAGGGAAAAACCGATGAAGCCCTGCAAAAACTTCGTGGGCATCTTAAACTGGCTGAGCGCATCAACAATACACCTTTTCTAATCAATACTCTTATCCTTTTGGCGGTGGCATACAAAAAACAGCAAAACATTAAAAGTGCTGAAGATGTTTTAACGCAAGCCTTGCAAAAAGCATACGGAGAAAAATGGATTTTTCCTTTTGTGGAATCAGGCAAAGAGATTCAGCATTTGTTGACTTCGCTGGAAGCGGAAGGAGCGTTGAAAAAATTTATACTTGATGTTTTAAGAGCGATTTCTCATGATACCGTGAGCAGAAAAAGACAAAAATTATCAGGCATGCCGGAAAACTGTTTTAATAATCTGACCAACCGTGAATTAGACGTACTCGATTTAATGGCCAAAAGATTCTCGAACAAGGAAATAGCCGAAGCGCTCTTTATCTCTTTGGGAACGGTAAAACGGCATGCCATTAATATTTTTCAAAAGCTTGATGTACACAAACGGCGCGAAGCCGTTTTAAAAGCACAACGTTTGGGCATTATAAAAAATTAGAAGCGGATATTTTATAATTGTAACCGGATTTGTCAAATCATACAAAATTTCAAAATTTATAATTCCGGCATTTACAAAGGTTTCCTACCTTTGCCCGCCATGCAAAATACCAATCACATATCCCAAAATCTTTTGGACAACATCAAATCGCCGGATGATGTAAAAAATTTATCCGTTGAGCAGTTGTTGCGGCTGTCGGATGAAATCCGGTCGTTTATTTTGGATGTGGTGTCGGTACACCCGGGCCATCTCGGTGCAAGCCTTGGTGTTGTAGAGCTTACAGTGGCTTTACACCATGTGTTTAATGCCCCCTATGATAAAATTGTTTGGGATGTGGGTCATCAGGCTTACAGCCATAAAATATTAACGGGAAGAAAAGAGCGGTTCCACACCCTTAGGCAAAGGGGAGGAGTAAGCGGTTTTCCGTCACCGGAAGAAAGCGAATACGATGCTTTTGCCACGGGTCATGCCTCTACTTCAATTTCTGCCGTATTGGGTATGGCCAAAGCCGCGGAACTGGCTGGAGATGCAAACAGAAATCATATTGCCGTTATTGGCGACGGCGGCCTTACCGGAGGTATGGCTTTTGAAGCTTTTAACAATATTGCAGGCTCAAACGTGCTGATTGTTTTAAACGATAACGGCATTGCCATTGATAAAAATACCGGAATAATAGGCGATTATCTTAAAAAACTTCCTTTGGAGGGTGACAGGGTTAACCTGTTTGAGAATATGGAAATCCGGTATTTTGGCCCTGTTGACGGCCACGACGTAAAAGGCCTGATAACAATACTCAATAAAGTAAAAACGATTGAGGGCCCGAAACTGTTGCATGTGATAACTACCAAGGGGAAGGGGTTTAAAAAAGCCGAGCAGGATCAAACACGGTTTCATGCTCCCGGTCGGTTTGACCGACAAACGGGTGAAATCATCAACAAAAAACCGGGTGCCGCATCTTTTCCCGAAATTGCAGGACAAACCCTTGTTGCGCTGGCGGCAAACAACAGTAAAATTGTGGCCGTTACGCCCGCCATGATTACGGGCTCATCGTTACAGGATTTTCAAAAACAATTTCCCCGCAGGATTTTTGATACGGGCATTGCCGAGCAACATGCGGTAACCTTTTCGGCCGGGCTTGCGGCATCGGGATATAAACCCTTTTGTGCCGTTTATTCTACTTTCCTGCAGCGGGCATACGATCAGGTAATTCATGATGTGGCATTACAAAAGCTGCCGGTGGTGTTTGCCATCGACAGGGCAGGGCTGGCAGGAGAGGACGGTGCCACGCATCAGGGCGTTTTCGATTTGGCGTTTATGCGCTCCATACCGAATATGGTGGTTTCGGCTCCCATGGACGAGCAGGATTTGCGTAATATGCTTTATACCGCATCCAGATATAACAAAGCTCCTTTTGCGGTTCGTTACTCAAAAAACAGAGGAATGGACAAATTGCCGGAAAAAGATTTTGAAGAAATACCGGTTGGAAAGGGCCGTAAACTGGAAGCGGGACAAAATATTGCACTGGTTACCCTTGGCTATGCCGGAATCCTTGCCCGTAAGGCAATCGGTGAGCTGAAAAAAGAGAATATATTTCCTGCTCATTACGACATGCGGTTTTTAAAGCCGTTGGATGAAGAAATACTTGCAGAGGTGTTTTCCCGTTATAGGGATATCGTAACCATCGAAGACGGAACCGTAAAAGGCGGTTTTGGCGATGCTGTTTTGGCATTTAAACAAAAACACGGTTTTAACAACAGGGTTAGCATTCTGGGTGTCCCCGACAGGTTTATTGCTCACGGAACACGGGCGGAGTTATACGAAGCATGTGGTTATGGCCCCGTGGCCATCTATAATAAAATAAAGGAGCTTGCGGGTAGTTGATATACAATGAAGTTGTTTAAAGTTAAATGCTTGAAGATATAAATATTCTAAGTAGAAGATTGTTCAAAAAGTAATTCTTAGTCATATTATCAACCTAAGCAGGCGCTCAGAATGACACGTTTTTTACTTTTTGAACAGTCCCTTTAAATATTTTACTGTTGTGCTTCATGCCAGAGGAATCGTACCAAAAAATGAAAAACACAAATTACAGTTGTCTTTTTGGACTACTTTTTGTATCTTTACTCCATGAATAAAAAACGGGAACTATATTTTTTCAAAGATTATTTTGAGAAATTCTATGAACAACAAACAGAAAAA
>CAYNVN010000082.1:0-24552 GCA_964400655.1 uncultured Lentimicrobiaceae bacterium
TGCGGCTTAAATCGGCACGAGCATTTAATATTTGCAGGAGTGATGAACCGGTAAAAACAACTTTTAGCTCCGGGTGATAATCGTAAATCTTTTTTATCTCTACTGCCCAGTCCGAATATTTATGTACTTCGTCAATGAACAAGTGTTTGCCGCCTTGAGCTACAAAATCATCTGCCAAATTGAGAAGCGTATTGTTATAAAAATAGGGATCGTCAAGCGATACGTATAGAGCATCAGGGTTTAACCCGTAAACAATTTTAATGTGTTGGAGCAGTAAGGTTGTTTTCCCGATGCCTCGTGATCCCTTTAATCCTATTAATCGCTCATTCCATGGAAGCCGGGCGGCTATGCTTCGCTGAAATCCGGTTTCTACATTATTGATTAAAGCCGTATGCCGTTTTACCAATTCTATCATTACATTGTTGTTTTAATTCAACAAAAGTAATATAAATTGTTAAACGTGTTAAACAAAATATAAATATTATGTTAAAACGTATCAACATAAAAAGCCGACGATGACAGATGTCGTCCACATTTTAAAATAACAGGACCCTGCTAAAAAGGTTTATTTTCTTTAACCGGCGGGTAGGTTATCTTTGCTTTGTTTCTTTGGGAATTTCGGTCTTTTTATCGTGAATGGTTTTTACGATTCTTCTTTCATCAATGTTGGCATTGTTGGTGCCGCAGAGTTCTTTGGGGTTCAGTTCAAAGCCATAGTGTTCGCAAAAAGGGTTAAAAAAACCTGTCAAAAACATCCCAAAAAACATCCCAAAAAAATAGCCTGATCGTCGCTATAAATATGACAATCAGGCTGTTAAAGTGTTGTTTTGTTGTCCCACCAGGACTCGAACCTGAACAGGCAGAACCAAAATCTGCAGTGCTACCATTACACCATGGGACAATCCGTTTTTGGAGCTGCAAAAATAATACTTTTTTTATTTGTCGCAAAAATATTGTCCTTTATTTATTTTAACATTCTATTTTCCCTGAGGATGACGTAAAATTCTTACTTTCGCCTTTTAAATATTTTACGTAAACGGTTTGTATAAAATGGATAACTTTAAGAAGCTTAACAACATTATCGGCTGGGTAATATTTTTAATTGCCACAGCCGTTTATTTTGCAACACTGGAGCCAACAGCCAGTTGGTGGGATTGCGGCGAGTACATCGCAACTGCTTATAAACTTCAGGTAGGGCATCCTCCCGGAGCACCGTTTTTCCAGTTAATGGGCCGTTTTTTCTCGCTATTTGCTTTTGGCGACACTTCTAAAGTTGCTTTGATGATCAACAGCATGTCGGCATTGTCGAGCAGTGCTACCATTATGTTTCTGTTTTGGTCCATCACCATGCTGGCAAAAAAAGTTTACATTAAAGAAAAAGGTCAGCAACTTACCAAAGGTCAGGGATGGGCTGTACTTGGTGCCGGTATTGTTGGTTCAATGGCTTACACCTTTACCGATTCGTTTTGGTTTTCGGCTGTTGAAGGAGAAGTTTATGCCATGTCGTCGCTGTTTACGGCCATTGTTTTTTGGGCCATTTTACGCTGGGAAGAGGTGGCCGACCAACGCCACGGATACCGTTGGATATTGCTTATCGCTTACCTGATAGGTCTTTCCATTGGTGTTCACCTGCTTAACCTCCTTGCCATTCCGGCCATTGTTTATTTATATTATTTCAAAAAATATAACGTTACCCGAAAAGGTTTTATCATAACGGGATTACTCTCCATAGTTATTTTAGCGGTTATTATGTACATCATTATTCCTTCAACCGTTAACCTTGCCGGTAAATTCGAACTTTTCTTTGTCAATGTGGCAGGACTGCCGTTTAACAGCGGCACCATAATCTACTTTTTGTTGTTAACGGGAGCCATCTATTGGGGCATGCGTTATTCGTACAAAAGGGTAAAACCCGTGCTTAATACGGCTTTGCTTGCTTTAATATTAATGGTTATCGGTTACTCATCCTTTTTTATTCTGATTATCCGGGCTAATGCCGATACCCCCATCAACGAAAACGATCCCAAAGATGCCATCGGACTACTTTCCTACCTTAATCGCGAGCAGTATGGAACTTATCCGTTGTTATACGGCCAATATTACAATGCTCCGATAATTGCTCACAAAGACGGATCGCCTGTTTACATGAAAGATAAGAAAAAAGGAAAATATGTTATTAAAGACAACCGAAAGGGAACGGTTCCGGTTTACGATCCCCGTTTCGAAACTTTCTTTCCAAGAATGTGGAGCAATACCAAACCTTCTCATATTAAATATTACAAACAATACGGTAAAATAAAAGGTGTTCCTATCAGGGTTACTAAAGATGACGGCACTTCCGAAGTTTTATATAAGCCCACCTTTGGCGAAAATTTGCGATTTTTCTTTACCTATCAGGTAAATCATATGTTTCTCAGATATTTTATGTGGAACTTTGTGGGACGGCAAAACAATATAGAAAGCCAGGGAGAAATTGACCATGGAAACTGGATAAGCGGAATATCGTTTATTGATAATATGAGACTGGGCGATCAGGATAACCTGCCGCCAAGCATGCAAAACCCGGCCCGGACAAGATTTTATTTTCTCCCGCTACTGCTGGGTATCCTTGGATTTTTGTTCCATCTTAAAAAAAGCGATAAGGATTGGTGGGTGGTATTCCTGCTGTTTATTATGACGGGGCTGGCCATTATTGTTTACCTGAACCCGCCACCCATGCAACCCCGTGAACGCGATTATGCCTTTGCCGGTGCCTTTTATGCCTTTGCCATATGGATTGGCATTGGGGTGCTTGCCCTTTGGGAATCGGCCCGCAAATACATTAAAAGCGGACCGGCAGCCGCCTTGGCGGTTACACTGGCAAGTTTATTGCTCGTGCCCGGTATTATGGCAAAAGAGGGATGGAAATCGCACGACCGTTCCGGAAAATATGCTGCGCGTGATTTTGCAGTGATGTATCTTGAATCGTGCGAACCCAACGCCATCTTGTTTACCAACGGCGATAACGACACCTTCCCCTTATGGTATGCACAGGAGGTTGAAGGCATCAGAACCGATGTGCGGGTGGTTAACTATATGCTTGCTTCGGGCGACTGGTATGTTACACAGATGGCACGAAAAGTTTACGACTCCGATCCGCTGCCGCTTACCATCCCGCGTTCGAAATATAAACTTGGCGAGCAAAATTACCTGCCGGTAATCAATAAATATAAAGGTGCGGAATTGTCGGATGTAATCGGTTTTGTAAACAGCGATGACCGAAGATCGAAAATACAGATTATGGGTGGCGACTGGATCAATTTTATTCCCACAAAAAACATTACCTATACGGTGGACAAAAATGCTGCCGTTGCAACTGGCACCGTTAAACCATCGGAAAAAAACCTTATTCCAGATAAAATCAACTGGACCATTAAACAGGGCGGGCTTTTCAGAAACGACCTGCTGTTGCTCGACCTGGTAGCAACCAACAACTGGGAACGCCCCATCTATTTTGCCAATGTAAACAGCGTAAGCAAAGTGTTGGATGTGGATAAATATTGCCACATGGAAGGCGTGGTTTACCGGTTTAAACCGGTGCCGGCCAAAGATTTCATTAGCCGTGTGGGCGGTGTGGATGTTGACCGTTCGTGGAAAATCCTGATGGACCCGAAAGTCCGCTGGGGACGTTTGAATGAACCGGATGTAACCGTTGACCGCGAAAGCATGCGCAATGCAAACATGGGCAAACAAAGTTATCTGCGTTTGGCACAGTCGCTGGCACGGATTCAAAAATACGATTCCGCTATTCAGGTGCTTGACAGAGGACTCTATTTCTTCCCCAACAATAAGTTTATTTTCGACTATTATACTTTGCCGTGGGGAGAAATCTATTACCAGTCGGGAGCCATGGATAAAGGCGACAGCGTATTGAACCTTGTTGCCAAACGCTATACCGAAGACCTTGATTACTACATGGGCCTTGATGAAAAGTTTATGAACTATTACGGTAATAAAATGCAGGAAGCCATGGCGGTATTGCAACGCGCTTCGCAAATTGCCAATCGTTATAAACGTAAAGAACTGGCAGACAAAATCAATAAAGACCTGATGGACAGAATAGGTCAGGTTAACGTAAAATAGAGTTTTTTAAAATCCCTCTGTAACAAATGTTAAGCCGGCGGGTTTGATGTTTTGCAGAGGGATTTCTTTTTTTAAATCGCTTCCTGCGAATTTTTCAGAATATTAAAAAGGAACTCACGGGCACGGAACAGTTGTACTTTTACGGTTCCCAGCGGCAGGCCCAGTTGCTGAACAATCTCTTCGTACGACAGTTCATCAAAATATCGCATCTTAATGAGTTTGCGGTAATGCGGTTTGAGTTTTTCCACCACATTGTGCATCAAAACTATTTTTTCTTTATTGATAACATGCGCTTCCGGGTCGGGAAAATCCGACTCAACATTGGTAGTCATTTCGCTGTGTAATGTTTCGCTGTCGCCCTGAATGGCCGACGACAGTTTCTTTTTCTTTCGTAAAAAATCGATGCAGTTGTTGGTGGCAATTTTAAACAACCAGGTGCTGAAAGCAAAATCGGGGGTATATTGCTTAAGGTTTTTAAAAGCTTTTCCAAATGCTTCAATGGTAAGATCTTCGGCATCGTAAGGGTTGTTACACATTTTAAGCATGGTGTAGTAAAGCGAATCGCGATAAAAATCAACCAGTTGTGCATACGCGTTCTGATCACCCGTATCCAGTGCCAGCCGCACCAGTTTAAAATCGCGTTTCCCTTTTTCAGTAAGTTTCGATTCTATTTCCATTTAGATTGTTTCGTAAATAAGCCGGCTATGGTAAGCAGAGGCATAATAAGGATATATACAACTTCCCACAATAACGAAAATATACATAATGCCCCTTCGTGTAGTAGTGTGGTTATTTTTTTATGAACAACCAGTTGTGTAAGAAAGCGCAATAAAAATATTCCTAAAACAATGCGCAGGTCGATGCCCGCCAATAACGATAAAACAAACAATAAATAAAACAGAAGCTGTGACAAGCCAAACAGGCCGAGAGAAAATTTAATGCCCGGCTTATATTTTTTTGAGGTACTTAAATGACGTTTTTTTTGTTTCCACCAATCGGCAAACGATGTTTTTGGTGCGGAATATACAAAGCTGTCGGCACTAAGCTCAATTTCGGTATTTCGTTTGGTAGCCACCTGCCCGATAAACAGGTCGTCGTCGCCCGACGAAAGTCCGTAATGCGAAACAAACCCCTTGTGCTGCAAAAACAGCGACTTCCGGTATGAAAGATTTCGGCCCACACCCATATATGGTTTGCCCATCAGCGCAAACGACAGATATTGCATGGCCACCATAAAAGTGTCGTAACGTATCATCAGGTTCAACAGTCCTTTTTTCTTTTGATAGGGGCCGTAGCCTATCACCACCTGCTTTTTAATGGATTCGTAATGACCCGCAATGTTTTTAATCCAGTTTCTGGATGCAGGCTTGCAGTCGGCATCGGTAAGCAGCAGCACATCGTTTTGAGCTTCGCGGATACCGATGGAAAGGGGAAACTTCTTTCCTTTAAAAAAATTCAGGTCTTGTTGAATGGTAACCACTTTCAGATGCGGATATTGGTTATGAAGCTGCTTAAGCAACAGTTCGGTATCGTCATCCGAAGCATGATTTACCACCACCACTTCAAACGATGGATAATCCTGTTCAAGAATCTCCGGCAGGTTGTCTCTTAAATTATAATACTCGTTCCGTGCGGCAATAACAACCGAAACGGGGGGCAGTTCATCGCTTATTTTCCTTTTTAACGGTTTATAAAATGCCAGGCGGGCAAATATAAACCAGTAATAGGTTAACTGAATCAGTGTTGTTAATGCAAAGGCCGCCAACAGTATAAGCTCCGGAATTGTTAATTGAATATCCACGCTGATGTTAATTTGGGTAAAAAAACAAAAGTATTCAACTTATGCGAATTGAAGTATCTTTGCCGAAATTTTTACTTATGGATTTTAAACTCTTAAAAACCGACACCAAATGTGCGGCCCGTGCCGGCGAAATTACCACAGGGCACGGAAAAATAGAAACTCCGATTTTTATGCCGGTAGGAACTGTGGGTTCGGTAAAAGGATTGCATTTTAAAGAGCTGAAAGAGGATATTAAAGCGCAAATTATTCTGGGTAATACCTACCACCTTTATTTACGCCCCGGGCTGGATATTATCAAACAGGCCGGCGGGTTGCATAAATTCAACACCTGGGACAGGCCCATACTTACCGACAGCGGCGGTTATCAGGTTTACTCGTTAACCGACCGCAGGAATCTTGACGAATCGGGAGTACTGTTCCGTTCGCATATCGACGGTTCAAAACATCATTTTACCCCCGAAAATGTAATGGATACCCAGCGGATTATCGGAGCGGATATTATGATGGCATTTGACGAATGTACACCCTACCCCTGTGATTACGACTATGCAAAAAACTCCATGGAAATTACCCATCGCTGGCTAAACAGATGTATGGTGCGGTTTAACGAAACCGAACCCCTGTACGGTTACGAGCAAAGTCTGTTCCCCATTGTACAAGGAAGCACTTATAAAGATTTGCGTAAAAAATCGGCTGAAACAATTGCCTCTTATCAGGCCGACGGAAATGCCATTGGCGGATTGTCGGTGGGCGAACCGCACGAAATAATGTACGAAATGACCCAACTGGTTTGCGGGATACTTCCAAAAGACAAACCCCGTTATCTGATGGGCGTGGGCACCCCCGAAAATATTCTGGAAGCCATTGCCCTCGGCGTTGATATGTTTGATTGCGTAATGCCGACACGTAACGGCAGAAACGGGATGCTCTTTACTTCAAACGGCATCATCAATATTAAAAATAAAAGATGGGAATCCGATTTTAGTCCGGTTGACGAAAACGGAACCTCTTTTGTTGACCATGTTTACACCAAAGCATACCTGCGTCATCTGTTTGTGGCAAAAGAGATGCTCGGCCCCATGATTGCCAGTCAGCATAACCTTGCATTTTACCTGTGGCTGGTGGGCGAAGCAAGAAAACATATTTTGGAAGGCGATTTTACATCATGGAAAGAGTCGATGGTTAAACGGGTTACACAAAGAATAAAGTAATAATTGATAAAAAGCGGCGTTGATTGCATATTGAACACCATAAGGAAAGTTATTAAACATTTTGTTAAATTCGGCAAATGAAAATCATAGATATCTATATCATTAAAAAGTTCCTCGGTACTTTTTTCTATGCTATTTCGTTGCTTATCATTATTGTTATCATTTTTGATATTTCCGAAAACATCGACAGCTTTATTAAAAACGAAGCTCCCTTTAAAGCCATTGTTATTGATTACTACCTGAACTTTATTCCCTATTTTATCAACTTGTTTATCTATCTTTTTACATTTATATCGGTAATTTTCTTTACCTCAAAAATGGCTTCCGACACCGAAATTATTGCCATTTTAAGCAGCGGCGTAAGCTTTTGGCGTTTTTTAAAGCCCTACCTGATGGCTTCTGTTTTTTTGGCGGTTATGTCGTTTTATCTTGGTAATTTTCTTATTCCGCGCACCAACCATGCCCGTCGTATTTTTAAAAATACCTATATGGAGAAGCTGACCAAAGATAACGACAGGAATTTGCACGTACAAATAGAGCCGGGTGTTTTTGTTTATGTTGAATCGTTCGACAGCAAAGATAAAACCGGCAGAAAATTTACCCTTGAAAAATTTAACAACCAACAACTGGTTTACAAACTGATGGGCGATAAACTGGAGTGGAACGAAAAAACCGGAAAATGGACCATCAAATCGTGGTTTGAACGAAAATTGGACAGCATCGGTGACAATTATATTTTAACCAAAGGAGATCAGATGGATACGGTGCTTGCGTTAAAGCCTACCGACCTTTATATGATAAAAGAGGATTTTGAGGAGATGAACTTTTGGGAACTGAATGATTATATAGCCCGCGAAAAAGAAAAAGGCTCCATCGCCTATAAAAAGTATGAAATTGAAAAATACAAACGGATAGCAGGCCCGGCAGCCATTATCATTTTAACCTTTATCGGAGTGGCACTTTCGAGCCGTAAGGTACGGGGCGGCATAGGTATGCATCTCGGACTTGGCATTGCCCTTACCTTTTCTTATATTCTGCTTATGCAGCTGTCAACGGTTTTTTCAACCATGGGCAACTTATCACCGGCCATTGGGGCATGGATTCCGAACATTATTTACGCAGGAATCGGTATCTATTTACTGCTTAAAGCCCCCAAATAATTTATGAACTATAAAGAAAAAGATAGTGCTTCCGGATGGGTAAAACAGAAAATCATTTACGGAAAAAAATATGTCGATTACCGGATGGGTATGGCAGGTGCCGTTGTGATGGCGGTAATTGTTTTTGGAATTAATATTTACGGTACCGATAATGTTTTGGGTGCTGTTACGGCTGCCCTTAAACAGGGAACCTACACCTTCTTTTTTGGAGGAGTGATAATGAAGATGAGTGAGCGTATTGCCACCAAAGTACATCACCGTACGGTTGCTTTAATATTGGCATGTTTAATACCGTCGCTGGTTTCACTAACATTAACCTTTGGACTTCATAATTTAAAGGGAACACCAAAACCGGTTGAGTCAACCATTCCCACCGCCATATTTGTAATTCCCTCCACTGCCGTTTGGGGATATAATCGCCGCCGTAAACTTGATAAACAGGAGGAAACCGAAAAATAACCGGATTATTTTCTTCACAACAAGGTTGCAGGCTTTAAGCTATCCTTTTTCAAAATATTTCATTCTTACTTCGCCTCCCTCTTTGTTGTACATCATTATAAAAAGCCATACCGCCATAAGCAGGCTGCCGATAATGTAAACCATGTTTTGGGTGTTGCCGAAATCATCCATCGAAACCTTTAAAAAGCCGTTGTAATGCAGGTAAAAAACCATTACGGACGAGGCGTTGTTAACAAAATGCAACCATACCGATGTCCATAACGAACCGGTAATAACAAAGGCATATCCCAGCATCAACCCCAGAAAAAAGCGGGGCAGGAAACCCAAAAACTGAAGATGAAATGCACTGAACAGAAAAGCCGTAATGATAACGCCAAGATGCACATTTTTAACCATTGCCGTAAAAAGCCGCTGAACAATACCCCTGAACAGCATCTCTTCGCCAATGGCGGGGATTACGGCCATTACAAGCAGGTTAACAACAAGCCTGCCTGCTGATTTGGTTTTTAAAAATGCTTCGGTTAGTTCGCGTGCCTGCAACTCTTTCATGCGTATCCAGTCGTCGATGGCAGGGGAGAGATGAAGCCCGTTGTTAAGCTCACTCAGATAATTAATAAAAGGGAGAACGGCATAAACGGCAAGGGTTACTATCAGCAGGCTTACCGCCGAAGATTTTTTATTCAGTTTGAGATAACTCCATGGCGAACTGCTAACGAAGAATCCGTAAACCAACGCCGGAAAAATAAAAACCCCCAACTGACTCATAAACTGAAAAAAGAGGGCGAACTTTAACGCTTTGCCTTCGGGGGTTGAAATGAGTGCGGCAAGCCGGGTTAAATCAACATTGAGGTACCATTTGCCCGCCAGTAAACCCGTTAGCGAAAAAACAATACCGAACAATAACACCAGCCCCAACAGCAAAAGCAACTTTCCTGCGGGTTTGATATTTGCAAAAACAGGATTTTTCATAAATGTTTTCTGTAAAGATGCTGTTTAATAACCGGCAACGGTTTGTTAATAATTATTGTTCAAAACTGTAAAGCAGTTCAATCTCGGCGGCCCACAAACTATCGTCGGGGGTTTCAAGAATAAGCGGCATATCGTCAAACCTCGGGTCGTTCATAATCCTCCGGAATAATTCTTCGCCGATAAAGCCCTGCCCGATGTTGTGATGCCGGTCCACCCGCGTGCCAAGCTCTTTTTTCGAGTCGTTAAGGTGCATACCTTTTAAATATTCAAATCCCACAACCGAATCAAACATATCAAAAGTATGTTTGTATCCGGCTTCGGTTTTTATATCATACCCCGAGGTGTAGGTGTGGCAGGTGTCAATACAAACGCCCACGCGGCTTTTGTCTTCAACAAGATTGATAATGTAGGCCAGATGATCGAACCTGAAACCGAGGTTTGAACCCTGTCCCGCCGTATTTTCGATAACCGCCGTTACCCCTTTGGTTTTATCCAGGGCAAGGTTAATCGACTCGGCAATGGTGTTTAAACATTGTTCTTCCGATATTTTTTTAAGATGTGATCCCGGATGAAAATTCAGCCTGTCAAGTCCCAGCTGTTCACATCGTTGCATTTCGTCCAAAAAAGCGGTTCTCGATTTTTCCAGCGCCACCGGGTCGGGATGCCCCAGATTGATCAGGTAACTATCGTGCGGCAAAATCTGAAAAGGTTTGTATCCGTATTTTTCGCAATTCTCTTTAAACAGGTTAATATTTTTTTCGGTAAGGGGTTTGCTAAACCACTGACGTTGGTTTTTAGTAAACAAAGCAAATGCTTTGGCTCCTATTTTGTGAGCATTAACGGGGGCGTTTTCCACTCCGCCCGAAGCACTTACGTGGGCACCTACATATTTCATGGATCGAACTTTTAATATGGAGCAAAGGTACAAAAGTTTGCAGAAGGTAATAGCTGCCTTTTAGAGTGCCGTAA
Organism: uncultured Lentimicrobiaceae bacterium; assembly: GCA_964400655.1. Classification (GTDB taxonomy): domain Bacteria; phylum Bacteroidota; class Bacteroidia; order Bacteroidales; family F082; genus B16-G9. The sequence continues at coordinate 10,692 of CAYNVN010000082.1, forward strand.
GAAGTTAAAAAAAACTAAACCCCTGCTTGTAAGATTAAATATTTGTATTTTTGCAGCCACTATGGAAGACGAAAAATTCAGACAGGAATTGGACGAGCTTTTTAAGCTGTTTAACAAGTTGATGTCGAGAAGCGATATTGATAGCGTGCCGGGTGTAAACAAATTTATGTTCCAGCAGTTCAGGATGTTTTTTGCCAACTACGAAACCATGAAAGATGATATTGCGCAACAACTTCAGGGACAATTTGGCGATTCGGTAAAAGATATGGTACATCAACTGGTTTTGCAACTTAGAAACGAAGTGGGTGAAGATGAGATAACAGAGCCTGACACTTCGGTAAATATTGATGTTTCACCGGCTACCCCCTCCGGAAAAACCGAAACACTGGAAGAACTTGACGAGTTGCTGAAAAATCCCAACCTTACCGACGAAGAGATTGACAACTTACTCGACAGACGCTCAAAACTGGCAAACGGTTAAAGCTGATGAACTGTACTAAACCCGCTTTTGTTTGCAACTACTTTAAAAAGAAAAAACCACTCACTATTTTTTTCGATTTGGTTTTCGTGGTGTTGATTGCACTGCTGATTTATCCCGGCACAAGAAAAGATGTTGCCGCTTTTTTTATCCGCCTTACTTCGTTACCCCCTTCAACGCTCGACAACAACGAGCAATTTGTTATTAGCAAGCAAAGTAAAAACTGGAAAGTTTACGACATGTCGGCCAAAACCATATCGTTAAACGAGTTGAACAACAACAAACCTGTTTTTGTCAACATCTGGGCTACATGGTGTCCGCCCTGCATCGCCGAACTGCCGGCCATTATGGAGCTTTACAACGAGTATGGCGACAAAGTCAGTTTTGTTTTGGCAACCGGCGAATCGCCCGAAAAAGTAAAAGCTTTTCTGTTAAAAAATAATTACAACAATTCGCCGTTCTATTTTTACCGTAATTTGCCCGTAGAATTTCAAACGGAAAGCATTCCCACAACGTTTATTGTTGACAAAAGCGGAAAAGTGGTGCTGGTTAAAAAGGGGGCGGCGCGGTGGAATTCGGGTAAAATTAAGGAGTTGCTCAACAGTTTGCTGCAACATTAAAATATTATCTTTGCAAGGTTAAATAAACGATAGTAATATGAAACGAAATATATTTTTATTTGCTTTACTGGTTCTGTTCTCTCTTCAGGGGGTGGATGCACAGATTATCAGCGATAATGCCAAAAGAAAAGTTACGGTTGGTGCCGATATATTTACAGATTTCTGGATGAATCAGCCTGCCAAAATGGAAACCCGAACCGTCAATCAGGGGGTAAATGTTTTTATGCAGTACAATTTTGAACTTAATGATAAAGGTACGGTCGCATTTGGTGTAGGCCCCGGAATATCCAGTCATAACCTTTATTCCAATTCCACAATTCAGGATATTAAGGGGGATTCAATCATTTTTAAGCCCATTGCACAAAACTATCGCCGAAGCAAAGTGAATGTTGTATATTTTTATTTTCCAATGGATGTGAAGTTTCGCTTTAAAAACGATATGAAACTGACCATTGGATTTAACTTTGGATTTACCATCGACAGCAAGCAAAAGTATTATGGCGACCGCCCTTCGGATAACAAAAGGGTAATGGTTAAAGAGAAAAAAATCGAACATCTCGATAAATATACTTACGGCCCCACGTTTCGTTTCGGGTGGAAGTATATCACGGTTTTCGGAGCTTATCAAATCAACGGTATTTTTGAAAAAGGATACGGAACCGATAACCTGAACCCTGTTTCGGTGGGTATTACACTTACCCCGTTCTAATTTTTGCCTACTCTTTTTTTTCACAACCACAATTATCCAAAATTCCCCGACAACGTACTCTGTTTTTAAAATTTGCTTTAAATACCCCTCACGCTAAAACCGTTGAATCGTCCTGAAATTTGTTGACTTTTGGAGTCAACCTTAAACATCCGTCAGGCCAAATCAAAAATCATAAATCATAAATCAAAAATCATAAATCAAAAGTGCCTAAAGTGCACTAAAATGTGGAGTGCCTAAAGTGCGCTAAAGTTTGGCGTTTAGCGTTCGGACAGGTTTCGGGTTCGCTTCCCTCGGGATGACGCTGGGGCTTGCTGGAGGGGTAACCAGCAACCAGCAACCAGCAACAAGCAACAAGTTAAACTTTTGTAACATATGTTGATTTTTTTCATATCTTCATCCTCGAAAAAAATCAAACAGGCGGATGCTGTTAAATATTTCATTTCATTTTGATTACTTCCCACTGATGGTGGTAATGGCGGTGGCTTGGTTCACCCCCATGCTGCTTTCGTGGATTAATATGCGCAGAATACCCTCGGTAATTGTCGAAATTATTCTGGGGTTTATCATAGCACGCTATTTTGTTGAGTTTGACGGTACCAGTCTGGAAATATTGAGGTTTTTGGCCCTGTCGGGATTTGTTTTCCTGATGTTTTTAAGTGGTTTGGAGATTGATATCGATCAAATGATTGCTTCACTACCTCGTAAAATACCCGGTATTTCATCATATTTAAGCAATCCGCTTTTAATAGGAATTTCCCATTTTATCCTGGCTCTTATTTTATCTTACATTGCGGCATGGCTGCTTTCGGGAATGACCGATATAGGCAACGTATGGTATTTTTCGTTGATTATGGTTACCACTTCGGTGGGCATCATCCTTCCGGTGTTGAAAAACAGAGGAGAGATTCACAGCCGGTTTGGCCAGATGCTGATAATAGCTGCCGCCGTTGCCGATATATTCAGCATTTTACTCTTCACCTTTACCGCTTCCATATTAAAAAACGGGTTTCACTGGGATTTGCTGCTAATTGTAGCTCTTTTCTTTGTTTTTTATCTGTTTTACTTTATTGGAGGAAAGCTAAAGCATATTCCGGTATTAAAACGGATTACCTATCAATTGTCTCATGCCGCTTCGCAGATTAACATGCGGAGTATTTTGTTGCTGATTTTAATTTTTGTGGTGATAGCCCAATACATTGGCGAAGAGGTTATTCTACTTGGAGCATTCCTGAGCGGGCTGTTGCTGTCGGCGTTTATGCACAGGGAACGGTCGCTGGTTATGATTAAGCTGGACGGAATGGGATACGGTTTTTTTATTCCTGTTTTTTTTATAATGGTCGGGTATGAGTTCGACCCGACGGCTTTCAGTGAATTTAAAGATTCCCTGTTCATTTTTTTAATAACCCTGCTGGTGGTGTTATTTCTTATAAAGCTCATCCCTTCATTGCTTTGGTACCGGTTATTCGGGTTACGGAAGGCCGTGTCGGGCGGGTTTTTAATGTCATCGCGACTAAGCCTTATTATTGCCGCTTCGGCCATCGGGTTACAACTGGGAGTGATTTCGCCCGGTATCAATGCCGGATTTGTTATGATGGCCGTGGCCACCTGTTTGTTGTCGCCAACACTATTCAACACGCTGTTGCCCGTTAAACGGCTGGAAGGTTCAAAAACCATCATCATTGGAGGCAGCAGTACTGCGGTTCTGTTATCACGAAGGATGCACCTGCACGGAAAACAGGTTATTATCGTTGAAAAGGATGAAAAACGCTACAGGGAGATTGTTGATAAAGGGTTGTGGGTAAAAAAAGGCGACGGCTTTGATAAGAAACTGTATCGTCGGCTAAAACTGAAACCTGATAACTATGTGGTGGTGGAATGCGGATCGGATAAAACCAATATGGCCGTAAGCAAACTATTGCGGAAAGAGTTTTTACACGAAAAAGTTATTACAAGATCGGGTAGCCTCAAGGTTGAGTTACAGTTAAAACATATAGGGGTGGAAGCAGTAGATGCAAGAAGAGTAATGGCCACTACCATTGAAAACCTGATTGTACGACCTACCACTTATCATGATTTGGTTGAGTCGTTTGAAAATTTCAGCCTTGATGAAATTATTGTGGGGAAAAAAGAGATGGACGGCCGTCAGGTTAAAACCATTCCGTTCCATAAAGATGCTATTTTAATGATCATTAAAAGAGGCAATGAGTCATACATCCCTCACGGGGAAACCTACCTGCGTAAAGGTGACATTTTACATGTTTTCGGAACGGCAACCGCACTTGAAGATACAAGAAAAAAAGTAGGCGAATAATTGAAGATTTTTAAACCCTGTAATATTTTTTCCAAACAAAAACATGTAGATATGTAATTACTTTTGTTTTTCATGCTATTTTTGTCTTTTTAAACAGATAAAAATGGTTTTTCTAAAAGTATTACTGATCAGTATTATTATAATAGGTACCGGTTTTGCCGGCATCGCCGTAAAGATGTTTTTTAAAAAAAATTACACCTTTAAAAAACAGTGCTCAACGGTTGATCCCAAGACGGGGAAACGTATGGGCTGTGCCTGTGGCACAGGAGGTGCCTGTCACAACAGCGGAACTAAAAAAGAAACTAAGGCAGTGCCAACGCTTGTTTCAGTTCCTTCATATCACGAGGCTTCGAAATAATCTTTTTATCTTTATCCAAAACAAAAAATGTGGGAGTTGCGGCAATGCCGTATTCCAGAGGTATTTTTCCATCCCAGCCCATTCCTTCGGCAATGTTTATCCAGTTAAAGCCGTAATTTTCAATGGCATTTTTAGCATCGTTAACATCTTCGTCAACCGAAACGGCCACCACCTCAAATTTTCCGGAACCGGCTTCGTATATCTGTTTTAACTTAGGCAGCGTTTCGGTGCAGTGCGGACACCAGCTTGCCCAAAAAACCAAAACGGTTTTGGGGGCTGTAACTTTCATCAGGTCGAACGACTTACCATAAATATCCTCCGCTTTTATTGGGGGTGTTACCGCACCAATGGCAAGTTTTTTTGCCAGTTCCAGTTTGTTTGCAACCTCTTTCCGGGTTGAATCCTCACAAATATTGTCGGCAGCATCTTTATCGGCAAGGTAAATAAGCAGCTTGTCAAATCCCACGGTTTCAAATCCCCCCACAAGATAATCCAAAACGTAACCGTAAACTTTACCGTTAAGGGTGGCTTTTTCCAAAATGGTATCAAGGGCAGGTTTCATGGCCTCCTCAGCCTCTTCTTTCGTCATGTTATTGTTTTGATAAAGCTGAAGGTAGCCAATTACCCTCGACGAAAGGATGGAAGTGTTGATGAGTGCGGTATCGTAAAAATCGATGTTATCCAAAAAATGTTTTTTCAAATATTCCGTTTCTTCTTCTTCGCTCAAACCCGGTGGCGGTATAACGGGCAGGTCGGAACGGATATAGCGGACGGCCAGTTTGTCGGGGTCGTTGATTGTAGCAACCTTAACCGTATTGTTCAGTTGTGTAACCAGCCGGTTGTATTCGTCAACCATTGTTTGGTAAAAGGGGTCATCTTTCGGATAATTCCGGATGGCCGGACGTAACAGATTTAGTTTGTACTGGTTATGGGTTTTAACAAAAATATAATCGTAGTAAATTTTATTTTCCTTCGATTCGCTAAACTCTATTTTCGAATCCATTGAAGAACCTGTGGTTTTAAACTTAATATTTTCATGGTTAAATACCAGCTCCAGCATTTCATCGGGACCGGCGTAAACCACATACATCCCGGGTTTGATACTGCTGTCGGGTATAAACGAAAATGCACCCGTCTGGTCGGTTTGGGCAGTGTCGATTATTCGCTGGTTTCCTTCGTGATATTCTATCAGATAAACATTTTTCCCGAAAATTCCTGAAAAAACACCTTCAATACTGTAGTGTTGCGAAAAAAGGTTTGTTGAAACCAGTGCAAAGATTACGACGAGTAGTTTTGTTTTCATAGAGTAAATTTTTGCTCAAAAATAACCAAGAAATGTTTACGCTGTTAAAAGGAGGTTAAATTTGTCGGTGAAATAACCATGTAGTATGAAATATATTAAAACAGAGGTAAACGGATTCACGGGCACTGTTGTTTTAAATAGCGACAGCAAGCACAATTCGTTAAACCCTGAGATGCTTGACGAGATAGAAGATGCCGTTGGCCGGTTTGAGAAAATGAAATTGAGGGCAGTGGTTCTCAGAAGCAATCCCGGTGTGCCGGTTTGGTGTGCCGGATTGCGTATCGACCAGTTACCCGATCCGGAAAAAGATCCGGTACCTTACGAATATCCTTTGGAAAAGGTGCTTCGGAAGATTGAAAATTTTCCGGGTGCCGTTGTTGCCATGATTGAAGGCAGTGTGTGGGGCGGCGGGTGCGAACTGGCCTTTGCCTGCGATATTTTGATTGCTTCGCCGGAGTCCGCATTTGCCATTACACCGGCTAAATTAAGTGCTCCTTACAACCCAATGCAGGTTCAGCGTGTCTTAAATCTTGTTGAAACAAACATTGCAAAGGAGTTGTTTTTTACCGCTGCTCCCATTAATGCCGAAAGAGCACTGGAACTGGGTATTCTTAATCATGTTGTTGAGAAGGAAAATCTGGAAACATTTACCTTTTCCATGTGCGAAAAAATTGTTGCCAATGCACCGCTGAACATTGTTCTTATAAAAAAGGAGATTGGTGCGCTAAGCAGAAACAATGTAAAAATGGCAAACACAAAAGAGATAAAAAAGTTGATAAAGGAGTCGTATTACAGCAAAGATTTTTACGAAGGGCGTAAAGCCTTTCTTGAAAAACGAAAACCCGTTTTTAAAGGAAAGTAAATACTTGATACAGGGTTTTTATATTTGTATATTTGCATTAAATCATTTTTTATGAAAGTTATATATTCTTATCGTATTGTTTTTGCTTTTTTACTTTTTACGGGGTTTGGATTCAATGTAACAAAAGTTTTTGCTCAGGTTCCCACCACACAGGATTGTAAAGGGGCAATTGCAGTATGCGATTATACCTATCACGAAGATTCTACCGCCTCCGGTTGGGGAAATTATTACGAAATACCAACGGGACAAACCTGTCCTTCGGGGCACTGTATGGACGGTGAGAAAAACAGCCGGTGGTATGTGTTTACCGTTGTGGAATCGGGTCAGTTGCGCTTTCAAATAACACCTTCAACACCTTCCGATGATTACGACTGGGCTGTTTTTAATATCACCTCCTATTCGTGTGACGATATTAAGCTACATCCCACCTGGCTTATGAGCAGTTGTAATGCCGCCGGAGGCCCGGGTTATCAGGGAACCACCGGTATCAGTACGCTAAACGGAGGAACCTCCTCGTGTAGCAATGGCGGTAATACCAATAAATGGAATGCAGATTTGCCGGTGGTGGAAGGCGAAACCTATGTGCTTGTGGTTAGCGACTGGACACAAACTCCCGGAGGTTATACCCTTGATTTTACCGCTTCTTCAGCAGTTATTTTCGATGATCAAAATCCGTTTATCGATTATATCGGCAGCGACCAAATTACCGAATGCGGAAACAATGAGCTGGTTATCAGATTTAATGAAAAGGTAAAATGTGCTTCGGTTGATGCTTCCGATTTTGCTTTATCAGGCCCCGGAGGCCCCTACACCATCGACAGTGTGTACGGCGAAACCTGCAGCCTCGGTGGCGATCCCAACGAAAAAGAATATACATTGTATGTTTCCCCCCCTTTTACAACCGGTGGCGATTTTGAGTTAAAGATTGTTCCTTTTAGTTATATCTCCGATGCCTGTGATAATTACGCACTGCCCGATACCTACCCCTTTACACTTGACCTTGAGTCGCCCGATGCCGATGCCGGTGAGGATCAGGTAATTAATTACGGTACCGTAACGGATTTGCATGGAAGTGCTACCGGAGGTTCGGGAGATTACAGCTACCACTGGGAACCCGACACCATGCTGGTTGACCCCGATGTACAGGAACCGGTTACGGTTAACCTTACCTCAAACATTGAATATTATTTAACGGTTACCGATACCAACAGCACTTGTACGGGTGAAGATACCGTACTTATTACGGTTCAGGGTGGTGTTCTTAACGTTAACATCACTGCCGGTTCCGATGCTGTTTGCCTGGGTGATGCCCTAAACCTGTTTTCAAACCCAGGAGGAGGTTCCGGAAATTATACATTTACATGGACTTCAGACCCCGAGGGTTTTAATTCAACACTTGAAAACCCAACGGATTATCCGCAGGTAACCACTACCTATTTTCTGGATGTGTACGACGGTTTTACCCATGCCACCGATGAGTTTACGGTTGAGGTAAATCCTAAACCTGTTGCCGATGCGGGGATGGATCAGATTATCAATCCGGGTACGCCCACCACATTATCAGGGTCTGCTTCGGGTGGTTCGGGAGGCGATTATTCATACCACTGGGAACCGGCAGGCTATCTGGTGGATAACGAGGTTCAGAATCCGCAAACCAAACCGTTGTTTGATCCCACTCAGTTTGTTTTAATGGTAACCGACGGCAATGGTTGTGTAAGCAATCAGGATGATGTACTGGTAAATCCTGCAGGTGATGCCCTGGCGGTATTTATTACCGCTGCACCGCAGAAAATATGTTATGGAGAATCGACCACAATTACTGCCAACGCAACCGGCGGCGGAGGGACTTACACTTATGAATGGCATTCGGAACCCGAAGGCTTTACCTCTACCCAGTCATCATTTACCGTTTCTCCGGGGCAAAGTACAACGTATCATCTTACCATGAAAGATCAGTACGACAATACAGTGGATAAAACCATTTTTGTTACGGTTTACGCTTTACCCGAAATTGATTTGATTCCTCCCGGCATCACACCTGCCGAAGAAAAGACCATTATGGTTTGTGTCCGCGATAGCGTTTTAATGGATGCGGGTAACGACAATTCGCCGGCCGGAACAGAATATTTTTGGATTGGCGAAGGACTTACCACCCGATATAATCGTGCCATCACCAACGGAAACCTGTTTGATGTTCAGGTACACAGGGTTAAGGTGACGGAGCCGCACGAAAATCTGATGTGTTCCAATACCGATTCACTAAAAATAATTTTCACCTTTAAAGAGTGCGGTACAGGTACCGAAGATCATTTTGTTGACCTTTCGGATATGGTGCGCATCGTTCCTAATCCCAATAATGGAAACTTTAATATTGTATTTAACAAACCCGGAAAAGCAATATATATCACGGTTTACACCGTTGACGGAAGAAAAATTTATGAGGATAAAACAAGGAAAGATTATAGAAAAGGTGCTTATAAACAGATGAATTTAGGACTTCCTAAAGGTGTTTATTTTATAAGGCTTAAATCGGGACCTAATTCCGCAACAAAAAAAGTGGTTGTTAACTAACAGAAGTTGCAATGCTGCAAACCATTTACCGAATTTTAATGTCATCAATCAGGTAATTGACAGTAATCATTATTTTGTTATTTTTGACCTCATTTTCAGGAATAAGGAAATATTTTAGGTGGTAATATATATTTTATTCTGTTAACCTGCATTTATGTTGTTAGCTTTAAAATGTCCTGTTATACCAAAAAGTGAAAAAATTATATTATGAAAAAACTTTTTGTTAAATTATTATTATTAATTCTGTTTGCTATATCATCGGTTTCGGCTTGGTCACAACAACCGACAGATCAGGATTGTTTGGGGGCTATCACCGTTTGTCAGTCGGTGTACTCACAACCAAACTCCTATTCGGGTACGGGAAACTATCCAAATGAAATTCCTCATCCCGGCTCATGTCCTTCAAACTGTCTTAACTCAGGCGAAAAAAACGATGTATGGTACATTTTCACTGTTAATACGGGAGGGAATTTGGGCTTTAAAATTACTCCAAACAATATGAGTGATGATTACGACTGGGCTGTTTACAGTTTAAACACTTTTGATTGCGAAGATATTTTTACCCATGTAGGGCAAATGCAGGTTAGTTGTAATTATTCGGGTACGGCCGGAATTACCGGTGCCACCATGCTCTCAGGCTCCAGTTGCATTGGTGCAGCAGGTAGTAATAAATGTAAATTCATCCCCGTGGTTGAAGGAGAAACTTATGTGTTAAACATCAGTAACTTTTCAAGTTCCCAATCGGGATACACATTGGATTTTGGACTTTCAACCGCTAATATTTATGATGATATCCCACCAGAAATTGCCACTATCTATTCCGACGATCTACAATGTGGTTCTACGGAACTCGGTTTCGACTTTAGCGAGCGTGTGCTTTGTAATTCGGTACAACCGTCGGATTTTTCACTTACAGGCCCGGGAGGCCCTTACACAATAACAGATGTTTACGGATATACCTGCCAGCAGGGTGGCGACGCTGAAGACCATTTTACACTGGTATTTGATCCGCCCATTTACGAAAGCGGTGTTTACTCGTTAAACATATTGCCTTTTAGTTTTATAAAGGATGATTGTGGTAATACGGCATTGGTACACAGTTATAATTTTACCGTAAACCTTAATTCGCCGGTTGCCGATGCCGGTGAAGATCAGGATTTGCCTTATGGTGCATCCACCCAGCTTGACGGAACAGTTACCGGTGGTTCGGGTAGCTTTAATTTCGACTGGCAACCCGAGGAGAAACTGATAGATCATACGGTGGAAGACCCTTTTACCGTCAATCTTACCGAAACAACCGATTACACCATGCTGGTGGAAGACCCAAGTAACAATTGCCGTAGTTCAGATGATGTTACGGTAAATATAGTGGGCGGCCCCATGTCGGTTACGGTTAATGCCGACTTTAACCCGGTATGTGCAGGAAATCCGGTGGTTATTGAGGCTGTTCCCAGTGGTGGCAGCGGTTCGTTTACCTATACCTGGACATCCGACCCTCCGGGAGTTAATTACACAAGCCAGATAATTACCGTAAACCCTGAAGTAACCACAACCTACTTTGTTGAAGTTACCGACGGATATACCACACTTAACGACCAGATAACCATTACGGTTTATCCCGTGCCGATTGCCAATGCGGGCCCGGAACAGGAGATTAACTACGGAACATGGACACTATTAGACGGTTCGGCTTCCAATGGTCAGGCACCATACAGTTATAACTGGTCGCCTCCCGATAAAATTGAAGGTGATATCACCATTGCCAATCCGCAAACAAAAATCTTAAAGGCCAATCAAAATTTCCAGTTGCGTGTTGTGGATAATCACGGATGCCCCGGTGATCCTTCGGAAGTTACCGTTAAGGTTACGGGAAGTGCTTTGGGAGCACAACCGATATCTGAACCCGCTCAAATTTGCGTAGGACAAACGGCTACCCTTATTTCCAATGTATCGGGCGGCGGCGGCGGCCCCTATACGGTTGAGTGGAGAACAACCGATGGCTCGTGGAGCCAGCAGGGCGATAATGTTCAGGTATCACCAACCGAAACGACCAAATATTTTGTAAAAGTAACCGACGGATATACAACTGTGGATTCCATACTGTACCAGTTGCAGGTAAATTCCCTGCCTGAGATTAATCTTATCCCCGAAGGAGTTAGTCACGAGGGTAATGTTATAAAAGTGTGTGTGCGTGATACCTTAACTTTGGATGCAGGTAACGAAAACAATCCTCCGGATATGGGCTATTTATGGTCAACAGGATGGCCTGAGCGTACACTTACGGTTAAAACCAACGGGAACCTGTTGGATTACCAAAGCTACACAGTTCAGGTTACCAATAATGTCACCGGATGTCAAAACGTTGACAGTGTTAATATTTTGTTCGACTTTAAGGAGTGTGGAACGGGTGTTGCCGAAAATAGCAATATCACCGACCAGCCTCTTTATATTTATCCCAACCCCAACAATGGTGTTTTCCAGCTTCAAACGGTTGACGGCATTAAAAAACTCGACGTTAAACTGGTTGATATGCAGGGCCGGGTGTTGCTGGAGAAAAAGTTTACCGGAATCAATCCCGGCGGATGGACAAAAGATATTGATATGAGCGAAATATCAAATGGTGTATATATGCTTAAATATAAGGCCGATCACAAGTCGTACACACTGAAAATCGTTAAAAAATAATCTCTTTATCTCAATAAAAAAAGGAATGAAAAAGAAAACCCGATTATTAAGAGTAGTAGCCATACTACTCTTTTTTGCAGGATATATTTCAATATCATATTCACAGCAAATTACCAAATGCGATTATCACCGGCCAAAACAGGCCGACCAATGGCGTTTTGGTGATGATGCCGGTATCAGTTTTAGCGATCTTACCGCACCTGTTCCCGTTAACGGTAACTTTTACGGCGATTATACCGGACTGGCACCGGGGGGAGTTTCTAATATTTCGGATGAGGACGGCAATCTGTTGTTCTACACTAACGGATTGAATATCTGGACAAAAGGTTTGTATGTAATGAATAACGGCGACGGGCTTAAAGGAAACAACGGTTCTACCATGACCTCACTGATTGTTCCCGACCCCGGAAACAGTAAACAATATTATGTTTTTACGCTGGATATGTATTTTCCCGGCTTTTTTGAAGATGGTATCCGTTATAACGTGGTTGATTTTACCAACGACGGAAATGGTATTGTTACATTAAAAAATAAAATTCTTTTAAAGGAAAACACCCAGAAAATTGCCGCTGTAAAACATCAAAACGGCAAAGATTACTGGATAATAACACATGGATTCGGACCGCAAAAGGGGGGTAACTTCTATGTTTATCTGTTAAGCGATACACTCAATACCGTACCGATTGTTTCAACGGTTGGTTTAAAAGAGGATTATATTGAAAACGATTATCCTACTTTTAATAACGAAGCGGGATACATGGTTGTTTCTCCAAACGGTAAAAAACTGGCTCAGGTGATAAACTACGATGGTTATGTGGAGTTGTTTGATTTTGATAATGCAACCGGAAAACTCAGCAATGCCGTAAACAGCACTCCGGGTGTGATTAAAGGGCCTTATGGTGTAGCATTTTCACCCGACGGTTCTAAGTTATATGTTTCCACATCGCCGCTTGACAACTCAACAAATTATATCTATCAGTTCGACCTCTCTCAATCAAACCCTTTTGTTAACCCTTATGTTGTGGCAAGTATGGAAGTTACGGCCGGTAACGAAGTGTTGTTTGGCGCGTTACAACTGGCTCCCGATGGAAAAATATATGTTTCGAAGTTTTACAAAGGCATGCAGCCCGGCGACCATTACAACAGTGTTGCCGTAATTTATAATCCCGACAGGCCTGCGGATAAATGCAATTATAATAACCTTGACGGAACACCCGATGCCGAGTTCAATTTGAGTAATGGTAACAGCTATTCGGGTTTGCCCGCTTTTCCTAATGATTTTCTGGATATTCCGCATTTTTGGAGTCTGCATCAGTGTTATAAGGATACCACCAATTTTATCATCAGAAATACGGCAAACATTAATACGGCAGAATGGAATTTTAGTACCATCGACCCTGATGGAAATGAAATTACCGATGGTTTAAGTCCCCAATATGTTTTTAGTAAACCGGGGAAATATGGTATTGAACTAACGGAGAATTACAATGGTGATCAGTATGTTTTTAAAGATTCCGTTACAATACACCCGTTGCCGGATGTGCAACTGGCTACTACCGATACCATTTATCTGTTGCCAAATTCATCCATAAAACTGGATGCGGGCGAATATGATTATTATTACTGGAGTGACGGCTCCACCGACAGGTATTTGAATGTGTTGTCGGAAGGCCTTTACAGCGTTATGGTGGTAGATACCAATTGTTGCAAGAACAGTGCATCGGTTTATGTAAAGTTTTCTGACCTCTATTTTCCCAATGCTTTTAAACCGGGAAGTACAATTGACGGCAACAATCAGTTTAAAGTAATTGGTATTACCCAGTCGCTGGCCGAGTTTGAGTTAATGGTGTTCGACCGTTGGGGAAAGATGATATTTTCAACCGATGATGCATCGGAAGGGTGGGACGGAACGTATAACGGAGCGGAAGTGCCTGCCGGCGTGTATGTATGGAAAGCGGTAATGA